>JACRBA010000049.1 GCA_016213265.1 Burkholderiales bacterium | reverse complement strand
GCGGGGCGTGCGGCCCGTCCGCGGCGCGCAACGGCGCCCTGGACTCACCGGCGGGCGCAGGCGCGGGGGCGGGCGCGGGGGCCGGCTCGTCGACCACCTCGCTCTGGTCGCGCAGGTAGCGGTGCATCAGCGCGAAGAAGCGGTCATAGAAGGGGCCGGCGGGAATCGTCTCGCTGGCCACCTTGACGAGCGAGTCGTCGCTCGCCGCCAGCGGAATGGACACCGAGCCGATCGCCGACAGGCCGAGGCTGGCCGAGTTGGGGTTCTTCTTGAGCGTGTAGCGGTCCTGCAGGGCGTTCACGTACGCGGTGGCCAGCTGGCCGCCGGGGCCGTCGGGCGCGCACACCACGTGGAACTCGATCTGCACATGCACGTCGCCCTCGGGCTGGAAGCGCTTGCTGCCATTGAGCTGGTCGGGCTTGACCACCGAGAGCACGTAGCCCTGGCTGAGCAGCGCGCGGCGCGCGGCCTCGCAGGTGCGGCTCACGGGAGCATCGAACAGCCGCGAGAAGGTCTCGTCGGCCTCGAAGCCCTCGTTCTGGTAGACCTTGAGCTTGGCCGGCGACGTGTGGCTGCAGCCGGCGGCCAGCAGCGCCGCGGCCAGTGCCACGGCGGCCCGCGCGGTGCGCTGAGAGAGTGGCGTTCGCATCGGCACGGATTATCCGCGCCACCCGGCCGGGCCCGCGGGCATGGGGCCAGCCGTAACATGCGGCCATGAACGCCTCGTCCCCCGCCCCGCTCCCCCCGTTGACGGTCTCCAAGCTCATGCCCCAGGGCCGCGGCCTGGCCGCGGCCCTCGTCAAGCGCGCCCCCGTGCTCGCCCTGCCGGCCACCGGCGCGCCCGCCGGGGCCTTCGACGCCGTGGACGACCAGGGCCGAGACCTGCGCGTGGACCTCGCCGGCGCGCCCGAGCTGCGCACCGGCGACGTGCTGGTGGCCGAGGACGGCAGCCTGCTGCGCGTGCAGCGCGAGGGCGACGCCGGCCTGCCACGCGTGGTGGCCGCCCCGGCGCCCCATGTGCACGGCCCGGGCTGCGGGCACCACCACCACGCCCATGAGCCGCATGTGCACGGGCCCCGCTGTGGCCACGACCATGGGCATGACCACGGGCATGGGCACGGCCACGGCCACCACGGCCACGACGACGGGCACGGCCACCGGCACTGACGGGCCCCCGAGGTCGCGTCGGTCATGCCGAAGCGATATAGCTGCTAGTCCGCCCACTCCATAGCCGGCATGGCCCGGCGTTTCCAGAATGCGCCACCGCTTTCTGGAAACCGCCGCCGCACCATGCCGTCGCAAACCGCCCTGCCCTGCCTGCTGATGCGCGGGGGCACGTCCAAGGGCCCGTTCTTCCGGGCCGCGGACCTGCCGGCCGACACCGCCACGCGTGACCGCGTGCTGCTGGCCGCGCTGGGCTCGCCCGACCGCCGCCAGATCGACGGCGTGGGCGGCGCCCATCCGCTGACCAGCAAGGTGGGCATCGTCGCGCCCAGCCAGCGCCCGGGCGTGGACCTGGAGTTCCTCTTCGCGCAGCTGCAGCCCGAGAAGGACACGGTCGACACCACGCCCAACTGCGGCAACATGCTCGCGGCCGTGGTGCCCTTCGCGCTGGAAACCGGCCTGGTGGCCGCCCGGGGCGACACCAGCATCTTCCGGGTGCTGACGCTCAACACCGACATGGCCTGCGACATCACCGTCTGCACGCCCGGCGGCGAGATCACCTACGAGGGCGACGCACGCATCGACGGCGTGCCCGGCACCGCTGCCCCGGTGACCATCAACTTTCTCGACACCGCCGGCTCGGTGTGCCCCGGCCTGCTGCCCACCGGTGCGGTGCGCGACACCGTCACGGTGGAAGGCGAAGGGTTCGCGCCCTTCACGCTGGGCGTGACCTGCATCGACAACGGCATGCCGCTGGTGATCCTGCGCGCCCAGGACCTGGGCCGCACGGGTGCCGAGACTGTCGCCGAGCTGAACGCCGACACCGAGCTCAAGGCGCGCCTGGAAGCGCTGCGCCTGGCCATCTCGCCGCGCATGGGCCTGGGCGACGTGCGCGACAAGAACTACCCGAAGATGACGCTGATCGCGCCGCCTCGCGCGGGCGGCGCGCTCGCCACACGCAGCTTCATCCCGCACGTGTGCCACGACGCCATCGGCGTGCTGGCCGCCGTCACCGTGGGCACCGCCTGCGTGCTGCCGGGCTCGGTGTGCGACGGCGTGGCCGTGCTGCCCCCGCCCGAGGCCGACGGCACGCGCCGCGTGTCGGTGGAACACCCCACCGGCGAATTCAGCGTGGCGCTGGCCACCGACCCGAACGACCCCACCCGAGTGACCCAGGCCGCGCTGCTGCGCACCGCCCGCGCCCTGATGCGCGGCGAGGTGCTGGTGCCGGCTTCCGTCTGGAAAGGACACCCCGCATGATCATCGACGTCCACGGCCACTACACCACCGCGCCCGCCGCGCTGGGCGCCTGGCGCGACCGGCAGATCGCCGGCCTCGCCGACCCGGCGCAGGCGCCCCGCGCCAGCGAGCTGGTCATCAGCGACGACGACATCCGCGAGTCCATCGAGACCAACCAGCTCAAGCTGATGCGCCAGCGCGGCTCGGACCTCACCGTCTTCTCGCCGCGCGCCAGCTTCATGGCCCACCACATCGGCGACTTCCAGACGTCGGCCACCTGGGCCGCGATCTGCAACGAGCTGTGCTTCCGCGTGGCGCAGCTGTTCCCCGAGCATTTCATTCCGGCGGCCATGCTGCCGCAGTCGCCCGGCGTGGACCCGGCCACCTGCATTCCCGAGCTGGTCAAGTGCGTGGAGCAGTACGGCGCCGTCGGCATCAACCTGAACCCCGACCCCTCGGGTGGCCACTGGAACAGCCCGCCGCTGACCGACCGCCACTGGTACCCCATCTACGAGAAGATGGTCGAGTACGACATCCCGGCCATGGTCCACGTGAGCACCTCGTGCAACGCGTGCTTCCACACCACCGGGGCCCACTACATCAACGCCGACACCACGGCGGTGATGCAGCTGATCCAGGGCGACCTGTTCACCGACTTCCCCACCCTGCGCTTCGTCATCCCGCATGGCGGCGGCGCGGCGCCCTACCACTGGGGCCGCTACCGCGGGCTGGCGCAGGAGATGAAGAAGCCGCTGCTGAAGGACCACCTGCTGAAGAACGTGTTCTTCGACACCTGCGTGTACCACCAGCCCGGCATTGACCTGCTGACGCGCGTGATGCCGGTGGAGAACGTGCTGTTCGCCAGCGAGATGATTGGCGCCGTGCGCGGCATCGACCCCGAGACCGGCTTCCACTACGACGACACCCGGCGCTACATCGAGGCCAGCACGCTCACGCCTGAGCAGAAGCACCTGGTCTACGAGGGCAACGCCCGCCGTGTCTTCCCGCGGCTCGATGCCGCCCTGCGCGCGAAAGGCTTGTGACATGTACGAGCTCGGTGTTGTCTACCGGAACATCACCCGCACCGACAGCGCCACGGCCGATGCCCTGGCGAAGTTCGGCAGCGCCACGGTGCACGAGGCCATGGGCCGCGTGGGCCTGCTGCAGCCGCACATGCGGCCCATCTACCCGGGCGCGCAGGTGGCGGGCACCGCGGTGACCGTGCTGCTGCACCCGGGCGACAACTGGATGATGCACGTGGTGGCCGAGCAGGTGCGCCCGGGCGACATCGTGGTGGCGGCCATCACCGCACCCTGCACCGACGGCTACTTCGGCGACCTGCTGGCCACGTCGTTCATGGCCCGCGGCGCGCGCGCGCTGGTCATCGACGCGGGCGTGCGCGACGTGAAGACGCTGCAGGAGATGGGCTTCCCGGTGTGGAGCAAGTGCATCAGCAGCAAGGGCACCATCAAGGCCACGCTCGGCTCGGTGAACATCCCGGTGGTGTGCGCGGGCCAGCTCGTCACGCCCGGCGACGTCATCGTGGCCGACGACGACGGCGTGGTCTGCGTGCCGCGTGCGATGGCCGAGAAGACCCTGGCCGCGGCCACCGCCCGCGAGGCCAACGAGGCCGACAAGCGCGCCAAGCTGGCGTCCGGCGTGCTCGGCCTGGACATGTACAAGATGCGCGAGCCGCTGGCCCAGGCCGGCCTGCGCTACATCGACTGACGCCCAGCCATGCACATCGCGCTCATCGGCTATGGCGAGGTCGGCCGCATCCTGGCCGAGGACCTGGCGCCCGCCGGCCACACGCTCACGGCCCATGACCTGAAGCTGGCCGACGAACGCGGCCACGCCCTGCGTGCCCACGCGGCCGGCCTGGGCGTGCGCCTGGCGGCGTCGCACGCCGAGGCGGTGCACGGCGCCGAACTGGTGGTCAGCGCGGTCACCGCCAGCCAGGCGGTGCCCGTGGCCGAGGCCTGCGCGCCGGCCCTCGCCGCGGAGGCCTTCTTCCTCGACTTCAACTCCGCCAGCCCCGGCGCCAAGTGCCGTGCGGCCGAGCGCGTGAACGCCGCGGGCGGCCGCTACGTGGAAGGCGCGGTGATGACCAGCGTGCCGCCGTACCGCATCCAGGTGCCGCTGCTGCTGGGCGGGCCCGACGCCGCGGCGCTGGAACCCATCGTCAATGGCCTCGGCTTCGCGGCCAAGGTGAGCAGCCCGCAGCTCGGCGTCGCCTCGGCCACCAAGATGTGCCGCAGCGTGATGATCAAGGGCCTGGAGGCGATGGTCATCGAGAGCTTCACCGCCGCGCGCCACTACGGCGTGGAAGACGCCGTGCTGGCGTCGCTGGCGGAAACCTTCCCCGGCATCGACTGGGAGAAGCAGGGCGCGTACTTCTTCCAGCGCGTCATCGAGCATGGCCGCCGCCGCAGCGAAGAGGTGCGCGAAGTGGCCCAGACCGTGCGCGAAGCCGGCCTCGAGCCGCACAGCGCCAGCGGCACCGCCGAGCGACAGGCCTGGGTGGCCGACCTGGCCGACGAAGGGCTCTTCGGCGAGCGCGGCACGCCCGCCTTCGCGCGCAGCGCCGACTGGCGCGTGGAAGCTGACCGCATCCTGCAATCGCTGAAGAAGGACTGAGATGCCTTTCGAGAAGACCCCCGGCTGGCTGGACTGGTACGCAGGGCCCGCCAAGCCGACGTTTCAGCTGCCTGCGGGCGCGGTGGACGCGCACTGCCATGTGTTCGGCCCCGGCGACGAGTTCCCGTTCGCCCCCGAGCGCAAGTACACGCCCTGCGACGCCAGCAAGGCGCAGCTGTTCGCCTTGCGCGACCACCTGGGCTTCGCGCGCAACGTGATCGTGCAGGCCACCTGCCATGGGGCCGACAACCGGGCGATGGTCGATGCGTGCATCGCCAGCCAGGGCAAGGCGCGTGGCGTGGCCACCGTCAGGCGCAGCGTCACCGACGACGAGCTGCAGCGCCTGCACGCGGCCGGCGTGCGCGGCGTGCGCTTCAACTTCGTCAGGCGCCTGGTGGATTTCACGCCCAAGGACGAGCTGATGGAGATCGCCGGGCGCATCGCCACGCTCGGCTGGCACGTGGTCATCTACTTCGAGGCCGTCGACCTGCCCGAGCTGTGGGACTTCTTCACCCGCCTGCCCACCACCGTCGTCGTCGACCACATGGGCCGGCCCGACGTGACCCAGCCGGTCGACGGGCCCGAGTTCGAGCTGTTCGTGAAGTTCATGCGCGAGTACCCGAACGTGTGGAGCAAGGTCAGCTGCCCCGAGCGGCTGAGCGTGAGCGGCCCGCGCGCCCTCGGCGGCGAACAGGCGGCGTACCGCGATGTCGTGCCCTTCGCGCGCCGCATCGTCGAGACCTTCCCCGACCGCGTGCTGTGGGGCACCGACTGGTCCCACCCCAACCTCAATGTCGACATGCCCGACGACTGCCTGCTTGTGGACTTAATCCCGCACAGCGCGACCACGCGCTATCTGCAGCGCAGCCTTCTCGTGTACAACCCCTTGCGCCTTTATTGGCCCGAGGAAGTGAAGTAGCCCCGCTG
>JACRBA010000053.1 GCA_016213265.1 Burkholderiales bacterium | reverse complement strand
GAAGCTGCTGTGGGGCAGCACCGTGCAGGGCGAGTACGAGATGACGATCGCCACGCCGCGCTGGCAGCGCACGCTCGGCCTGAGGCTGTGGATGGACCGGCCGCGGCGCTCGTTCGTGCGCATCGTCTCGCCGGCCAAGGAGGCCGGCATCGGATCGCTGCGCATCGGCACCGAGATGTGGAACTACCTGCCCAACGTGGAGCGCATCGTCAAGATCCCGCCGTCGATGATGCTGCAGCCGTGGATGGGCTCGGACTTCACCAACGACGATCTGGTGAAGGAAAGCAGCATCCTCGACGACTACACCCACCGGGTGCTCGGCACCGTGCAACTCGACGGCGAGGCCGTGCTGCAGATCGAGGCGGTGCCCAGGCCAGAGGCGGCGGTGGTCTGGGGCCGCATCGTCTACTGGGTGCGGCGCGCCGACACGATGCCGCTGAAGCAGGAGTTCTTCAGCGAGCGCGGCGAGCGCGTGCGCGTCCTGACCTTCTCGGACGTGCGCAAGGTCGGCGGGCGGACGCTGCCGACGCGCTGGGACATGCGGCCCGACGCCAAACCCGGCAACTCGACCACGGTGGTGCTCAAGGACGCCGTGTTCGACCGCCCGGTGGACGAGGAGATCTTCAGCCAGCGCAATTTGCAGAAGCGCTGAGCCTGGCGCCCTTGAGAGTTCCGTGCAATGAGGTGCAGACGATGAATCATCAGCTTCCCTGGGTCGCCGAGCGCGTGCGGCTGTTCCGCGACTCCGATGCCCACTTCGCACGCTGGGCGCGTGGCTACGGCCCCATCGTTCACAACGACTTGACGCAATTGCGCGTGCACGACCTTGCTCAGGTGCTGGTCGCGGGCGGCAAGGCGATCGACACGGCGAGTGTCTACCGCACGCTGTGGGCCGCGGATCGCCTCGCGGCGGCCGGCATGTGGCTGACCGTGCACATGACCTATGCCGACCGCGTCCATCCCGATGGACGCGAGATGGCGAGCGAGGACTTCAAGCGAACACCGGAGGGCCATACCGGCGGTTCGCTGAACATCGTGCCGGCCTATGTCGGCTATCTCGCTGCCAATGCACTGACTGGCCTGACGCGCGGCTGGCTGATGGGGCAGGGGCATTGCGTGGCGGGCATCGATTCGGTCAATCTGCTGGTGGGCAACATGACACCCCGTCACGCCGAGCGCTACGACCGCAGCGAAGAGGGGCTGACACGCTTCGCGCGCGACTTCTACAGCTATGCGATTGACGCGGCCGGGCGGCCGGCGTCGCCGCTGGGCAGCCACGTCGGCCCGAACACGGCGGGCGGACTGTCCGAGGGTGGCTATCTCGGCTTCGCCGAATTGCAGTACGTGCATATGCCGCTGCCTGGCGAGCGGCTGGTGGTGTTCCTCAGCGACGGCGCCTTCGAGGAGCAGCGCGGCAGCGACTGGGCGCCGCGCTGGTGGCGCGCCGAGGACTGCGGTTTCGTGGCCCCGTTCATGATCCTCAATGGACGTCGCATCGAGCAGCGCAGCACGATGCAGCAGCAGGGCGGCCAGGAGTGGTTCCACCAGCACCTGCGCCTGAACGGCTTCGACCCGATGGAGATCGACGGCACGGACCCGGCCGCGTTCGCATGGGCCGTGCACGCCATGGAAGAACGGCTGGCAGCCTGCGCGGCGGCCGTGGCGGCCGGGAGCATCCAGTACCCGGTGCCGCTGCACTACACCGTCGCCGAGGCGCCGAAGGGATTCGGCTTTCCCGGTGCCGGGACGAATGCCGCGCACAACCTGCCGCTGTCCGGAAATCCTCGCGTCGACCCGCTCGCGCGCCAGCAGTTCAACGAGGGCGCGCGTGCGCTGTTCGTTCCGGCCGGTGAACTCGACGCGGCGCTGGCCGTGCTCTGCCGCCATCGCGAGCAGCAGCGTCCGCTCGAGCGCGACCACGCGTTGGCCCAGCGCCGGGTCGATGCCCCCGTGATGCCGGCAGCGCAGTGGCATGCCGTGGGCGTCGGCACGGTATCGCCGATGGGTGCGCTGGACGGAGCCTTCGCCGCCATCGTGCAGGCGAACCCCCAACTGCGGCCCCGCGTCGGCAACCCCGACGAACTGCGCAGCAACCGGATGGGGCAGACGCTGGACCTGCTGAAGCACCGCGTGTTCGCGCCGGAGCCGGGCCTCGCGGAGGCGGTGGACGGCGCGGTGATCACCGCCCTCAACGAGGAGGCGGTGGTCAGCGCGGCGCTGGGCAACAAGGGCGGCATCAACCTCGTGGTGTCCTACGAGGCCTTCGCCGTCAAGATGCTCGGCGCGCTGCGCCAGGAGATCCTCTTCGCACGCCATCAGGCCGAGGCCGGCAGTCCGCCGGGCTGGCTGTCGGTGGTCACGGTGGCGACCTCGCACACCTGGGAGAACGGCAAGAACGAGCAGTCGCATCAGGACCCGACGTTGGCCGAGGCGCTGCTGGGCGAGATGTCCGACACCGCGCGCGTGCTGTTCCCGGTCGATGCCAACAGCGCGGCAGCCTCATTGCGTGCCGCCTATGGCACTCACGGGCAGTTCTGGACCCTCGTCGTGCCGAAGCGGCCAATCGCCAACCGACTAACCTCCGAGCAGGCGCTGCGCCTGGTCGAGGAAGGCGCCTGCGTGGTCAAGGCCTGCGAAGTGCCGGAGGGGCCCGAGGTGCTGCTGATCGCCATCGGCGCGTACCAGTTGCAGCAGGCACTGCTGGCGGCCGACCGGCTCGATGCCGCCGGGCATCGCACCGCGGTCACCTGCGTCGTCGAGCCCGGCCGCTTCCGGCTGCCGCGCGACGAGCGCGAGCGTGCGTTCGTGGCCGGCGATGGGGCGCTGGAGCCGCTGTTCCCCGCCGCGGCCACTGCGCGCGTCATCGTCTCGCACATGCGGCCCGAACCGACGCTCGGCGTGCTGCGCCGCGTCGACACCGGGCCGCGGCGGACCCGCGCGCTGGGCTATGTCGCGAGGGGCGGCACGCTCGATGTCGCCGGCATGCTGTTCGCAAACCGCTGCACGTGGGCGCACGTGGCGGCCGAGGCCGCTTCCGCGCTCGGCATCGATGCGGCGCAAGTGCTCCGCTCCGACGAATGGGCGGCCGTGCGCGGGCTCGGCGATCCGCACACCGTGATGACGTCGGAATGAAGCCCCTGCCGACGCCCTCCGCCATCGTGCGCGCGGACAAGGCGACGAAGGTCTACCAGCGCGACAGCATCCCGGTGCCGGCGCTGCACGAGACCAGCCTCGAGATCTTGCAGGGCGACTTCGTCGCCCTGGTCGGTCCCTCCGGTTCCGGCAAGACGACGCTGCTGAACCTCATTGGCGGGCTCGACCGTCCCACCAGCGGCCGCATCTGGGTCGGCGACCAGGAGATCACCTCGCTGGGCCGCAAGGCGCTCGCGGAGGTGCGCCTGCGCCACATCGGTTTCGTGTTCCAGGAATACAACCTGGTGCCGGTGCTTTCCGCGCTCGAGAACGTCGAGTACGTGATGCTGCTGCAGGGCGTGGACGAGGAACGGCGCCGCCAGGAGGCGCTGCGCCTGCTGCACGAACTCGGCCTGGAAGGTCTCGAGAACCGCCGGCCCAATGAACTGTCGGGCGGCCAGCAGCAGCGCGTGGCGGTGGCACGCGCCATCGCGGCGCGGCCGATGATCGTGCTGCCCGACGAGCCGACCGCCAACCTCGACTCGCAGTCGGGCTCGGCGCTGATGGACCTGATGCGGCGCCTCAACGAGGAGCAGGGCACCACCTTCGTCTTCTCGACGCACGACCCGATGGTGGTCGAGCGGGCGCGCCGCGTGATCCGCCTGCGCGACGGCCGCATCGAGGCCGACGAGCGAAAGCCAGCGTCATGATCTGGAAGCTGGCGCTGCGCAACGTCATGCGCAACCGCCGCCGCTCCGGCATCACGGTGCTGTCGATCGCGGTCGGGCTCGCCGCGTTGACCTTTTTGTGGGGATTCATCGACGGCCAGAACCGCCAGATGGTGAACAACACCACGCGCTACTTCGCCACCGATGCGCAGGTGCACCTGAAGGGCTACCACGACGACCCGAGCCTGGACCGCGCCATCGAGGCCGGCGACCGCGTGCTCGCGGCAGTGCGCGCCGACCCCGCCGTCGCCGCGGCGACGGTCAGGCTGGAGACGACCGTGCTCGCGAGCCGCGCGGACCGCTCGCGCGGCATCTTGGCCTTCGGCGTCGATCCGGCGGGTGAGTCTGCGGTCAGCGACCTGTCCAAGGCCATCGTTGATGGCCGCGCCTTTGATGGCCCGGGCGACGGCGGCATGCTGATCGGCGCGGACTTGGCCGAGGCCCTGGCCCTGCGCGCCGGCGACGACCTGGTCTTGGTGGGGCAGGCCTACGACGGCTCGGTGGCGAGCGCTCGGGTGCCCGTCCGGGGCGTGTTCCGAACGAAGATCGACGATCTGGACGGTTATGTCGCCGTGATGCCGATGGCGGTGATGCGCGACTTCCTCGCCGCGCCGAGCGCAGTGACGGCCGTCGCAGTGCGTCTGCGCGACCGGGGCGCGCTGGCTGCGGCCATCGAGAGCCTGTCCGTCCGCGTCGGTTCCGACCACGAGGTGGTGGGCTGGCCGGTGCTGCTGCCGATGGTTGCGGTCAGCACACGATTCCACGAAGTGATGGGTTTCGTGGTACTGACGATCTTCTTCGTGATGGTAGCCGCCGGTGTGGCCAACCCGGTGTTGATGGCGGTGCTCGAGCGCACGCGCGAATTCGGCATCATGCTCGCGCTGGGCACCAGCCAGTCGCTGCTGTTCCGGCTCGTGCTGGCGGAGGCGGCGCTGCTCGGCGCGGCCGGGCTGCTGCTCGGCAACGCGGTCGGGCTGGGCGCCACGGCGGCGTTCGGGCGGATCGGCATCAACCTCGGCGCGTTCGCGGCCGGCCTTCGAACCATGCCCGGGCTGGAGGATGTGATCTATCCGGTGGTGCGCGCCGAACGCAGCCTGTTCATCTCGGTGATGGTGTTCGTGATCGCGCTCCTGATGGCGCTCTACCCGGCGTTGCGCGCCGCGACGCTGGAGCCGGTCGCCGCGATCCGAGGCATCGGCGAACGCGGCAAGGCACGCGTTCGGGGAAGGGGCGAACCAACACCGGCCAGGCGCAGCCGCTGGCCCGTCTTCGTGCTGATCGCCGCGCGCAACCTGCTGCGCAATCGCAAGCGCAGCGCCATCACCGCCTTCGCCGCTGCCTTCGCCATCGTGGCCTACGTCTTCCTGTACGCCTTCTTCGACGGCTTCGCCGAGCAGATCGTCGGCAACTCGACCGGCTACGTCACCGGCCACCTGCAGATCGAGCGCCAGGGCTTGCGTCGCGACCTGGCGCCCGAACTGGCCTTCGAGGACGCCGGCGGCGTCCTGAAGGCGGCGCAGACCCTACCTGGCGTCGCCGCGGCGGCGCCACGCGTGCAGGCGCAGGCACTGGCCAGCAGCGCGACAAAGTCGGTGGGGGTGATGCTCTACGGCGTCGACCCTGATCTCGAGCCGGGCATCACCATCCTGCACCGCACCTTCGTCGAGGGCACGCCACTCGCGCGCGGCGCCGAGCGCGACATCGTCATCGGCAGGCGGCTGGCCGAGAAGATCGGCGCGCGACTCGGCGAGAAGATTGTCGTCATGGCACCCGGGCTGGCTGGTGAACTCGGAACGGCCGCGTTCCGCGTCCGCGGCATCTTCGCCACCGAGAGCAGTTCGTTCGACGGTGCAATGGTCTTCGTCACATTGCCGGCAGCGCAACGCATGCTCGGCCTCGGCGACCGGGTCTCATCGGTCAACCTGCGGCTCGTGGACCGATCCGAGGTGGACGCGGTGGCCCGCCAACTGACACCGGTGGTGGCGAGCCGCGGCCTCGTCGCCTCGACCTGGCCGCAGTTGCTGACCCGCGTGGCGGACATGGTGGGCCTGGTTCGTGCCATCCGCACCGTCATCGTTGCGGTCTTCTTCCTCGTCGTGGCGCTGGCGGTGATGAACACCGTCTTCATGGCCGTGGCCGAGCGGACTCGCGAGTTCGGCGTGATGATGGCGCTCGGCACGCCGCCCGACGCGATCGTTCGCATGGTCGTCTATGAAACGGTGGCGCTGATGCTGCTGGCCTCGGTCGTGGGCTACACAGTGGGTGCGGCCATCGTCTCGATGTTGGGCAGCGTGGGCCTGGACCTGTCGCGCTTCTACAAGGACTACAGCGCGATTCCCGGGCTCACCGGCATCGTCTACCCGCGGCTCGAGTGGGCGAGCCTGATCGGGCCCGGTATCGGCCTGTTCCTGGCCAGCGTCGCGGTGTCGCTCTACCCGGCGTCACGGGCCGCACGGCTCGACCCGACGGCTGCGATCCGCCACACGTGATGCACCGCGTGATGCTGCCCGCCCAGTTCGTGGGCACGATCATGCTGATGGCGGCGCTGTCCGTCGGCGCGCCTGCGCAGGCCGAAGGGCTGGGGCTGACGGGCAGCGTGAAGAGCCTGTTTGTGCGATCACGCACCGTGAACGGCGAAGCGTACGGGCTGAGCCTGAACCGGCTGCGCATCGAGGCCAAGGGTGACGTTACCCCGGGCCTCGCCCTCGACCTTCAGTACGACAACGAACTCCTGTTCGGCAGCTACCTGGACACGGCGGAGTTTCGTGCGCTCAAGGATCGCGCGTCGCTGCAGTACTGGCGGGCCGACGCCAACTACGTCGAGCGTGGCGATGTCTACGGTCGTCATCGCCTGCACAGAGCAGCCGTGATCCTGACCCGCGGCAACGTCGATCTGAAAGTCGGCCGGCAGCGCATCGCGTGGGGGACAGGCCGCTTCTGGAGCCCGCTGGACATCCTGAACCCGGTCAACCCGCTGGCGCTCGAGCGCGAGGAGCGCGTCGGCGTCGATGCCGCGTTGCTCGAGGCCAAGCTCGGGCCGCTGTCGCGCGCGTCGCTGGTCTACGCCCCTGCACCGGACCACGGCCCGGCCAGCCGCGCGCTGCAGTGGCACGGCAATGCGGCCGGCGTCGACGGATCGCTGGTCGCCGGCCGGCTGCGGGGCCTCGACATCGTCGGCATGGACGTCGCCAGCCAGATCGGTGACGTTGGCGTCCGCGCCGAGGCGGCTCGGTTGAATCCGGATGGCGGCGCCGGCTTCAACCGGTGGATGGCCGGTGCGGACTATGCCTTCGCGACCGGGCTCACGCTGAGCGCCGAGCTGTACTACAACGGCGCCGGCACGCGGGACCCGGCCGGCTACGACTTCGCGGGGTTGCGCTCGGGACGGTTGACGAGCCTCGCGATGCGCTACGCGGGGCTGTTCGCGTCCTACGAGATCACGCCGCTGCTGAAGTGGATGACCTATGCGGTGTTCAATGCCGACGACCGCAGCCACGCGGTCGACAGCCGGCTCGTGTGGTCCATCGCGCGAGCCACGGATCTGACCTTCGGCGTGCAGCATTCCGCCGGCGCCGCGGGCAGCGAGTTCGCTGCCTTGCCCAACGCGGTGCAGGTGCAGCTGCAGTGGTTTTTCAACCCGCCACTCCGATGAACGCTGGCGTCGACATCGGCCTTTCACTTTCGACCCCGACGGCGTGATGGTCGGTATCGTAAGCTCCCCTGTCAAGCAGACAGTTGATTCCTAGAGTCCGCGGCAGTTGTGGTGATCAATCGGGGCATGAACTGTTTTGGCGGCAGGCCGCCCAGCGCATCATGCGGTCGGTACTCGTTGTACTGGGTCAGCCAGTCG
>JACRBA010000044.1 GCA_016213265.1 Burkholderiales bacterium | reverse complement strand
CGACTGGCTGACCCAGTACAACGAGTACCGACCGCATGATGCGCTGGGCGGCCTGCCGCCAAAACAGTTCATGCCCCGATTGATCACCACAACTGCCGCGGACTCTAGGAATCAACTGTCTGCTTGACAGGGGAGCTTACGCACCGGCCCGCGCACATGGGGCTCCACGCGGGCCCACGCCAGCCCGCGGAGTTCAGCCAGCGACGTGATGGCGTGGGCAGGGTGCCCGCGTCGGGCGTGGACCTGCGGCTGCAGCTGGTAAAGCGGCTCGCCGGTCACCCCGTGCGGCAGTTCGCCGCGCGGCCGCGCCGCGACCACCAGATCCAGCTCGTGCCGCTGCAAGGCCCGCAGCAGGCTGCCTTCGTCGCCGCCCACCAGTCTGAGCGTGCGCCGGGGCCTGCCGGCACACCACGCGTCGTGGAGCACCGGCCCGCAGATGACCGCCGCGGTGGAGGTGACGCCGGCGCGCAGCACATGGGTCGGTGCGGGGGCGGGCGCTGCGCCCAACGAGGCGGCGCGCTCCGCCAGCCCACTGGCCTCGGACGCGAGGCGGCGCGCGAAGGGCGTGGGCACGCTGCGGCGCCCCTGGCGCACCAGCAACGGCGCGCCGAGCTCGGCCTGCAACTGCCGCAGCCCCTGCGAGACCGCCGGCTGCGACACCCCGGCCACTCGGGCCGCGGCCGCGAAGCTGCCCTGCTCGACGACCAGCCGCAGGTACTCCAGGTGGCGCAGATTCATAACGTAATCTTATCTATCGGCGCGCCTGGCGTCTTGTCATGGCCCTTGCCGGAGCGGCAAGCTGCGCGTCGATCTCCCCACACCCACTGCACCATGACCCCACCCATCGACACCGTCCGCCAGTACCTGCACCACCTGCATGCCGGCGACACCGCAGGCCTGGTGGGCTGCTTCGAGGACGATGGCCTCGTGCACTCGCCCTTTCTCGGCACGATCCGCGCACGGCCCTTCTTCGAGCGCCTGGCGCAGGCATCGAGCCGCAGCGTGATCACGCCGATCGAGCTGTTCACCGCGGAGAGCGGCCAGCGCGTGGCCGCATGGTTCCGCTACGACTGGACGCTGGCCGACGGCCGGGAACTCACGTTCACCTGCGTCGACGTGTTCAGCTTCCGCCCCGGCAGTGGGCGGATCGAACAGATGCACATCGTCTACGACACCCACCCGCTGCGCGAGCAGGTGGGCGACAAGTACGCGCCCGACCCGGCGCCGTGAGTTCGTGGCTTGGCCAGCCTCGCACCTCGGCCGCTCAGTCGTCGTCGGACGATTCCCGCTCGCCGCCTCCGCGCCCGCCGTGCTCCGGCTCCACACCGGGGTCGCGGTGGCACTCCATGCAGTCGGCGAAGTCGCGGATGCCTTCCTTCAGGTGCTTGCGTCGTACCTTGGCTTCGGAATGCTCGTGGCAGCCGTAGCAGCTGTAGCGGCTGTAGTCGTTGTGCAGGTGGCAGGTGTCGCAGGCGGCGTCGTGGTCGCGGTCGAGCACGAAGTACTTGTCGTGATCGAAAGTGGCCGGTTTCCACGCTTCGGTGGCATGGCAGGCCTTGCAGTTGCCCTGCATCTGGCGGTGCAGGCGGTCGTTGGGCGCATGGTGGCAGCTTTCGCAGCGGTCGAGCACGGCAGGGGCGAGGCGCTGGTGCTCGAAGCGGGCGGGCAGCCACGCCGTGTCGCCGTGGCATTCGCTGCACTCCATCGTCAGGTCACGGTGCACCGTGTCGTTGGGGGTGGCATGGCAGGACGCGCACTGTCTCGCCACCCCGGGCTTGAGCAGCGCGTGCGAGAAGGGTTTGCGGCTGCGCTTGGTGAGCTTGGGCCCTTGGTGATCGCTGTGGCAGGCGACGCAGTCCTGCTCCACCAGCTCCTGGTGGAACGAGACCTTCACCGTGCGGTTGGCGATCGGAACGCCGTCGGTGGTGCGCAATCCCACGTCGGCCAGGGCGTGGCACTCGATGCAGCGCGGCGACGATGCGCCACGCCAGACGGCGTGGCAGGCGAAGCAGTCGGTGGTCAGGTCCTCATGCCCCTTGACCAGGGGGCCAGGGCTCACCATGAGGTGCGGGTACACGAAGGCAAGCGCCACCAGCACCACCAGGTTCAGGGCGACGATGGTCCACAGCAGGGACGGGCGCTTGCTCACTGCCAACCCCAGAACATGAAGATGGCCACGATGTGGGCCAGGGCCAGCACCGTGAAGGCGAGCGTGATGGGAAAGTGCACCACGCGCCACTGCTTGACGGCGTCGAACGTGAGGCTGTCCCAGTACAGCTGGTCATCGAGCTCCTCGTCGGGCACACCATGGGAGCGCATGCGCTCACGCGCCTGCTCCATCCGACGGCGGGCTCGATCGAGCAGGAGCTTGCCGGTGAGCCCGCTGGCCACGTTGATGAGCATGGCGGCCACGGCCAGCCAACCGAGGATGGCGTTGAAGTGCACGCCCGCATGCACCAGCACGAGCAGCGACCCGATCCAGGCCAGCCATTCGTGCCAGCGCAACAGCCTGGCCGGGTGGCCGCGCTGGATGAGCTTGCGCTTGCGCAGCGAGTAGGCGGTGGACGCGAGGATGAGCAGCACGCCCGGGATGCCCAGCCAGCGGCCGATCCAGCGCAGGTCCAGCAGGTGCAGCGCGCCGTCCAGCGCCAGGGCCGACACGGCCAGCAGCACCAGGCTGCCCACGAAGGGCAGCACCTCGCGCCGGAACAGGTGGGCCTTCAGTGGCATCAGGCCTCCAGGGTGATGGCCGACGTCGGCCGGGCGACGCACAACAGGCAGTGCCCGGGGGCGGGGTCATGGTCGGGTGCATGCTCGTAGTGCACCGATCCGTCCAGCAGCCGGGTCTCGCAGGCGCCGCATCCGCCCGAGCGGCAGCCGGAGTCCACGTCGATGCCGTGGCGCTCGGCGAAATCCAGCAGGTAGCTGTCGCGGCCGTCCCAGGTGACGGTGCGGCCGGAGCGGCGAAAGCGCACCTCGTGGGTGGCCATCTCCGTGGCAGCTTGCGCCGCCGGTGGTCGCACGGTCGCAGGGCCGAAAGCCTCGAAGTGAATGGCCTCCGGCGGCACGCCCCACGCGGCCAGGGCCGGCACCAGCGTCTGCATCATGGCGGCGGGGCCGCAGAGGTAGAAGTGGTGGGCGCCGTGGGGCAGGGTGCGGCGCAGCAGGTCGATGTCCACATGGCCCGCGTGCTGGTAGTCCACGCCTGGCGCATCCGTCGCGGCAGGCCGGCTGTAGACCACGTGCAGGTGCAGGGCCGGGTGGCTGGCGGCCAACTGGTCGAGCTGACGCTTGAAGGCGTGCTCGCTGCCATTGCGCACGCCGTAGAACAGGTGCACCGGCCGGCCGGGCTGGTGCGTGGCGCACCAGCGCAGCATGCTGAACATGGGCGTGATGCCGATGCCGCCGGCCACCAGCACCACCGGCAGCGTCGGGTCGGGGTCGAGAAAGAAATGGCCCGACGGGGCCTTCACGTGCACGATGTCGCCCACCCGGACACGGTCGTGCAGATGGTGGGAGGCCAGCCCCGGCGGCCATTCGGGGTGGTCGGCAGGCGCCGCCACCCGTTTCACCGTGATGCGGTAGTGGTCGGCCCCGGGCTCGTCGGACAGCGAGTAGCAGCGGGTCACGCGGCCCGGCGGCGTGCCTGGCCCCTGCCAGCCGGTGCCGACGTCCAGGCCGAAGGTGAGGAATTGTCCCGGCCGGAACGGCGGCAGTGGCTGGCCATCGACCGGCCGCAGATAGAAGGAGCATTGCGTGCCGGCCGTGTCCTCAGGTTCGCGCCGCACCACCTCGAACTGGCGCCACCCGGCCCATGCCGCCGAGGTGTCCTGCGGGGCGGCCGCAGGCGGTGAGGCCGCCATTGTCGAAACCGCTCGATCCCGGCGCACCCACACCACGCCCAGGCCCACCGCCAACTGCAGCAGCAGGGCGGCGGAAATCAGGCCGAGCAGTTCAGGGGCGGTCATGCAGGCGCGCGCGGTGGATCCGCCCATTCTTGGCGTCCGCCGGGGCAGCGCGCTTGACGTGCGTCAGCTTGCCTTGGAGCGCTGCGCCTGGCGCTGCCTGGCCCACTTCAGCGCCTCGGGCCAGGCCAGGCCCAGCGCGCCGAGCCCCACGGCCAGGGCCAAATGGGCCGGCGCCAGCGGCGCGAAGCGCAGCAGCTGCGTGGCCCACGGCAGGTACAGCGCCAGGCCGATGACGGCCAGCGCCGCGCCGGTCACCCACCACAGCACGGTGTTGGGCGTGCGCAGCGCCCGCCACAGCGGCTGGTGCACCGAGCGGTTGGCGTGGATGAGGCCCAGGTTGCCCAGCACGAGGGTGGCGAAGGCGAAGGCCCGTGCCTCGGCCTCCGGCAGGTGCTGGCCGGCCCAGGCATAGCCGGCCAGCACGACGGCCAGCACCCCCAGCCCCTGGGCCAGGGCCCAGCCGATCGCGCTGGCGCCGAACAGCGGCGCGTCGGCCGCGCGCGGCGGGCGTTGCATCACGTCCGGCTCTTCGGGCTCGTTCTCGAACGCCACCGAGCAGGCCGGGTCGATGATCAGCTCCAGCAGCGCAATGTGCATGGGGTACAGCAAGGGCGGCCAGCCGAACAGCACCGGCAGCAGGGCCATGCCGGCGATGGGCACGTGCACGGCCAGGATGTACGACATGGCCTGGCGCAGGTTGTCGAAGATGCGCCGGCCCAGGCGCATCGCCCGCACGATGGCGGCGAAGTTGTCGTCCACCAGCACCAGCGACGAGGCCTCGCGGGCCACGTCGGTGCCGCGCGCGCCCATGGCCACGCCCACGTGGGCGGCGCGCAGCGCGGGCGCGTCGTTGACGCCGTCGCCGGTCATGGCGACGATCTCTCCGCTCGCCTTGAGCGCCTGCACGATGCGCAGCTTCTGGGCCGGCGCGATGCGTGCACACACGCGCACCTCGGCGAGGCGGGCCTGCAGGGCCGCATCGTCCAGGCGCTCCATCTCGTCGCCGGACAGCACCTGGGCCCCGTCGCCATCGACGAGCCCCGCCTGCCGCGCGATGGCGTGCGCGGTGGCGGGGTAGTCGCCGGTGATCATCACCACCCGGATGCCGGCGGCGCGGCACTCCGCCACGGCGGCGGGCACTTCCGCGCGCACGGGGTCGGCCAGGCCCAGCAGGCCCACGAACTCGACGTCGAAGCCGTGCTCGTCCGGCGGCCACGCCTGGCCAGCAAACGTGCCACGCGCGGCGCCGAGCACGCGCAGCCCTTGGGCGGCCAGCTGGTCGCTCACCGCCTGGATGCGGGCACGCTCGGCGGGCCCGAGGTGGCACAGGTCCGCCACCGCCTCCGGCGCACCCTTGACCGCCACCGTCTGCACGCCGCCGTCCGAGGTGGCCCACACGTGCGACATGGCGCGCAGCGCGGGCGACAGGCCGTAGGTGCGCACCAGCGTCCAATCGCGGTGCAGGTGCTCGGTGTGGGCGAGCACGCGTTCGCCCAGGTCGTGGAAGGCCTTCTCCATGGGGTCGAAGGGCTCGGCCAGGCTGGCCAGGATGGACACCTCGAGCAGGCCATGGAAGGCCTCCGGCAGCGCCGCGATGCGCGCGCCGCCGATGTCCAGCCGCTGGTCCAGGGCGCAGCCGCCTGCCACCAGGCAGGCCACCGCCATGCGGTTCTCGGTGAGCGTGCCGGTCTTGTCGGTGCACAGCACCGTGGTGGCGCCGAGGGTCTCGATGGCGTTGATGCGGCGGGTCAGCACGCCCTCGCGCGACAGCCGCCGTGCCCCCAGCGCCGGGAACACGGTGAGCACCACGGGGTATTCCTCGGGCAGCATGGCCATGGCCAGGGCGATGCCGGCCAGCAGGGCCTGCAGCCAGTCGCCCCTCAGCAGCCCATGCGCTGCGACCAGCGCCAGGCTCAGGGCCAGGGCCAGCAGCGCGAGCTGACGCACCAGGCGCGCCGTCTGGCGCTGCAGCGGCGTGCGTTCGGTGGCCAGCGTGCCCAGCGCAGCGCCGATCCGCCCGATCTCGCTGTGGGCGCCGGTGGCCGTGACGCGGGCCTGTGCGTGGCCGGCCACGACCAGCGTGCCGGCGAACACCACCGCCTGGTCGTCCCCGCCGGGCCGGCGCGCGGGGCGGGCGGGCGCCGCCGCCGTGGCCGCCCACGCAGGCGAGGTGCCGGCCTGCTCCGCCGCGTCCGCCGCACGCTTGCCCACGGGCACCGACTCACCGGTGAGCATGGACTCGTCCACGCTCACGCCGTCGGCGGTGATCAGCAGCGCGTCGGCCGGCACCCGGTCCCCTTCGGCCAGGATGAGCAGGTCGCCGCGCACGACGTGCTCGCTGGCGATGCGCTGCACCTGTCCGTCGCGCACCACGCGGGCGCGCGGGCTGGTGAGACCACGCAGCGCCTCGATGGCGCGCTCCGTGCGGCCCTCCTGCACGAGCGTGAGGGTGAGCGTCACCACGACGAAGCCGAACAGCGTGAGCCCCTCCTGCAGGTCGCCGAAGGCCAGGTAGAGCACGCCGGCGGCGAGCAGCAGCAGGAACATGGGTTCGCGCAGCGTCTCGATGGCGATCGCCGCCAGCGAGCGGCCCCCACCGCCGGGCAACGCGTTGGGGCCGTCCTGCGCGAGCCGCCGCGCGGCCTGCGCGCTGCTCAGTCCAGTGGGTGCAGCGCTCGTGTCCGGGGCAGGGCCCTGGGAGGCGCGTGGCGAAGCGGTGTCGGGAGGTGGGAAAGGGGGCGCCATGGCGTGGCGGCAGGTCGTGCCGGCCGGCAAGCCTATCAGCGCCCGCCGGGCCGGCGTCAGGGGGCGCTGCCGGCCGCCCCGCGCGCCACGGCGGCGTCGATGAGCCACGCCGCCGAGCGGCTGCCCACGTCGAAGTAGCGGGTGTGGGCCCCGTAGCCCAGGCAGACGTCCAGCCGGTCCGGCCAGGCGGGGTGGCGCGGGTCGGCGGCGAGCCAGGCGGCCCGGTCATAGGGCGCGTAGGCGTCGGTGCGCGGCCAGTGCGGCGCCCCCGGGGGCAGCACCGCGTCGGAGAGTGGGTGAACCGCGCTGCCTGGGCCGCCGGCCGTCCACAGCCAGCGGCCCACGTAGTCGCCGCTGCAGTAGGCGTTGGTCCAGCGCACGATGCCCAGACCGGCCAGCGCGGGCCCGGTGGTGGCCAGCGACGCAGTGGTCGGTGCCGTGGCGGGGTCGACCGCGCCCGCCTGCGGCTGCAGCACCCAGCCGTACCACACCGGAAAGCGCGCCGCGTACAGCTGGCGCAGCGGCGAGCCGAAGGTCACCAGCTCGATGCGCGGCCAGGGCGCGTCGGCGGGCGTGTGCTGCCGCTTCCAGCGCAGGAAGTCCGCCGCGATCACCGTGCCCTGGCTGTGCGCCACCACCACCACCTGGTCGTACGCGGCCACCTGGTCCCACAGCGCGGCCATGCGGTCGAAGATCTTGGCGCGGGGCACGCCGCCCAGGGAGTCGGCCGAGAAGTCGCGCAGGTAGTTGTCCACGTCGAGCACCACGTCGAGCGGGCCGCGGATGGCGGGCAGCACGCGCGAGAGCACGCCGCCGAACAGCACCAGCACGGCGCCCACGCTGGCCGCGCTGATGATGAAGGGCCCGAGCAGGCCGCGCGAGAGCTGGCCGATGGTGTCCGACGGGTCGCCCACCCATGCGCGCGGCGCCGCCTGCAGCTGGGCGGACAAGGCGGTGTCGGTGAACCAGAGCATGACGATGGCGCTCATCGTCGCGCCCACCACCACCAGCGCGGCGGTGAGCCGGTCGGCGAAGCGGTAGCCGCGCGTCAGCCAGCGGCCGAGGGCGCCTGAGGAATGCGCGGTGGCCGCATCGGGCCGCGCCGCCTCGGCCACGGCCGATGGGGTGAGCAGCGCCACGGCCCAGGCCGACAGCAGCAGCACCAGCAGGGCCACGGGGCCGAAGACGAGCGTGCTCTGCTCATAGCGGTCTTGCAGAAAGGCGTCCGCGTAGACGTACCCGGGCGCGGGCTGGCGGCGGTGCAGCACCGGCAGGTCGCATTCGGCGCATTCGGCGCACCGGGTGAGGTACTGCACCGGCACGTCCGGCGGGGCCGGTGCCGCACAGGGCTGCCAGCGTGCGCGCAGCTCCGCCGCCTGCAGGCACTCGCGGCGGGTCACGCGCTGGCCGGGTTCGGCCTTGCGCGTGGCCTCCTCCAGCGCCTCGCAGCGCCGCACCTCCACATGCGGCGGCACCGAGCCCGGCCAGGCGCCGGCCGCGGGCGGCACCTGGGCGGGGTGGTCGGCGGGCAGGGTGCTCAGGGGGAAGGCGATGGGGCGGTAGGGCACACCACGCGACGCCAGGCCGATGCCCGCGCTCACGGCGGCCCAGAGCATGGAGCTCAGCAGCACGAAGCTGACGATGGACAGCATGCTGCCCAGGCGCGCCGTGCCCAGGCTGCCGATGGCGCCGTAGTCGTGCCGGTCGCGCCAGCAGATCCACACCCCCACCGCCATCACGCCCAGCGCCAGGCCACAGACGAGGAACCAGGTGTACTTGATGCCCAGCAGCGCGAGCTCCAAGCCGCCGATGGCCATGCGCATCCAGCCGGCGGCGTCGGCCGGGGCGGCATTGAGCGCCGCCAGGCCCGTGGCCGCGCCGATGAGCACCGCCGGCGCGGTGGCCAGCCGCAGGTCGAAGCGGAAGCGGCGTGCCGCCACGTTGAGCGCGCCCAGGTACAGCGCGGCGGCGGTGGCCGACATGATCGCCATCGGCACGTCCACGGGGTGGGTGGCGCGCCACGACGCCGCGAGCCAGGCCAGTGATGCGCCCAGCGGCAGCCAGTGGCGGTGAGGCCGCCACGCGGGGGCGCCGGGCGGCGTGCGGTACAGCGCCCACCAGGCCGCCACGGCCGCCACGAGCAGCAGCCCGCTGCGGGCCAGCAGCCGCTGGCCGGACGGCTCCAGCGCGGCGAGGGCGCCCAGCCCCATGATGAGCAGGCCGAACAGGCTCAGCACCATGGACAGCGGCGCGATGAGGTAGACCATGGCCGCGTCGAGCAGCTCATGCAGGCGGTGCAGGCTGCGCCAGCGCGCCTGGGGCTGCACGGCGGCGCGGGCGCCCACCGCCTCCACCCCCAGGCGCGAGAGCCGGAAGATCAGCGTGAACACCTCGGAGACGATGCGCGGCACCGAGCCCGACAGGCGCGACAGGTCGGCCCAGTACAGCTCGTACAGGTCCACGGGGCCGTTGCCGCGCGCATCGGTGCGTTGCATCCCCACGCGCTGGGTGCGGTAGGCGGTGGGCCGCCGGGCCGAAGCGCCCAGCAGCCGGTCAGTCAGCGCGACGCCGGGGTCGTCGCTGGGCGGCCCGGGCGGCACCGGCGGCACGGCCAGCGTGAGCGGCTGCGTGTCCTGGCGCTCGTAGCGCGCGCCCGGCGTGGCGGCCACCAGCAGCGAGGCCACCGACTCCAGCGTGTCGCCGGCGGATTGATCCGCCACGCCGTGCAGCACGACGACGGCCACCTTGCTCACGGTCTCGCCTTCCTGGATCGTTGCGATGCGCCCAGCTTGGGGGCGGGGCGGGCGTGTCGCCATCCCACGCTGCAGGGTCGCGGGCGATGCCCCGGCCCGGTCAGGGGCGCCGAGGCGGCAGGGTGAAGCCGATCAGGCGGGCCACCACGGTGGCCAGGTACATCACGCCTGTGAGCATGGCCAGGCTGGCCAGGGCGCGGGCGAAAGGCGACTCCGCCACCACGGGGCCCATGCCGGTGCTGCTCAGCAGCGCGAAGGCGAGGTGGTTCAGCTCGCTCCAGCTGCGTGGCGGCGCGTCGCTGCCGGCGGGCATGAAGGCCTGCGGCTGCAGCGCCTGCGTGAGCACGAACAGGTGCGTGTAGCCCCAGGCGAGCAGGGTGAAGGTGGCGGCGGCGGCGAACAGCTCGTCCACGGTGGTGCGGTCGTCGCTCATCATGTAGGCGATGAGGCTGACGGCGGCATGGAAGTAGAAGGCCGCCTCGAGGCCCGCCGACCAGGGCAGCAGCCAGGCCATGCCGAGGAACACCTGCAGCCCCGCCAGCACCACCGCCGGTGCGGCCAGCGCCACGGCCACACCCGTGAGCCCCGGCGTGCGGCGCACCATGCGCACGGCCAGGATGAGCACGCCCAGCCCGAACACGTTGAGCACCAGCGGCCCATGCGGCGCCGTCTCCAGCAGCGGGTACAGCAGCACGCCCAGCACCTGTGCGATGAAGAGCACGGCCGACGGGTGGTGCACGATGAGGCGGATCCAGCGGCGGGCAACGGTCATGGTGGCGGGGGGCGGTGAGCGGCCCGCCACTGTTGCCGCCTGGCCGCCATCCGGCAAGCCCCTGTGTGGTGTCAGGTCCCCAGCGCGGGCAGTTGCAGCTCGGCGCGCAGGCCCCCCAGCCCGGGCGCGGCGCGGCCGAGGCTGAGGCCGCCACCGTAGAGACCGGCGAGTTCCTGCACGATGGCCAGGCCCAGGCCGCTGCCGGGCACGGATTCGTCCAGCCGGCCACCGCGGGCGAGGGCGGCGTCGCGGTCGGCCTCGGCGATGCCGGGGCCGTCGTCTTCCACGATCAGGGTGAAGCGCGGTGGCGACGTGTTCGCCTCGGTGGCGAGCGTGATGCGCACCTGCGTGCGGGCCCACTGGCAGGCGTTGTCGAACAGGTTGCCCAGCATTTCGTGCAGGTCCTGCGCCTCGCCGGCAAAGCGCAGGCCCGCCGGCACCGGCGCCACCTGCAGGTGCAGCCCGCGCGTGGCGTGCACCCGCGCCATCACCCGCTGCAGGCCCTGCACCACCGGGGCCACGTCGGTGTGCACGCCGGGCATGCCATGCGCCGCCGCCGCGCGGGCGCGGGCGAGGTGCCAGTCGACGTGGCGGCGCGCCAGCGCCACCTGCTCCTGCACGAGCGCCGGCAGCTGGGCCAGCTCGTCGGGATGCCGGCGTGCCGCCTCGGCGGCCTGCAGCAGCGCGGACAGCGGCGTCTTGATCGCGTGCGCGAGGTTGCCGGCCTGCGTGCGCGCACGCTGCACCACCACCACGTTGCGGTCGAGCACACCGTTGAAATCGTCGACCAGGGGCTGCACCTCGGCCGGGACGTCCCCCTCCACGCGGGCCGCCTGGCCGCTGCGCACCGCGGCCACCGCCCGCTGCAGGGTGCGCAGCGGCGCCAGGCCCACATGCACCTGCGCGCCGGCGGCGGCCACCAGCACGCCCAGCAACAGCGCCAGCGATGCGCCCAGGCCGGTGTTGAAGCGCTGCACCGCCGCGTCGTTGTCGCGCAGGTCGGCCGCCACCAGCACGCGCCACGGGCTGCCCGCGGCGCCTTCGAGCCGCACCAGCCGCTCCACCAGCAGCAGGCGCGCGCCGCCGGGCCCGGCCACCTCGTGCACATGCACCTGGGCGTCTGCCGGTTCGTCAGGCGGCGCGGCGATGTCCGCGTCCCACAGCGAGCGCGAGCGCAGGGCCGGCACCGGCTGGCCGCCCGGCCCCATCGCATCGACCTGCCAGTACAGGCCCGAGTAGGGGCGCAGCCAGCGCGGGTCGCTCAGCTGTGCCGGGTCCAGCGCGGGTGCGCCGCCGGCCCCCACCTCCAGCCGGGCGACCACCTGGTCGAGCTGGGCCGTGAGCAGGCCGGCGAACTGGCGCGTGACCGCGTCGCGGAACAGCCCCGCCAGCAGCCAGCCGGCCAGCAGCAGGGCGATCGCCGCGGCGGCCAGCGTGGCGCTCAGCAGGCGCCAGCGCAGCGAGCGCGGCGCGCGCCGCGCCAGCGCGGCGGCAGGGCCGCTCATGCCGGGGCGGCCAGGCGGTAGCCCAGCCCGCGCACCGTCTCGATCATGCCGGCGGGCAGCTTGCGCCGCAGCCGCGCCACGAAGACCTCGATGGTGTTGGAGTCGCGGTCGGCGTCCTGGGCGTAGAGGTGCTCGTTGATCTCGGTGCGTGAAACCACCTGACCCGGCCGGTGCATCAGGTAGGCCAGCAGGCGGTACTCGTGGGCGGTGAGCGGCAGCGCCATGCCGGCCACGCTGGCGCGGCCGGTGCGCGTGTCCAGCGTCACCGGGCCGCAGCTGAGCAGGGGCGAGGCCATGCCCTGGGCGCGGCGGATCAGGGCGCGCAGGCGCGCCAGCAGCTCCTCGGTGTGGAAGGGCTTGGCGAGGTAGTCGTCGGCGCCCGCGTCGATGCCGGCCACCTTGTCGTGCCAGCTGTCGCGCGCCGTGAGGATGAGCACCGGCGTGGCCACGGCCGCGGCCCGCCAGCGCTGCAGCACGGTCAGCCCGTCCAGCACCGGCAGGCCCAGATCGAGCACGATCGCGTCGTAGGGCTCGGTCTGGCCCAGGTGCTCGGCGTCACGCCCGTTGTCGGCGGTGTCCACCGCATAGCCGGCCGCCTGCAGGGCGCTGCCCAGCTGGGCCCGCAGCAGGGCGTCGTCTTCCACCAGCAGCAGCCTCACCGGGGCTCCCCGTGGCCGCGGCGGCGTGGCGGCAGCACCTCACCGGTGCGGGCATCCACATGCAGGCGGGCCACCTGGCCATCGCTGCCCAGCAGCTTCACTTCGTAGACCCAGCGGCCCTCCTCGCGCTCGAGCTCCAGCTCGAGCACCTGGCCGGGGTGCTGGCGCTGCACGCGCTCCAGCAGGGTGGGCAGCGGCAGGATCTCGCCGGCCCGCACGGCCTGCCGGGCGTGCTCATGGTCGTCGTCGCCCGCCCGCGTCACCGGGGCGGCCAGCAAGGCGCAGCAGCAGGCCAGCAGCACGGGCACGCGAAGGGCGGACATGCGCCGATTGTTCCGCATCGCGCCTGAACCGCAGATGAACGGGCGCTTCAGCTTCGCTTCACGGCCTGCCTCGAAGAATGCGTGCCATCCCCCACCACCCGACCCAGGCAACGCACAGGAGCCCCCCGCATGTCCCCCCGATTCATCGCCCTGGCCCTGGCCGCCCTGGCCAGCGCCGCGCCGTGGGCCGCCATGGCGGCCGACACCAGCCCCGCCGCCCAGCTGGCGCGCTTCGCCGCCGAGGCAGGCCGCCCCGGCCAGCCCGAACAAGGGCGACTGTTCTTCACCAGCACGCATGGCGGCAAGTGGTCCTGCGCCTCGTGCCACCGCGAGGTGCCCACGGTGGCTGGCCAGCACGCGGGCTCGGGCAAGACGCTGGAGCCGCTGGCACCGGCGGCCAACGCGCGTGCCTTCACCGAGCAGGCCCGGGTGGACAAGTGGTTCCGCCGCAACTGCAAGGACGTGGCCGGCCGCGAGTGCACGGCCGGCGAGAAGGCCGACGTGCTGGCCTACCTCGTGAGCCTGACGCGCTGAGGAGGACCCCCATGCGAATCCGTTTGCGCCTCATCGCTTCGGCCACCGCGGCCGCGGCCGTGGGCGGGCTGCTGCTCGTCACCGCCACCGCCCGTGCCGACGGCGATCACCACCGCGCCGCCGTGCCGCTCACGCCCGCGTACGTGCAGGAATGCGGCGCCTGCCACGTGGCCTACTCGCCGGCCTGGCTGCCGCCGCGCTCGTGGCAGCGGCTGATGGGCGGGCTGGACCGCCACTTCGGCAGCGACGCGTCCCTCGAGCCCGCCATGCAGGCCGAGCTCGCGGCCTGGCTGGACGCCGCATCGCGCCGCTCGGGCCGGGTGCGCGAGGAGCCGCCGCAGGACCGCCTGACGCGCTCGGCCTGGTTCGAGCGCAAGCACGACGAGGTGCCCGCCAGCGTGTGGGCGCTGCCCTCGGTGAAGACACCGGCCAACTGCGCCGCGTGCCACCCGCGCGCCGCCGAGGGCCGCTATGACGAAGACGAACTGCGCCTGCCTGCGGGCGCCGACCCGCGGCTGCGCCGCGCCTGGCATTGAGCTTGCGCCATGACCACCTTCAACACCCCTTCCCCTTCCGCTTCCCCTGCCGCTGCGGCGGCCACCCCGCGCGAGGCCCGGCCCGCGAGCCGGCTCGTCATCGACGCGCCCGTGCGCGTGGTGCACTGGCTGCTCGCGGCCAGCTTCACCGGCGCCTGGCTCACGGCGGAATCCGAGCACTGGCGGGCCCTGCACAACACGCTGGGCTACCTGGTGCTGGGCCTGCTGGCCTTCCGCGTGGTGTATGGGTTCATCGGGCCGCGCCCTGCGCGCCTGGGCGTGTGGTGGCGCAAGCTGCTGGCCACGCCGGGCTGGTGGCGCTCGCTGCGGGAGCCCGGCGCCTCGTGGCGGCCCGCGCAGAACGTGGCCATGGCCGCCACCGTGCTGGGCCTGGCCGCGGCCCTGCTGGTGGTGGGCATCAGCGGCTACGGCCTGGAGGCCGACTGGGGCGGCGAGTGGATGGAAGAGCTGCACGAGGCCGTGGCCGAGTTCGCCCTGATCCTGGTCGTCGGCCATCTGGCCGCCTTGGCGGTGCTGAGCTGGCTGCGCGGCCGCAACCAGGCGCTGCCGATGCTGACGGGCCGCCAGCCGGGGGCCGGCGCCGATGTGGTGCGCCCGCGCCGCCTGCTGGCCGCCGCGGTGCTGGCCGCCGCCGCGGCCTTCGTCGCCTGGCAATGGCAGCAGTCGCCCGAGGGCCTGTGGCCGACGGGCGGCGACCGGCCCGGCCTGTCGGGCGAGCGCGTCGGTGCGGGCGCGTCGGCGCTGGGGGCGTTCGGGGACGATGACGACGACGACGAGGACGACGACGACTGAGCCGTGCGCGGGCGCGGCGGGGCGGGTACGGGCCTTGCCGCGTGCGCCCGGCCATGACCACGCTCGCTGACCGCCCCGCTGCCGCGGCCACCCCGGTGGCCGACCCCGCGCCGCCGCGCCTGACCGACTGGGACAGCACGCTGGCCTTCCGGCGCGACCCCTACCGGTTCATCGGCCGGCATGCCGCGGCGCTGGGTACCGAGGTGTTCGAGACCCGCCTGCTGTGGCGGCCCACGCTGTGCCTCACCGGCATCAAGGCCGCCCGGCTGTTCTACGACCCGGCGCGCTTCCAGCGGGCGGGGGCCGCCCCGGGGGCGCTGCAGGCCACGCTCTTCGGGCGTGGCGGCGTGCAGGGGATGGATGGCGCGGCGCACCGTCGCCGCAAAGCCTTGTTCGTGGCGCTCACCGAACCGGCCGCGGTGGATGACCTGGTGGCCGAGGTGCGGCGGGCCTGGCAGGCGGCCTGGCCCGCCCCCGGGGCGTCGGCGCCCTTCTCCCTGTACCACTTTGCCCAGCCGGTGCTCACGCACGCCGTGTGTCGCTGGGCCGGCGTGCCGCTGCCGGCGGCCGAGCTGCCGCTGCGCACGCGCCAGCTGGTGTGCCTGTTCGACGGCGCGGCGGGTGGGCTGGCGGCCCACCTGCGGGCGCGCTGGGCGCGGCGCCGGCTCGAGGCGTGGCTCACGCGGGCGGTGGAGGCCAGCCGCGCCGGGCGCGGCGGCCTGGTGGCGGGCAGCGCGGCCGAGCGCATCGCGCGCCATGCCGATGGCACCGGCCGCCCGCTGCCGGCGCGCGTGGCCGCCGTGGAGTTGCTGAACCTGCTGCGGCCGGTGGTGGCGGTGAGCGTGTACCTCAGCCTCATGGGGCAGGCGTTGCATGTGCACCGGGGCGAGCGGGCCTGGCTGCTGCAGCCGCTGCCCGACCCCGCCGAGCGCGAGGCGCGGCGGCGCGCCTTCGTGCAGGAGGTGCGCCGGCACTACCCGTTCTTCCCCGCCGTGGCCGCGCGCGTGTGCGCGGACTTCACCTGGCAGGGCGTGGCGTTCCGGCGCGGGCAGCGGGCGCTGCTCGACCTGTACGGCACCTGCCACGACCCCCGTGCCTGGGCCGACCCGTGGACCTTCCGGCCGCAGCGCTTCGAGCATGACGAGCGGCCGCCGCCCTTCGCGCTGATCCCGCAGGGCGGGGGGGATGCGGCCACCCACCACCGCTGCCCCGGCGAGGGCATCGCCAGCCGGCTCATGGGGCTGGTGCTGCAGCTGTGGCTGGACGAAGATGGCCTGGGCTGGCATGTGGTGGGCGACCCGCCGGCGCTGGCCATGGACCGCCTGCCCGCGCTGCCGCTGGGCGGGCTGGTGGTCGAGCCGGTGGCGCGGCCTGCTGCCGCCCTGATCGTGTGACACCTGGGAGAGCCTCATGACCGTGCTGTACCTGATGCATCGACTGCGCCACCCGCTGCGGCACCTGCTGCGGCCGCACGGGCACCCGGTGCCCGCGGTGGTGTGGTGGGCGGCCCTGGCGCTGCTGGTGGTGCTGGCCGGCTGCGCCACGCCCGCCAGCCGCGAAGCCAACTACGAGCGCTGGCTGAGCCCCTGGCGCGGCGCCACCGAGGACTCGCTGCGTGCGCGCTGGGGCCCGCCGCAGGCCGAGGAGAACCTGGGCAGCGCCAAGCGGCTGACCTACGTGGCGACGCACCCGCGCGACGGCTCGGGCGCCACGGTGGGCATCAGCATCGGCGGGTTCGGGTTCGGCGGCGGTGGCCGCACGGCGGTGGGCGGCGGCGTGGGCATCAGCGCGCCGCTGGGTGGCGGCGCGGCGCCCACCTGCACCACGCACTTCATCGTGGAGGCCGGCCGGGTGGTCTCGTGGACCTTCGAGGGCCCGGCCTGCGACGGCCCGTCCTGACGGGCGGCATCGGCGGGCGCGGAGGCATGGGCGGCCCCGACGGCGCGCGTCAGGCGCGGCGCCGGCCACCAGGCCGGCAGCAGGCGCTGCACGTCGGCGCGGCCGAAGCGGTCGTCGATGAGGTAGACCACCCCCTCGTCCTGCGGCGTGCGCACCACGCGGCCGGCCGCCTGCACCACCTTGCGCAGGCCGGGGTACAGGCAGGCATAGGCGAAGCCATCGCCGTAGCGCTGGTGCAGGCGCTCGCGCAGGGCGTCCTGCACGGGGCCCACCGGCGGCAGGCCGAGCGTGGCCACGAAGGCGCCGATCAGGCGGCTGCCGGGCAGGTCCACGCCTTCGGCGAAGGCGCCGCCCAGCACGGCGAAGCCGATGCCCTGGCCGCCCTCCACGAAACGGGCGAGAAACGCCTCGGTCGCCGCCGCGTCCATGCCGCGCGTCTGCCGCCACAGCGGCCAGTCGGGCTGGCGGGCGGCCAGGGCATCGGCGGCCTGGTTCAGGTAGTCGAAGCTGCTGAAGAACGCCAGGTAGTTGCCCGGCCGCTGCAGGAACTGCCGCTCGATGAGGCCGGCGATGGGCCCCGCGCTGCGAGCCCGGTCGGCCCAGCGGGTGGAGACGTCACGCACCACGTGCAGGGCCAGCTGGGCGGGTGAGAAGGGCGCGGGCACGTCGAGCCAGGCGCAGCCGTCGGGCAGGCCCAGGCAATCGGCGTGGAACTGGCGCGGCGTGAGCGTGGCGGAAAACAGCGTCACCTGGTGCGCCGCCGTCCAGCGCGGGCGCAGGTGGTCGGCGGGGGTGACGTTGCGCAGGGTGAGCGCCGGCGGGGGTGGG
>JACRBA010000047.1 GCA_016213265.1 Burkholderiales bacterium | reverse complement strand
GCGGCCACGCCGCCCGGATGGCGGCGCCGGCGCGCGGCCGGCGGCCGGCCCGCGCACCGCGCGACGCATGCCCAGCAGGATGCTGTCGTCGAAGGTGGACAGGCTCCAGCGGGCGGAGGCTTTGGGGCGAAGGGCCATGGAATGCGGTGTCAGGAGGCGCCGCCGAGGGCGACCACGATCTGGCCGGACAGGCCGTTGTCGCCGCGCGTCAGCTGCATGTCGAGCGGGCGCGCGCGGGCGCCGCTGCGTGCGTCGGCCAACCAGCTGCGCAGCTGCTCGGCCGTCACGCCGGTGAGCGTGAGCGTGGCGCGCTCGCCCAACAGGCTGAGCTTGGCGTTGGCACCCAGGCGCTCGGTGGCGGCCTTGAGCGCCTCGGCGGCCTGGGCGGCATTGACGGGCGGCTGGGCCTTGAGCTCTCGCGCCTCGGCGGCCAGGCGCTGCATGCGCAGCTGCTCGGCCTCGAGCGTGCGTACCTGGGCCGGTGCGGTGCGCCAGGTGGTCCACGCCGGCCGCAGGGCGGCGTACCAGAGCAGCAGAGCGGCCACCGCCACGCCGGCCAGCGCCACGAGCCCGCGTTCGCGCGGGCTCATCGCGGCCCAGCGCCGTTGCAGTTCCTGGGTGTCGAGACGGGTGGCCATCAGGGCGTGGAAAGAGAAGGGCGGAAAGTAGGGGGCCGGCGCAACAGGGTCATTGCTCCACCGGTGGGTTCACGCGGCCGGGCGCGCCCAGCTGGTGCGGCTGCTCGCCCTGGGCGCCCATGGGGCGCGGCGCGGGCGGCGAGGCCATGCCCGGCTCCAGGGGCGGCACGGGGCGCGCACCGGCCGGTGCCTGCGCAGGCGTGTTCGTCGGTGCCGGCGAGGTGGGCGCCGCCCCGGGCAGGGGCGGCACGGGGCGGGTGCCGGCCGGCAGCTGCGCGTTGGCGGGCGCCGGGGTGGTGGGCGCGGTGGTGGGCGGGTTGGGGGCCGCGGCGGGCATGCTGTCCACGGCCGGAGAGGCGCCCGGCACGATGGTCAGGCGGCCGGCGGCGGCCTCGGCGTCGTAGCCCAGCGGACGCAGCCGGGCACGGAAGCCCTCCACCTCCTGCGGGCTCCAGCCGGCGCTGGTGATGGTGAGCCGGCCGGGCTCGTACTTCAGGCCGTCCGCCGCGGCGCGCGAGGGTGGCCAGGCGGTGTCCGCCGCGGCCAGCAGGGGCTCGAGGTCGCCTTCGCCGGGGCGGCCGGCGCTGGCGCGCAGCAGGTCCATCTCGCGCTGCATCTGCAGCGCAGGCGAATCGGTGACCACGCGCACCTGCGGGAAGGTCTGCTGCAGCAGCGAGGCCATGGCCGCCTTCTGCTTGACCACTGCCTGGCGCTGCTGCCAGGCCCAGACATTGGCGCCCACCAGGTTGAGCACCAGCAGGGCCGCCACGCCGTAGCGCGCGGGGCGCCAGGTGGGTGACGTCCACACGCGGGTGAGCACCTCGCGTGCGGCGCGGCTGCCGCGGCGGCTGGGCGCCAGGTCGAACTGGCGCAGGTTCCACTCACTGCGCGTGCCCGCATGCAGGAACTCGGGGCGGGACAAGGCGGCCACGCTGGCGCCGGCCAGGCGCGTGGCCTCGGCGGCACATTCGGGCTCGGCGGTGAGCCGCACGGGCAGGCCGCCGGTCTCGCGCGCCAGCAGGGCGCGGGCGGCGTCGCTCTGCGCGGGCAGCACGAGCGGGCCATCGGCATCGCGCCAGGCCAGCTGGGCGCCCGGGTCGGTGCCATCGGGCAGCGGGCTGCCGGGGAAGAAGTGGCCGGCCGGGGCGTCCTCGGGCGGCCAGGCGGGCACCACGCGGTCCACCGATTGGCCGCCGGCCTCCAGCGCGTCGATCTGCGCCTTGAGCCAGGCGCGGTTGAGGGCCGCCACCCAGACCGCGTCGCCGGCCTTGGCTTGGGGCGCCAGGGCGAGGTGCAGGTCGGCCTCGTCCTCGAGCAGCTGGTCCTCGAGCACCCCGCCGAGCGCGGCGCGCAGCTTCGCGGCGGGCGCCTTGGGCAGGGTCACACGGTGCCAGCCCACGCCCTGCGGCGGCAGCACGGCGGCCACCGCCTGCGCCTTGGGCAGCGCGGCCGCCGGCGCCCGCCCGGCCTGCAGGCGGGGCCCGCCGTCCGCGCTGTAGACGTAGTCGTACTCGGCCGGCGGCTGCGCATCAGCCGCCGCCTGGTGCGAAGACAGGCGGGGCGGCGCGGGCAGGGCGACGATCAGCAGCGACATGGGCAGGCGTGTGCGGCAGGGGAAGGCTTATTGTGGCGCGCGGTCATGGCACACCCGTGGGCGGCGATTGTGATTCATGGGGGAGCCGTTGGCGCCTCAGGACAACCACCTCCAGGCTGCGGCGCTGCACCAGGGTGAGCTCGCGCAGCAGGTAGTTCTGGTAGCGCAGCTCGCCGAGGATCTCGAAGTGGTCGGACTTGATGCCGACGCGGTCTCCGTCCTCGAGCTGGGCATGGACGCGCTCGGGAAGCAGCGTCTTCAGGTCGGCGATGCTGCGCACGTCCAGCGTGACCCGGCGCTGGGCAAACCGCTCGGCACTGCCCCGGTCCAGCCCATCCAGCACCGCGCTCAGCACCTCGGGCGGCGCGGTGAGCAGGTTCACGGGCGTGGGCGCCGGCAGGATGGTGACGTAGGGCTCCAGCCGGCGCACCGCCTCGGCGTCCAGGCCGAACCAGGCGAGCTGCGCCACGCGCTGCGGCGGCAGCGGCGCGCCGGGGGAGACGCGCTCCTCGTCGCTCAGCTGCTCCTCGGCCAGGTCCGAGCCCTTCATGCCTTCGGCGATGCGCACGGCGGTCTCGGCCGACAGGCCCAGGGCGTCGCACAGGCGGCGCAGCGTGGCCAGCTCCTTGAGCGCTGCCTCTTCTTCATCATTGATCAAGTTGCGCAGGTTGTAGCGTGCCTGGGCGTCGGTGATCTGGCCGGAGAGGAAGGCGTCCAGGCCGGTGTCCTCCGTGTTGTTCTTGTCGGCCGCGAGGAACTCGGACAGCTTCACCTCCTTCAGCGGCGTGTTCCACGGCTCGTTGAGGGAATCGACGCTCTGCCGTTCCTTGTCCTGCAGATCCGTGCGCAGGATCAGGCGTGCCCAGTCGGTGGCGCCCTCGATCAGCCAGGCCGCCTGCGCCCGGGCGCGCTCGGCGCCTTCCACCTCGATGCCACGCCATTGCTGCCACACCATGGCGGCCGCCATCGTGGCGACCAACGTGACGATCAACATGGCCAGGAGGAGTGCGGCCCCCCGCTCGCCCTGGCGGGCGAGCGACCCCCCGAGGGGGTGTCCGCCGGGCTTGGGGCGGCCCGGCGCCCGGCGGGGTGCCGCCCCCCGCTCGCCCTGGCGGTCGATCGAGCCCTTGTGGTGGGGGCTCATTGCGACGGCCTCACCATGACGTCGCGCGTCAGCGTGCCGCCCGGCAGCGCGAGCACCACGCGCACGCCGGTGGGCAGCAGCTCGTTCTCGCCACCGATGGGGGCGGAGGCGCCCGGCGCCGGGGCTTCGGCGAAGTCGCCCGTGGACTGCGCATTGCTCCAGCTGGTGCCGCGGAAGAAGTACACCTGCTGGGTGGCCACCTCGGTGAGCATGGGCAGCGCATCGGCACGGATGGCCGACCACTGGAAGCTGCGCACCCACCAGTCCTGCAGGTCCTGGATGCGCGTCACGGGCGGGCCCGCCCAGCGGTACCAGGTGCGGTCCTGCAGCGTCCACACCACCATCTGGATGCCGCCCGGCCCGCGCCGCGTCATGCGCAGCGAGGCGCCGTCGAACTTGAGCCCCGGCGCGGCGGCGCTCTGCTGGATCTGCTGCAGGTCCTGCTCGAACTGGCTCAGCACGGTGGCCAGGCGCAGCGCGCCTTCGCTGGCCCGCTGCGCGCCCTCGCGCGCCCGGGCCATGCCGTCCACGCCCTGCCAGGCCATGGTGGCGAGCACCGCCATGATGACGAGCGCCACCATCACCTCCACCAGGGTGAAGCCGGCGCGGCGCCGCCGGGGCGCGGACAGGGGCAGGAGAGAGCGGGTCATGCGCCTTCAGTAACGCGGCAGGATGACGTTCAGCCGCACGAGCGGGTAGCCGCGGCTGTCTTCCACCCGCGTGTCCACGATGCGGAAGTTCGGGTTGAACGAGGCCCGCACGACCAGGGTGACCTTGAAGGTCTGGTTCAGTTCCGTGCACTCGAAACTGGTTTCGCCCACGTCGGGGAACTGCTTGGCCAGCTTCATGTTGGCCAGCCGGTTGTCCGCGCACCATTGCGCCAGCGTCACGTCGGACAGGCGCTGGGAGTTGTCGATCAGCGTGCCGGCCGCACGGCTGCCGGCCGCCAGCGCGATGGCCACGATGGCCACCGCGACCAGCACCTCCACCAGCGTGAAGCCCAGTGCAGCCCCCCACCGGCTGCGCGCGCGCGGCAGGGCCGTCGTCGTGCGGCCGGGCTGTCTCATGGCTGCTCGGGCTCCGGTGCCACCACGACGAAGGGGCCCAGGCCATCGGTGGCCAGCACCAGCTGCCGGTCTTCCAGGCGCAGCACCACGCGCTGTGCGCCGATCACGGGCTCGGGGCCCAGGCGCAGCACCGGTGCGCCGATGATCTCGGCGCGCGTGCGCTCGTCGAGAAAGCGGGTGGGGATGTCCGCATCGGGCGGCAGCGCGGTGAAGCGAAAGCCCAGGCCCGTCTCCCGGTCGGGCTGCCAGAGCACCTCGGTGCCTTCGACCCGCGCCCGTGCGCGGGCGCCCTCGAACAGGGCCGCCAGGCGGGCGCCTTCCTCCTCGAGCTTGCTGGCGTTGGCGTCACGCAGGGCGAGCGTGGCCATGCCGACGGAGATCGCCACGATGGCGGTCACGACCATCAGCTCCAGCAGGGTGAAGCCGCGCGCCACGCGCGAGGCCATGGCGGCGCGCATCAGGAACCGGTCGGACGCGCCGGCGCGGGCGTCACTGCCAGGAGCCGATGTCCGCGTCGCGGCCTTCGCCGCCGGCCTGCCCGTCGGCGCCGAGGCTGAAGACATCGATCTCGCCCTTCACGCCGGGGTTGGCGTACTGGTAGGGGTGGCCCCAGGGATCGGCCGGCAGCTTCTCCACGTAGGGGTGCCAGTTGGGCGGAATGGTGCCCACGGTGGGCCGGCGCACCAGGGCGTCCAGCCCCTGCTCGGCGGTGGGGTAGCGGCCGTTGTCGAGCTTGTAGAGCTTGAGCGCCTGCATGAGGTTGCCCACGTCGGCCTTGGCCGCGGTGGCCTTGGCGTCGTCGGCGCGGTCGAGCACGGCGGGGCCGATCAGCGCGGCCAGCACGCCGATGATCACGACGACCACCATGATCTCGATCAGCGTGAAGCCGGCCTGGGCCCGGCGGCGGACAGAAGCGGAAAGACGGGGCATGACAATCCTGGTCGTGGCGGGCCGCGCGCGGCACGAAAGTGGCGCGGCCGATGAGGTGGCATGAATCATAATCGTCGCATGGCTTCGCGCTTGATGACCTTGGCCGTGTGGGCGCTGCTCGCGGCAAGCACCGTGTTCTGGGCAATGAAGATCTTTGCTCCGCGCACGGCCCTGCCCGCGCAGGCGCAGCTGCCTGCCCGCGGCGTGGCGCTGGGCGGCGACTGGCACCGCCTGCTCGGCCAGCCGTTGGCCGAGGACGACGGCGAAGGCGAGCTCATCGACGAATCCGGCCGCTTCCAGCTGCTGGGGGTGGTGGCGCCGCGGGGCGCCGGCCACTCGCCGCAGGGCGTGGCCCTCATCGCCGTGGGTGACGAGCCGCCCAAGCCCTGGCGCACGGGCAGCGTGGTCGAAGGTGACACGGTGCTGCTGTCGGTGGGGCCGCGTTCGGTGCAGCTGGGCCCGCGCGGCGGGCCGGCCACCACGGAGCTCACCCTGCCGGAGCCCACGCCGGTGACGCCGCCGCCCCGGGTGGGCGGGCTGCGGCCTGGCATGGCGCCGGCTGGCGTGCCCAGCCGCGGGGTGGTGTCGGGCCCCGGCGCCCAGCCCGTGCAGCGGGCCGACATGGCCGACGAGGAAGACGCCGGAGAGGGCGAGGAAGAGTAGGGCCCGCACCGGCCCGTGCCGCTCAGCGGCGGTCGGGCCGCTGCGGCGGCGACGGCGTACCGGCCGGCACGGCGTCGGGCGAACAGCGCCGCGGCGCCTCGGGCACCAGGTCCCACCCATAGGGGCCGTCGCGCAGTTGCAGCGCGCCCTGGGCGGCCTGGCCGGCGCAGGCCGAGGGCCCCTCGGGCCAGGCCCAGCCCAGGCGCACCGCGGCCTCGTCGGCACGCCAGCCGCGCACGTCCCAGGTCAGGCCCGTGGGCGCGTCGAAGCGGTAGGGCATGGACCATCGGTCGCCCGCACGGACGTACAGGGCCAGGCTGGCGCCGCTGGCCACCACCAGGTGGCGACCCAGCGGCCCAGGCACCGGCAGCGCATCGGCCCGCAGCGGCGGCTGGGCGCCTTCGCCGACGAGCCACCAGGCGGGCAGCCGGCCCGGTTGCGCCGCCCGCACGACGTGCAGCGGCACGCCGTCCAGGCGGCCCAGGTACAGGTGCGTCACCGGCGGCTGGTCGACGAAGCGCGCGGGCGCATGGGCGCCGAATTGCAGCACCAGCTCCGGCCCCTGCCGCCGCGCAGCGCTGCCGGCGCGGCGCAGTGCGTCGCGCTCCAGGCCGGCCAGGCAGGCGGCGTCGTCACCGCAGCGGCCGAGCCGATCGTGCAGCGGGCCTTCCACGGGGTCTGCCGCGGCAGGCTGGGTGAGCCCCAGTGCGGCCAGTGCCGCCCACGCCGCCCACCGGGCCCCGGCGCGCGGGGCCCGGCCGGGCTGGGGCGGCCGGGCGGGCATGGTCATGGCGCTGCATTGTCACGCAGCGCCCGGCGCCGTCACTTGATCTTCAGGTAGGCGGCGCTCACCGGCCCCCAGTTGCCCGCCGCGTCACGGCCACGCACGTACAGCAGGTGCTTGCCCTTGGGCAGGCTGCCGGTGGCCAGCGTGGTGGTGGCCTTCTCGGTCTTGGCGTCGAAGCTGCCGTCCTTGGCGCCCAGGGCGATGGGCGTCGCACCGGGCATCCACGGCGGCGTGTCGATGTACACCTCGCCGGCCGCGATGGCCTGGGTGGGCTCCGTGCCGTTGCTCTGGTTGAACTTGGTGTCGTCCAGCGTGGCCGTCAAGGTGACCGGCGTGCCCGCGCTCACCGCCTTGGCGCTCAGCTTCAGGGTGGTGACGTCCGGGCCTGCCGGGGTGAGGTAGGGCGTGCGCACCACGCGCGCGGCGTACCACAGCGCCTTCAGGTTGTTGGGCTTGATGGTGTTCTCGTAGCTGGTGCAGCTCTGGAAGAACGAGGTGCCCATCTCGAAGGTGTAGGCGGCCACGCCCAGCTCACCGTAGCTCACGCTGTCGGACGTGCCGTCCGTGGGGTACAGGCCGATGGACTGCTGCGGCGTGTAGTTGTTGAACCAGGCGAACTTGCGTCCCAGCGTCTGCAGGGCGGTGCCGTTGGGCGCCGTCTGGTTGCTGAAGCCCCAGGGCCACAGCACGAGCTGGCTGTAGCTGTGCATGTCCAGGTGGATGCCGCTGGTGTCGGCCGGGGCGGGGTCACCCTGGTTGGGGCCGCGGCGGTCGGGCCACAGGCTGCGGATGTAGCCCTCGATGGACTGGGTCTCGGGCTCGGAGCCGGCGGACGGGCCGCGGTAGGTCTCGGCGCACGGGTTGCCGCTGGAGCCCTGGCCGTTGGTCTTGTTCCAGCTGAACGTGAAGTTGCGGTTCAGGTCGGCGCCGCGGCTGTTGCTGTTGGCGCCGCAGTAGGCCTGGTTGGTGTTCTTGCGCCACAGCAGGCCGGTCTCGGCCTTCTTGCGGCCGTCGGGGTTGAGCTGCAGCAGCAGGTGCACCTCGTGGTGGTCGAGGATCCAGGTCGCGTCGGCGTTGGTGCCGTAGCCGCTGAGCAGCTCGCGCGCGAAGGCGAGCACCACGGGCGCGGTCACGTACTCGCGGGCGTGGATGGCGGCGTTGACGAAGAGCTTGGGCTTGGGCTCGCCGTTCGGGCCCGAGGTGTTCTTGTTCGTGAGCTTGAGCACGGCGATGTCGTAGCCGCCCAGCCCTTGCGTCTTCTGCCAGCTCTCGCCGATCGGCGTCCAGGCGGCCAGCTGCGGGTAGGTGGTGGTGAAGCCCTGCGCCTCGGTGAAGGTCTCCTCCACCGTCTCGTAGCAGGGGTAGTTGGGAATGGCCTCACCCGACTCGGCAGCCTGCATGGCCGCGCGTGCGCCGGCCTGGCCGAGGATGGTGGGCGCGCCGGCGGCACGCAGGCGGCGCGTCATCTCGGCGTGGCGGGCGGCGAAGGCCGTGTCCTTCTCGATGCGGAAGCCGAAGCCCTTCAGGCTGGCGATGTCGGCGTCGCTGAGCTGCAGCATCAGGTAGCCGCCCTTCCAGTTGGATTCGAGCAACTGGCCGTGGAACGTGATGGCCGCGCGGCGGCCGGTGGCGGCGTCAGGGAAGTGGGCGCGGTAGAAGTTGTCGGCCTGCTCCTGCTGGGCCAGCAATTGCACGCTGTCGGCCGAGGCGCTCGCCTCGTGGGCGATGGCAGGCAGGGAGCAGAGGGCGGTCGCGGCCAGGGCGGCGGCCAGGGGAGTGCGAAGGAAGGGGCGGGTCACGCGGGGCATCACGGGGTCTCCTGTGGCGTGGTCGTCAAGGCGGTCGCGGGTGGGCGCCGCCCGGGGCTGGCCATTGTGGGAGCCGCTTCGCGGCCCCGCCACCGCCGCCGCCCGTTCTAGGGGTGCGAACCGTCAAGCATCGTCATGGCGCGTTCATGAAGCAGGCGGCATGGCGCTCGCGCAGGAGGTTCTTCTGCACCTTGCCCATGGTGTTGCGCGGCAGCTCGCCGGCGATGAACACCTGCTTGGGCACCTTGAAGGCGGCGATGCGTCCCCTCAATGTGGCGATCAGCGCTGCCGGGTCGGGCGGCTCGCCGCCAGCGCGCGGCACGACCACCGCCACCACGCCCTCGCCGAAGTCCGGGTGCGGCACGCCGATCACCGCGCTCTCGGCCACGCCCGGCAGCTCGTTGAGGTAGCCCTCCACCTCGGCGGGGTAGACGTTGAAGCCGCCGCTGATGACGAGGTCCTTGCTGCGACCGACGATGGTGACGTAGCCGTCCGCGTCCTGGCGGCCGACGTCGCCGGTGCGGAACCAGCCGTCGGCGGTGAACTCCTCGCGCGTCTTCTCCGGCATGCGCCAGTAGCCGACGAAGACGTTCGGCCCGCGCACCTCGATGCCGCCGATCTCACCGGGCGGCACGGGGCGGCCCTGGTCGTCGTGGATGCGCAGGCCCACGCCGGGCAGCGGCCGGCCCACGGTGCCCCCGCGGCGTTCGCCGTCCTCAGGGCGGCAGGGGTTGGAGGTGAGCATCACGGTCTCGCTCATGCCGTAGCGCTCGAGGATGGTGTGGCCGGTGCGCGCCTGCCAGTCGCGGAAGGTCTCGATGAGCAGCGGCGCCGAGCCGCTGATGAACAGCCGCATGTGCCGGCAGGCCTCGCGCGTGAGCCCGGGCTCAGCCAGCATGCGCACGTACAGCGTGGGCACGCCCATGAACACGGTGGCATCGGGCAGGCGTGCCACCACCGCGCGCGGGTCGAAGCGCGAGAACCACAGCATGGGGCTGCCGTTGAGCCAGGCGCCGTGGGTGGCCACGAACAGGCCGTGCACGTGGAAGACCGGCAGCGCATGGATCAGTACGTCGCCGGGCCGCCAGCCCCAGTAATCCTTCAGCGTGCGGGCGTTGGACAGCAGGTTGCCGTGCGACAGCATGGCGCCCTTGCTGCGGCCGGTGGTGCCGCTGGTGTAGAGGATGGCGGCCAGGTCGTCGTCGGCCTTGTCCACCGGCGTGTGGGTGTCGGCATGGCAGGCCGCGCGCTCCAGCAGCGTGCCGGTGCGGTCGTCGTCGAGCGTGAAGACATGGCGCGTGCCCAGCGGGAAGGCGAGCCGGCTGACCCAGGTGAAGTGCCGCCGGGCGCACACCACCACCGCCGGCTCGGCGTTGCCGATGAAGTAGGCGATCTCGGCTTCCTGGTAGGCGGTGTTCAGCGGCAGGTACACGTGGCCCGCGCGCAGCACGGCCAGGTACAGCACCAGCGCCTCGACCGACTTGTCCACCTGCACGGCCACCCGGCTGGCGGGCGGCAGGCCGAGCGAATCCAGCAGGTTGGCGATGCGGGCGCTGGCGTGGTCCAGGTCGCGCCAGGTGTGGAAGCGGCCCGTGTCCGGGCCGTCGGCCAGCTCGATGGCGCGGCTGTCGAGGTCGGCAGGGAAGGCGGCGCGCAGGGCGATGAAGAGGTTCATGGCGCGGGCAGGGCAGTGGGCAGCGAGCTCAGCGGCGGGTCGGCGCGTCGCCGGCCGGCGACGAAGGGGTGAACCGGGCGGGCCGCTTCTCGTTGAACGCGGCCAGGCCCTCGCGGTGTTCTTCCGTAGGGGCGTAGGCGTAGTGCGGGGCCCGATCCTCCCAGCGGCTGCCGTGCGCACGGCCGAACTGGCGCAGCGCGCGCTTGTTCAGCCGCAGCGCCTGGGGCGACAGCGCGGCCATGCGCTCGGCGGTGCGGCGCGCCTCGTCGGCCACCTGCGCATCGGGCACCACGCGGTTGACCAGGCCGAGTGCCCGGGCCTCGGCCGCGGCGAGCACGCGGGCCTCCAGCAGCAGCTCGCGCAGCACCGTTTCGCCGATCACGCGGGCCACGATCTCGATCTCCAGCGGGGCCATGGGAAAGCCCAGGCGGGCGATGGGCACGCCGAAGCGGCTGCCCTCGCCGCAGACGCGGATGTCGCAGCAGGCGGCGATCTCCAGCCCGCCGCCCACGCACGCGCCCTCGATCTCGGCCACCAGCGGCAGCTCGCAATCGAGCAGGGCGTTCAGTGCCGGGGCGACCACTTCCTCGTGGTAGTGCGCCAGGGTGGCGGCGTCGAAGCGGAAGTCGGGGAACTCCTCGATGTCGGCGCCGGCGACGAACTGGCCGCCCTCGCCCTGCACCAGCACCACGCGGGGTGCCTGCTCAGGCGGCGTCGCGTTCAGGCGTTCCAGGATGGCGCGCAGGTCGCGCCACATCTGCACCGACAGCGCATTGAGCTTGCCGGGGTGGGAGAACTGCAGTCGGGCGATGCCCAGGGCATCGGGGGCGGTGAGGAGCACGTGGCCGGGCATGGTGGGCAGATCGTCGGCAGGAGGCCGACGATTTGACCACCGCGCCGACGCGGGCTCAGTCGGCGCAGAGGTCGGTGCCCGGCTGCGCCTCGGCGCAGACGGTGGACTTCACCTGGAGGATGTCGAACATCAGCAGCATGCGGTCGCCTGCGGCGGCCAGGCGGCCGGCGCGGAAGGCATCGAACGACCACTCGTTCAGCCGCTTGGGCAGGGCGAGCGAGCGCAGCGCATCCATGCGGCCCCCCTGGCTCATCAGCGACACCGAGAACTGGGTGCCGGCCTGCCACACGCCGTCGACCCACGCGCCGTTCTGCGCCTGCACCTCGAACACGTCGCCGAAGGGCTGGTTGAGGTCGTTGTGGAGCACCACCTGGAAATCGGCGGCGCGCGCCTGATGGCCCTCGACGCTGACGCGGAAGCGGTAGGGGGCGCCGAAGGCGTACGCGGCGCGGCCGGAGCCGTCCTCGTTGCGCTGCATCTCCAGGGCCGGCTGGCGCGATTCGTAGCTGAGCTGCACCGTGACGCGGGAGCCTTCGGGCACGGTGGTGCCGTCGTCGAACACGCCGCTCTGGGTGACCAGGCCGGTCATGCGGTACTTGACCAGCGCCGCGTGGGAACCCGCGCTGGCCGACGCCAGCACCATGGCGACCGCAGCCGCGCCAACGATCCGTGTCCAGGCCATCTTGACCTCTCCTGTGTGCATCCCGTCCGAGGCGGCGTGTGCGACACACACCGTCACCGCCATTACATCCAAGCCACGCCGCGGGCGCCACCCCATGAAGTTGAGCCACGCGGCGCGCCCTGCCGTGCGGCAGTTCACGCCGCGCGCAGCCCGGCGCACGCCAGGGCAATCGGTGTGCGCATCGCACCTCGGGAAGACCCGGTGCGCCGGGCACGGCCGGGATGCCACGGGGTGACGCACGGCGGGCCTGGCCGCTACAGTGCCGTCGCGATGCCCGCCCCCCACCTGTCCCCCACCGCCGCGCTGCCGCAGGACGCCCAGCAGGTGTTGCAGCTCGCGGCGCAGAGCCTGTTCGGCGTGTTCGCCGAGGCCGCGCTGGGCATGATGGTGGTGGACCGGGACCACCGGGTGGTGTGGATCAGCGAGGGCTACAAGGCCTTCCTGCCGGCGCTGGGCTTCGCCCGCGAGGAGGACTTCGTCGGCCGCCCCGTCGAGGAGGTGGTGCCCAACACGATGATGAACCAGGTCATCGAGGCGGGCCGGCCCATCGTGCTGGACCTGCTGACCAACCGGGCAGGCACCTTCCTCGTCAGCCGGCTGCCGCTGCGCGACGCCGCTGGCGAGGTGATCGGCGCGGTGGGCATGGTGTGGCTCAATGAATCGCCCGACCACCGGGGCGGCACCATGCAGCCGCTCATGGCCAAGTTCAGCCGGCTGCAGAAGGAGCTGGACGACACCCGGCGCGCCCTCGCCGCGGAGCGCCGGCCCAAGTACACCATCGCCAGCTTCGTGGGCAGCCACCCCAGCGTGGTGGAGCTCAAGCGCCAGGCGCGGCGCGTGGCCGGCACCGATGCCACCGTGCTGCTGCTGGGCGAGACGGGCACCGGCAAGGAGCTCATGGCCCAAGCCATCCACGCGGGCAGCCACCGCGCGGCCGGGCCCTTCGTGGGCGTGAACATCGCGGCCGTGCCCGACACCCTGCTGGAGGCCGAGTTCTTCGGGGTGGCCCCGGGCGCGTTCACCGGGGCGGACCGCAAGGCGCGCCCCGGCAAGTTCCAGCTGGCCGATGGCGGCACGCTGTTCCTCGACGAGATCGGCGACATGCCGCTGGCGCTGCAGGCCAAGCTGCTGCGGGTGCTGCAGGAGCAGGAGGTGGAGCCGCTCGGCAGCCAGCGCGTGCAGCCGGTCGACGTGCGGGTGATCGCCGCCACCAGCCGCGACCTGCCCCGCATGGTGGCCGAGGGCCAGTTCCGCGCCGACCTGTTCTACCGCCTCAATGTGCTGCCGCTGCGCCTGCCCGCGCTGCGCGAGCGCCTGTCCGACCTGGATGCGCTGGCCGACCACCTGCTGGACGACATCGGCCGGCGCAGCGGCCTCACCCACCGCAGCCTGGGCGCCGACGCGCTGGAGTGCCTGGCGGCGCACGGCTGGCCGGGCAACATCCGCGAGCTGCGCAACCTGCTGGAGCAGGCCTGCCTGCTCAGCGACGAGCTGGTGATCGGCGCGGCGCAGGTGGCGCCGCTGCTGGCCGGGGCGGGCGGCCGGGTGCCCGCCGAGGACGGGGCCGTGCCGTCGGCCCCGGGCGCCAGGGTGGGCACTGGCCCCGATGCCGGCCTGGCGCCGCCGGCGCGGTCCGGCGCCTCCGCG
>JACRBA010000046.1 GCA_016213265.1 Burkholderiales bacterium | reverse complement strand
CTTCATGCCTTCGCGCACGATGGCCTGGGCCAGCACGGTGGCGGTGGTGGTGCCGTCACCGGCGTTGTCGCTGGTCTTGGAAGCGACTTCCTTGACCATCTGGGCGCCCATGTTCTGGAGCTTGTCCTTGAGCTCGATCTCCTTGGCGACCGACACACCGTCCTTGGTGACGGTGGGGGCGCCGAACGAGCGCTCGAGCACGACGTTGCGGCCCTTGGGGCCCAGCGTGACCTTGACCGCGTTGGCCAGGATGTTCACGCCTTCGACCATGCGGTGACGGGCGTCAGCGCCGAATACGACGTCTTTGGCTGCCATGTGTGTTCTCCGAATTCAGTGTGCGGGGGATGCGGGGGAAAGGCGGGGGGTCACTTCTCGACGACCGCGAACAGGTCGTCTTCCTTCATGACCAGCAGCTCCTCGCCGTCGACCTTGACGGTCTGGCCCGAGTACTTGCCGAACAGGACGCGGTCGCCGACCTTGATGTTCAGGGCCACGAAGTCGCCCTTGTCGTTGCGCTTGCCCGGGCCGACGGCCAGCACTTCACCCTGGTCGGGCTTCTCGGCGGCGTTGTCGGGGATGACGATGCCGGAGGCCGTCTTGGTTTCGTTTTCCAGGCGCTTGACGATCACGCGATCGTGCAACGGACGAAGCTTCATTGCATCTCCTTAGAGGCGTTGGCAATCAGTGAAGAGAAGAGCAACCCGACAAGTGGGTGCTCATTCACCAGGGCGCGCGCAGAGCGCGTCGCGCCGCATGGGGCCACTCGGGGCAGGGTGTTAGCACTCCTGCCGCTTGAGTGCTAACAGCGATTATAGGAGCGGGAAGCGCACTTTCAAGGCCCTGTCCGACACGCGAACAAGGTGGTGGACGACCCAGTGCGGTGGGCCCGTCAGCTGGGCTCGTCCTGCGGTGGCTGCGCGTCGACGCGGTAGGCTTCCGTGGCCCAGGCGCCGAAATCCTGCCCCTGGCAGCGCGCGCTGCAGAAGGGGCGGAACGGGTTGCTCGCCGCGTAGACGGCCGGTTGCCGGCAGTTGGGGCAGGCGACGGTGCGCGGCCCGGCCGCGGGTGCCGTCGGGCTGGCCGGAGAGGACGGGTTGGTGCGGTGGGACGGTGCGGACATGGCGGTCACGCGCACAGCGCCAGGTCGAAGGCGGTGTCGGCGTGGTCGGGCTTGAGCCGCCCTTCCGCATCCGCACGCATCAGACGCACCGACACCATCAGCCGGTGGCCGGTGATCTCGGGCACCAGCCCGGCGGATTCGTCGATCCGCACCCGCAGCAGCTGGTAGGTGCGGCCGGCCGGCAGGCTCTGCTGGTACTGGCCGCCCTGGGCGACCACCCGGTGCGGCACACCGGCGTCGCGCAGCAGGTTCAGCAGCAGCAGCAGGGCATCGGCCAGCGGCACGAGGGTGTCCACCCAACGCACGAGGTCGTGCCGGCGCTGCTCGGCCGGCAGCTGCTGCCAGGCGTAGTAGCCCGGCAGGTCGAACGAGCACGTGCCGCCGGGGATGCTGATGCGGCTGCGCACGCCCATCAGCCATTCGTTGGCCGTGAGGCTGTGGCCGGCCTTGCCCGCCAGGTGGTTGAGCCGGTCGTGCGCCTGGTCGATGCGGCCGATGATCTCGTCCAGCGCCCGCTCGGACACGCTCGGGTTGCCGCGAAACGCCTGCAGCTGCGCCTTGTGGCGCTCGAGCTCCTTGAGCAGGTCGGATTTCAGGTCGGCGCGCGAGGCGACGTCCATGATCTCGAACAGCGTGACGAGCGCGAAGTGGTGGTCCACGGCCGCGTCACGCGGCAGCAGGGCATGCAGCCGGGCAAACAGGTGCTCCAGCCGCAGCATCGTGCGAATGCCTTCGTTGAAGGGGTATTCGTATAGAACCAAAGCGGTGTGTCCTCGGGCGGGTGCGTGTGGATTGTTTCACACGCCCGCACCGGGCCACCACAGCGCCCACAGACGCCCCACGGCGGCGTCGAGTGCATCCAGGGCCGTGCCGGCCCCGTTGACGATGACTGCGTCGGCCACCTGACGGCGCTGCGCGCGCGTGGCCTGCTGGGCCAGCACGCGCCGCACCTCGGCTTCGGTCCAACCCGAGCGGCGCATCACCCGCACCACCTGCTCGTCTTCCTCGCAGTCGACGACGAGCACCCGGTCCACGCGCTGGCGCCACTGGGCCGATTCCACCAGCAACGGCACGTCGAACACCACCGGCTGGCCCGGTGACGCGGTGGCCGCCTGCTGGCGCGTCACCTCGCCGATCATCGGATGCAGGATGGCCTCGAGCTGCCGGCGCGCGGCCGGCCGGGCGAACACCTCCTGCCGCATGCGGGCCCGGTCGAGGGCACCGGCCGCGTCGATCATGTGGGTGCCGAAGGCCTGCGCGATGGCCGGCAGGGCCGCGCCCTGCGGGCCGGTGAGCATTCGCGCGATGGCGTCGGTGTCCACCACCAGGGCGCCGCGCCGGGCCAGGGCCGCGGCGACCGTGCTCTTGCCGCTGCCGATGCCGCCCGTGAGGCCGGCCTGCAGGGGCGCCGGCCGCGTCATCGCTGGCCGATCCACCCCAGCACGCGCTCGGTGCCGGCCAGCAGCACCACCACGCCACCGCCGGCCAGGAACGGCCCGAAGGGCACGTAGCGGCCCTCGCGCAGGCTGCCCGACACCTTCATGGCGATGCCCACGGCCGCGCCGATGACCGAGGCCATCAGCACGATCGGCAAGATGGCCTGCCAGCCCAGCCAGGCGCCCAGGGCGGCGAGCAGCTTGAAGTCGCCGAAGCCCATGCCTTCCTTGCCGGTGGCCTTCTTGAACAGCCAGTACACCGACCACAGCGACAGGTACCCGGCCAGCACGCCCCACAGCGCGTCGATCAGCGCCAGGCCAGACCAGCCGAGCGCGGCCGCCACCAGGCCGCCCCACAACAGCGGCAAGGTCAGCGAGTCGGGCAGCAAGGTGGTGTCCCAGTCGATGGCCGCCAGCGCCACCAGCACCGCGAGCACGGCGCACCACAGCAGCGCCACCGGCTGGGCGCCGAATCGCCAGCCCGCCGCCGCGAACAGCGCCGCCGTCAGCAGCTCGAGCAGCGGATAGCGCACCGAGATGGGCGTGCGGCAGGCGCTGCAGCGCCCCCGCAGCGCGACCCAGCTGAACACGGGGATGTTCTCGTACCAGCGGATGCGGTGGCCGCAGGCCGGGCAGGCCGAGCCCGGACGCGCCAGCCCGTACGGCGCGAGGCCTTCAAGCCGCTGCGTCAGGTCGGCGGCGCCGGCGGCCATGGCCTTGGGCGCGTCGGCGTCGAACGTGCGACGGAAGGACTCGCCGTCGCCCATCGCATGGGCGACATCGGCCCACCAGTCGCGCTCCATCATGCGCGGCAGCCGGTGCACCACCACGTTGAGAAAGCTGCCGATGGCCAGGCCCAGCAGGGCCAGCACGGGAACCGACAGCCACCAGGTGGCTGCCGCGGAACTCACCTGCACGTCAGACCACCTGGCCGAGCTTGAAGATCGGCAGGTACATGGACACCACGATGCCGCCGATCAGGCCGCCCAGGAAGACGATGATGATGGGCTCCAGCAGGGTCGACAGGCCCTTGACCATCTCGTCGACCTCTTCTTCATAGAAGTCGGCCGCCCGCGAGAGCATGTCGTCCAGGGCGCCGGATTCCTCGCCGATGGCCGCCATCTGCAGAACCATGTTGGGGAACACGCCGGTCTGCGTCATGGACGTCGTGAGCGCCGTGCCGGTGGCCACGTCGCGCTGGATCTGCTGCGTGGCGTGGGCATAGACCGAGTTGCCGGCCGTGCCGCCCACCGAATCCAGCGCCTCGACCAGCGGGACGCCGGCGGCGAACATGGTGGACAAGGTGCGCGTCCAGCGGGCGATGATCGACTTGCGGATCAGGTCACCGAAGATGGGCAGGCGCAGCAGGAATCGGTCCATTGCGAACTGCACCTTCTCCGATCGCTTCCAGGTCTGCAGGAAGGTGTAGCCGCCGCCGAAGATGATGCCGAAGATGAGCCACCAGTACGACACGAACATGTCGCTCATGGCCATCACGAACAGGGTGGGGGCGGGCAGCTCGGCGCCGAAGGACGTGAACACGCTCTTGAAGGACGGGATCACGAAGATCATGATCACCGTGACCACCACGAAGGCCACCACCATCACGGAGATGGGGTAGATCATGGCCGACTTCACCTTCTGCTTGATGGCGAGCGTCTTCTCCTGGTAGTGGGCCAGGCGGGTCAGCAGCTCTTCCAGGATGCCGCCGGCCTCCCCCGCTTCGACCAGGTTGCAGTACAGGGCGTCGAAATACTGCGGATGGCGGCGGAAGGCGGACGACAGGTTGGTGCCGGTCTCCACGTCCGAGCGGATGTCCAGCAGCAGGCGCGTCAGGCGCGGGTTGGGGCTGCCGCGGCCGACGATGTCGAAGGCCTGCAGCAGGGGCACGCCCGCCTTCATCATGGTGGCGAGCTGGCGGGTGAAGACAGCGATGTCCTTGGCCTTGATCGACTTGCCGCCGCCGGAGCGCCGCTTCTTGATCTTGGTGACCATGACGCCCTGTCGGCGCAGGCTGGCGCTGACCGCGGCTTCGCCCCCCGAGCGCAGCTCGCCGCGCACGATCTTGCCGTTGCGGTCCTTGCCCTCCCACTCGAAGATGAACTCTTTGACGTCTCTTGCGGCTGCTGCAGTTGCCATGGCGCCTCCGGTCGGTGCCTGAAGATCAATGTCGTGTGTGGTGACGGCGCCTGCCCCGGCGGGCCGACGCGCCACCGCTTATTCGTTGGTCGCTGCGATCACTTCCTCGAGCGAGGTCACACCCAGCCGCACCTTGAGCAGGCCGGACTGTCGCAGGTCGCGCACGCCCTCCTTCTGGGCCTGGGCCGCGATGTCGATGGCCGAGCCGAGTGCGAGGATGATGCGCTGGATGTCTTCCGTGACGGGCATCACCTGGTAGACGCCGACGCGGCCCTTGTAGCCGTTGTTGCAGCTGCCGCAGCCCACGGCACGGTAGGGCATCCAGCTGCCGTCGAGATCCGATTCGGCGTAGCCCGCCTTCAGCAGCGCGGGACGCGGGTAGTCGGCCGGCTGCTTGCAGTTCTCGCACAGCCGGCGCACCAGGCGCTGGGCCGTGATCAGCAACACGCTGGACGCGATGTTGAACGGGGCCACGCCCATGTTCAACAGGCGCGTGAGCGTCGAGGGCGCGTCGTTGGTGTGCAGGGTGCTCATCACCAGGTGGCCGGTCTGGGCGGCCTTGATGGCGATGTCGGCGGTCTCCAGATCCCGGATTTCGCCCACCATGATCACGTCCGGATCCTGGCGCAGGAAGGCCTTGAGCGCCGTGGCGAAGTTCAGCCCCGCCTTGTCGTTCACGTTGACCTGGTTGATGCCCGGCAGGTTGATTTCCGCCGGGTCTTCCACGGTGGAGATGTTCACGCCCGGCTGGTTCAGGATGTTCAGGCAGGTATAGAGCGAGACCGTCTTGCCCGAGCCGGTGGGGCCGGTGACCAGCACCATGCCGTACGGCCGGTGGATCGCCGCCATCAGCCGATCCTTTTCCATCGGCTCGTAGCCCAGCGCCTCGATGCCCAGCTTGGCGCTGGACGAATCGAGGATACGGATCACGATCTTCTCGCCGAACAGCGTGGGCAGCGTGCTCACGCGGAAGTCCACCGAACGGTTGCCGAAGCGCAGCTTCATGCGGCCGTCCTGCGGCACCCGCTTCTCGGAGATGTCCAGCCGGGAGATGACCTTGATGCGCGAGGCAAGCTTGTCCTTGATGGCGATGGGCGGCTGCGTGATCTCACGCAGCTCGCCATCGACCCGGAAGCGCACCCGGTAGTTGAATTCGTACGGCTCGAAGTGCAGGTCGGACGCGCGCATGTTGATCGCGTCCACCAGCATCTTCTGCAGGAAGCGCACGACCGGCGCGTCCTCGACTTCACTGACGACCTCGGTCGGTGCGGGCTGCGTGGCGTCTTCTTCCGCCACCTCGAAGTCGAACTCGCCACCCGAGATGGCTTCCAGCGCCTGGGCCGCCGGGGCTGCCTGCGCATCGATGAGGCGGCTGAGCTTGTCGTGCTCGACCAGCACCCACTCCGGGGCCAACTGGGTGGCGAACTTGATGCGCTCGGTGGCCTCCTGGTCCGTCGGGTCCGCACAGGCCAGGAACAACCGGCTGCCGCGCTTGGACAGCGGCAGCACCCGGTACTGCCCGATCAGCTTGGCGTCCAGGATGCTGCGTGGCAGGCGCTGGGCGTCCACGGCGTCCAGATCGAGCAGCGGCACCGACAGCGCCGTCGACAGGCTGTGGGCCAGGGCGGAGGGCGTCAGGTCGCCCGCTTCCATGAGCGCCGCGACGAAGCTCGTGCGCTTCTCGCGCGCGGCAGCCGCCAACTCCTCGGCGCGCTGCACCTTCAGCTTGCCGCCATGCACCAGCACGCGGGCCACGCCGGACAGGGCAGAGGAGGGGGCTTCGGTCAGCGTATCCACGGACAAGACATCGGTTGGGAGCGGCGGGCGTCGGGGCAAAGCACCGGCGCAGCCCGATCGGGCATCATCGCCGAGAGCCCCTTGAAATGTAAACGCGCCAGAGGATGCCAACCGACGCGGTTGAACACCTCGTCACGCTTCGTGTCGACCGTGAGACAAGGTTGTCACGCTTCGCGCCCCCGCGGAAACGAAAAAGCCGCCCGATGGGGCGGCTTTCTTCGCATGGCACGTGGCCGGATCTGGTCGGGGTGAGAGGATTCGAACCTCCGGCCTCTACGTCCCGAACGTAGCGCTCTACCAGGCTAAGCTACACCCCGATGGTCTTGTGGTTGGCGCCTTATGTCGAGCGCTCAACCGACCGAGCACAAAATTCTAGCAGAGCTTCTCGCGCTGCCGACGGGGGCAGTGCAAAAAGTCGCTCGCGTGCGACGTTGGCCTCGGCCCGTGCCGCCTCCCGGGTTGCCTCGAGCGCACCCGTGCGGCGGACGATGGCAATGATGTCGGGCAGGCGCTCCACCTCGCCATGTTCAATGGCGTGCCGGATGAGTTCGCGGTCCTGCGCGGTGCCGCGCTCCATGGCCACCAGCAGCGGCAGGGTGGGCTTGCCCTCGCGCAGGTCGTCGCCCACGTTCTTGCCGAGTGCCTGCGTGTCGCCTTCATAGTCCAGGAGGTCGTCCACCAGCTGGAAGGCGGTGCCAAGTGCGCGGCCGTAATCGGCGCAGGCGGCCTCGATCTCCGGGGAGGCGCCCGCGATCACGGCCCCCAGGCGGGCGCTCGCCTCGAACAGCTTGGCGGTCTTGTAGCGGATGACCTGCAGGTACGCCGGCACCGTGATGTCCGGGTCGTGCATGTTCATCAGCTGCAGCACCTCGCCCTCCGCGATGACGTTGGTGGCGTCGGCCAGCACTTCCAGCACACGCATGCGGTCCAGCGACACCATCATCTGGAAGGCGCGCGAGTAGAGGAAGTCGCCGACCAGCACGCTGGCGGCATTGCCGAACATCGCATTGGCGGTCGCGCGGCCGCGGCGCAGCGAGGACTCGTCCACCACGTCGTCGTGCAGCAGGGTGGCGGTGTGGATGAACTCGACGATCGCCGCCAGCTCGTAGGGCTCGGGCCCCTCATGGCCCAGCGCCTGCGCGAACAGCAGCACGAGCCGAGGGCGGATGCGCTTGCCGCCCGCGCCGATGATGTAGTGCGAGATCTGCTCGATCAGCGCCACCTCGGACGACAGCCGGGCGCGGATCACCGCATCGACGCGTGACATGCCGTCGGCCATGAGCTCCTGCACGGGCGAGGCCGTCGTCGGGGAATCCAGGGTGGGCATGGCGGGGCGCGTCGGGGCGTGGCTGGGCAAAGCGGACGATTATAGGAAGGCGGGCCGCGTGCACCCCGTCACGGGCGCTTGCGCCTGCCGACCACCACTGCCGATCGCGGCTTCTGCTAGAATGCTCGGCTTCGTCCGGAATGGGCCGGGCGGAGCTATCCCAACTCGAGTCATTCGAGAGGCACACATGTACGCGGTCATAAAAACCGGTGGCAAGCAATACAAGGTTGCTGCTGGCGAAAAGATCAAGGTAGAACAGATTGCTGCGGACGTTGGCCAGGAAATCGTCATCGACCAGGTGCTCGCCGTCGGCAACGGCGCTGAGCTGAAGGTCGGGGCACCCCTGGTGAGCGGCGCCACGGTCCAGGCAAAGGTCGTCTCGCACGGCCGCCACGACAAGGTGCGCATCTTCAAGATGCGTCGCCGCAAGCACTACCAGAAGCACGGCGGCCACCGCCAGAACTACACCGAGCTGGAAATCAGCGCGGTCAACGGCTGATACGGCCGCTAGCGCAGGAGTTGCACCACCATGGCACAGAAAAAGGGCGGCGGTTCCACCCGGAACGGCCGTGACTCCCAGCCCAAGATGCTCGGCGTGAAGGTGTTCGGCGGCCAGGTCATCCCGGCCGGCTCGATCATCGTCCGCCAGCGCGGCACCAAGTTCCACGCCGGCACCAACGTCGGCATGGGCCGTGACCACTCGCTGTTCGCGCTGGTCGACGGCACCGTGACCTTCCAGGTCAAGGGTGCCCTGAACCGCCACACGGTGAGCGTCACCCCGCTGGCCCAGTAAGGGCTCCAGCATCCGTCGCGCGGCCGCCAGCCGGCCGCGCCCGATGACCGAAGCCCCGGCCCGCCGGGGCTTCGCCGTTTGTGGGTCGCCCCTGTGGCGCGCCCCTCGCGGCTACCATTCCTGCACCATGAAGTTCGTAGACGAGGCCACCATCGACATCGCCGCCGGCCACGGCGGGGCCGGCTGCGCGAGCTTCCGGCGGGAGAAGTTCATTCCGTTCGGCGGGCCTGACGGCGGCGACGGCGGCCGGGGCGGCAGCGTGTGGGCCGTGGCCGACCGCAACCTCAACACGCTGATCGACTACCGCTACGCGCGCCGCCACGAGGCGAAGAACGGCGAGGCCGGCCGCGGCTCCGACTGCTTCGGCGCTGCCGGCCCCGACATCACGCTGCGCATGCCGGTGGGCACCATCATCACCGACGTCGACACCGGCCGCGTGCTTGCCGAGCTGATCGAGCCGGACGTGCCGGTGCTGATCGCCAAGGGCGGCGACGGCGGCTTCGGCAACCTGCATTTCAAGAGCAGCACCAACCGCGCGCCGCGGCAGAAGACGCCCGGCTGGCCGGGAGAAGCCTTCAAGGTGAAGCTCGAGCTGCGCGTGCTCGCCGACGTGGGCCTGCTGGGCATGCCCAACGCCGGCAAGTCGACGCTCATCACCGCCGTGTCCAACGCGCGGCCGAAGATTGCCGACTACCCGTTCACCACCCTGCATCCCAACCTGGGCGTGGTGCGCGTGGGGCCGGAGAAGAGCTTCGTCGTGGCCGACATTCCCGGCCTGATCGAGGGCGCCTCGGAGGGCGCCGGCCTGGGACACCAGTTCCTGCGCCACCTGCAGCGCACGCGGCTGCTGCTGCACGTGGTGGACCTGGCGCCCTTCGACGACGGTGTCGACCCGGTGCAGCAGGCCAAGGCCATCGTGCAGGAGCTGCGCAAGTACGACGAGACCTTGTACGACAAGCCGCGCTGGTTGGTGCTGAACAAGCTGGACATGGTGCCGGAAGAAGAGCGCGAGAAGCGGGTCAAGGACTTCGTCAAGCGCTACAAGTGGAAGGGCCCGGTGTTCCAGATCTCCGCGCTCGCGCGCGAGGGCCTGGAGCCGCTGATCCACGCCATCTGGGACCACGTGGCGCGCGAGAGCCGCCCGCCGGCGCCCGAGCCCGATCCGCGCTTCGACCGTGACGAGGACACGCCCGACCCGCGCTTCAGCCGGCCCGCCCCCGACGAGGAGGACGGTCGATGACCTCCGGGCCGGGGCCGCTCGCGGCGGCGCGCCGCATCGTGGTGAAGGTGGGCTCCAGCCTGGTCACGAACGAGGGCCGGGGCGTGGACGCCGAGGCCATCGGCCACTGGTGCCGCCAGCTGGCGGCGCTCGCCGCGCAGGGGCGCGAGGTGGTGATGGTGTCCTCCGGTGCCATCGCCGAGGGCATGAAGCGCCTGGGCTGGACCACGCGGCCCAAGGAGCTGCCGGAGCTGCAGGCGGCGGCCGCGGTGGGCCAGATGGGCCTGGCGCAGATGTACGAGCGCAAGCTCTCGGAGCACGGCGTGGGCAGCGCGCAGGTGCTGCTGACCCATGCCGACCTGGCTGACCGCGAGCGCTACCTGAACGCGCGCTCCACGCTGCTCACGCTGCTGGGGCTGAAGGTCATCCCGGTCATCAACGAGAACGACACGGTCGTCAACGACGAGATCAAGTTCGGCGACAACGACACGCTGGGCGCCCTGGTGGCCAACCTCGTGGAAGCCGACGCGCTCGTGATCCTGACCGACCAGCGCGGCCTGTACGCCGCCGACCCTCGCAAGCACCCCGCGGCCGCCTTCGTGGACGTGGCGCAGGCGGGTGACCCGGCGCTGGAGGCCATGGCCGGCGGCGCGGGCTCGTCCATCGGCCGCGGCGGCATGCTCACCAAGATCCTCGCCGCCAAGCGCGCCGCCCGCAGCGGCGCGAGCACCGTGATCGCCTGGGGCCGCGAGCCGGACGTGCTGCTGCGGCTGGCCGCGGGCGAGCGCATTGGCACGGCGCTGCTGGCGCGCATGCCCAAGGTGGCCGCGCGCAAGCAGTGGATGGCCGACCACCTGCAGCTGCGCGGGGCGGTGCGCGTTGACGACGGCGCGGTGATCACGCTGCGCGACGAGGGCAAGAGCCTGCTGCCGATCGGCGTGGTGGACGTGGAAGGAGATTTCCACCGCGGCGACGTGATCGCCGTGCGCAGCCTGGCGGGCGCCGAAGTGGCCCGCGGGCTGGCCAACTACTCCAGCGCCGAGGCTCGGCTCATCGCCCGCAAGCCCTCGTCACAGATCGGCGGGCTGCTGGGCTACGAGAGCGAGCCGGAGCTCATCCACCGCGACAACCTGGTGCTGAGCTGAGCCGCGCGCGCCGTGCGCGCCGCTCAGACGGCGTCGGGCGGATCGCCGTGGCTCGCGCCTGGCGGCAGCGCCGGTGAGCCGCCGGTGGCATCCGCCGGGCGGCGCCGATCGCCTTCGCGCCCGTGCGGCCGCATGCCGCTGCGCAGGTAGCGGTTGTGGTGGTGGCCCTTGGGGAGGAAGCGGGCGAGCTCGGTCAGGGCGAGCTGGTAGACGCCGCGCTTGAACTCGATCACCACATCGAGCGGCACCCAGTAGTCGTTCCAGCGCCAGGCGTCGAACTCGGGGTGGTCGGTGGCGCGCAGGTTCATGTCGCTGTCGCGGCCCATGAGCTTGAGCAGGAACCAGATCTGCTTCTGGCCTTTGTAGTGGCCGCGCGCATCCTTGCGGATGAAGTGGTCGGGCACCTCGTAGCGCAGCCAGTCGCGCGTGCGGGCTAGGATCTGCACGTGCTCGGGCAGCAGCCCGACCTCCTCGTGCAACTCGCGAAACATCGCCTGCTCAGGCGATTCACCGTATTTGATGCCCCCTTGCGGGAACTGCCAGGAGTGGGTGCGCAGGCGCTTGCCCCAGAAGACCTGGTTGCGGGAGTTGAGCAGGATGATGCCGACGTTGGGCCTGTAGCCTTCCCGGTCGAGCATAATCAAACCCCAATTTCTGAACTGAAATCAATATAGCACCGGCGGCATGGGCGGCGCAGGCCCTCGCTTTCACTGAGCGTGCGCCGGGCGATTCTTCCCACCCATGAAAGCCAGCCAGTTCTTCATCTCCACGCTCAAGGAAGCGCCCGCTGACGCCGAGGTCATCAGCCACCAGCTGATGATGCGCGCCGGCATGATCAAGCGGCTGGGCGCGGGCATCTACAACTACATGCCCATGGGCCTGCGGGTCATCCGCAAGGTCGAGGCCATCAGCCGCGACGAGATGAACCGGGCCGGCGCCGTGGAGCTGCTGATGCCGGTGGTGCAGCCGGCCGAGCTGTGGCAGGAGTCGGGCCGCTTCCAGGCCTACGGCCCCGAGCTGCTGCGCGTGAAGGACCGGCACGATCGCGATTTCGTGATCCAGCCCACCAGCGAAGAGGTGGTGACCGACATCGCGCGCCAGGAGCTGCGCAGCTACAAGCAGCTGCCGAAGAACTTCTATCACATCCAGACCAAGTTCCGCGACGAGCGTCGCCCGCGCTTCGGCGTGATGCGCGGCCGCGAGTTCACCATGAAGGACGCGTACTCCTTCGACCGGGACCAGGCCGGCGCACTCAAGAGCTACCAGGTCATGTTCGATGCGTACAAGCGCATCTTCGACCGCTTCGGCCTGCAGTACCGAGCCGTGGCGGCCGACACCGGCAGCATCGGCGGCGACGCCTCGCACGAGTTCCAGGTGATCGCCGAGACGGGCGAGGACGCGCTCGTGTATTGCCCCACCAGCGACTACGCCGCCAATATCGAGTTGGCCGAGGCGCTGCCCTTGCTGGCCGCCCGCGGGCCTGCCACCCAGGCGCTGACCAAGACGCCCACACCCGGCAAGAGCACCTGCGCCGATGTGGCCGCGCTGCTGGGCCTGCCGCTGCAGCAGACGGTGAAATCGCTGGTGCTGGCCACGGACGAGAAGAACGAGGCCGGCGACATCGTGAGGACGACGGTGTGGCTGCTGCTCGTGCGCGGCGACCACGACCTCAATGAGGTGAAGACCGGCAAGCTGCCCGGGCTGAAGGCAGGGTGGCGCTTCGCCACCGTGGCCGAGATCGAGGAGCACTTCGGCTGCAAGCCGGGCTACCTGGGCCCCATCGGCATGAAGAAGCCGGTGAAGGTGGTGGCCGACCGCACGGTGGCCCACATGGCCGATTTCGTCTGCGGCGCCAACGAGGCCGATTACCACTACACCGGTGCCAACTGGGGCCGCGACCTGCCTGAGCCTGATCTGGTGGCCGACATCCGCAACGTGGTGGCGGGCGATCCCTCGCCCGACGGCAAGGGCACGCTGACCATCCAGCGTGGCATCGAGGTGGGCCACGTCTTCTACCTCGGTACCAAGTACTCCCTGGCGATGGGGGCGAACTTCCTGGACGAGACCGGCAAGCCGCAGCCCTTCCAGATGGGCTGCTACGGCATTGGCGTCACGCGCATCCTCGGCGCGGCCATCGAGCAGAACCACGACGGTCGCGGCATCATCTGGCCGGCGGCCATCGCGCCGTTCGCCTGCGTGCTGTGCCCCATCGGCTACGACCGCTCGGCCGAGGTCAAGGCCGCCGCCGACACCCTGTATGCGCAGCTCGCCGAGGCGGGGGTCGACGTGATCCTCGACGACCGCGGCGAACGCCCCGGCGCGATGTTCGCCGACTGGGAGCTGATCGGTGTGCCCGTGCGGGTGGTGCTGTCCGACCGCGCGCTCAAGGAAGGTGCCCTCGAGGTGCAAGGCCGCCGCGACCCCGAGGCGGCGAAGGTCGCCCTGCAGGACGTGGTGGGCGACGTCCGCACCCGCCTGGCGCTGTGAGCCCGGAGCCGGCGCCCCCGCACCTGGCGCGCCGCGCGTGGCTGCGTGCGGCGGCGGCTGGCGTGGCCGCCGGCCCGCTCGTGGCCTGGCCCGGCCTGGCCTGGGCCGGGCGGCAGGCGGAAGAGCCGCTGGCAGATGCCGTGCGCACCGCGCTGTCGGCCTCCATCGCCAACAGTGCCCCGCCGAAACCGCGCTTTGACAAGATCGAGGACCGCATCGCCTACCTGCGCTGGCTGGGCGAGATGAGCGACCGGCTCAAGAAGCGCAAGTCCGAGCGCCAGACCCGCATCGAGTTCCTCGAAACGCTGTGGTACGAGAGCAAGCGCGCGAGCCTGGAGCCGGCGCTGGTGCTCGGTCTCGTGCAGGTGGAAAGCGGCTTTCGCAAGTACGCGATCAGCGTGGCCGGCGCGCGCGGCTACATGCAGGTGATGCCCTTCTGGGCCCGCCTGATCGGCGACGGCGATGCGTCGCGCCTGTTCCACATGCAGACCAACCTGCGCTTCGGCTGCGTGATCCTGCGCCACTACCTGGAGCGCGAGCGCGGCGACCTGTTCATGGCGCTGGGTCGCTACAACGGCAGCCGGGGCCGCGCCGAGTACCCGAACGCGGTGATGGGGGCGCGGCGCCAGTGGCTGCTGCCCGGGCAGAGCTGACGCTTGGCGCGCGGCAGGCGCCGCGCGACTACAGGCCGTTCCAGCGCCGCGGTGCGGCCTGGGCCACGCCCAGCAGCTCGATCACCCGCTCCACGGTGTCGTCCACCAGGGCGTCCACCGTCTGCGGCCGGTGGTAGAAGGCAGGCAAGGGGGGGAACACGATGCCCCCCATCTCAGTCACGGCCGTCATGTTGCGCAGGTGCGCCAGGTTGAACGGGGTCTCGCGCACCATCAGCACGAGGCGCCGCCGCTCCTTGAGCGTGACGTCGGCCGCGCGGGTGAGCAGGTTGTCGCCGAAGCCGTGCGCGATGGCGGCCAGCGACTTCATCGTGCAGGGCGCCACCACCATTGCGTCCACCTGGTGGCTGCCGCTGGCGATGCAGGCGCCCACGTCACCCGCCGGGTGGCTTTCGGTGGCCAGCGCCTCCAGCTGATGGCGATCGAGCCCCAGCTCATGGTGCACATTGAGGATGCCCGCGGGCGTGGCCACGAGGTGGGTGTGGGCGCCCAGCGCGCGCAGCCGCTCGAGCAGGCGAACGGCATACACGGCGCCTGACGCGCCGGTGACGCCCACGACGATGCGCGCGGGCGCGGGGGCGGTGGACACGGCGCCCCGGGCCCTCAGGCGGCCAGCATCTGCTGCAGCTCACCCGACTGGTACATCTCCATCATGATGTCCGAGCCGCCAACGAACTCGCCGTTCACATAGAGCTGCGGGATGGTGGGCCAGTTGGCGTATTCCTTGATGCCCTGGCGGATGGCCTCGTCCTCGAGCACATTGACGGTGGCGAGGTCGTTCACGCCGCAGGCCTTGAGCACCTGCACCGCGCGGCCCGAAAAGCCGCACATGGGGAACTGCGCCGTGCCCTTCATGAAAAGGACCACCTTGTGGCCTTTGACGATCTGGTCGATGCGCTGCTGGACGTCGCTCATGGAATGCTTTCGAGAAATGCGTTCGCGGGCCTCATGGCCCGAAGTCGGCTTTATAGACCAAAGCCGGGGCCGTCGGCCCGCACCGTGGGCTTGGCCCTGCGGCCAGCCTCAGAACGCGTACGAAAGATTGACCTGGAGCACGGGCGAGAGCTGCATCGCGCGGAACATGTCGTCCAGCCCCTCACTGCCGGACATCACGCGCCCGAAGCGCACGGCTTCCCCAGGCTTGGTGGCGGCGACACCGAGGTCGGCCGACACACCGACGCCCGTGCGCGCCCACCAGGCGCTGTAGCCCATGCCCAGGTAGGGCATGGCGCCGCCGTCGGACTCGCTCGCCGCGGACGTGGATGCCCCCCACGTGGGACGCCACAGCATTTCAGACGAGGACGCCCCGGCCGGCGACGCCAGCGACAGCGCGGACGGGCCCACCAGCAGCGCGCCCGTGGCGCGCAGGCCACCGCCCGAGCCCAGACGGCCCCAGCCGAGGTAGCGGTCACCCGCCAGCAGCGCGGGTGCGGCGGCCAGCGAGGTGGACCCCGCCCAGGCGGGCGACACGGGCGCGGGGGCGCTGATCGCGAGCCGCGCCTGCCACGGCGCCCAGGTCTCGCTGGCGTCGGCCGCGGCCTTCAGCCCGTCGCCCGCAATGCCGCCATTGGCCCCATTGGCCCCATTGGCCCCGGCCACACCGGGAACGGCGAGGCAGGCAGTGCACAGGGGGATCCACAGGGCGAGGTGGCGGCGCATGGCAGGCTCCGAACGGCTTGTCTTCAAAGCCGTTGAAACATGCTACTGCCGGGGCCGCCGGGCGGCGTGTGAAATGCCACCGCACCCCTACGCTGTTGCGGGCTCTTACAGCGGCGACGATGGGATACGCCGGCCGCTCATCCCGGCCAGCGGCCGCCCGTGCAGCGCCGGTGTCCCGCCAGGTCCCGCCGATGGGACACAGCGGCGAATCCGGCGTCACCCAGCATCGCCGCGACGGCGTCGGCCTGGTCCCAGCCGTGTTCCAGCAGCAGCCAGCCCCCGGGCTGCAGGTGCGCCGGCGCGTGGGCCGCCAGCCAGCGCAGGCTGTCCAGTCCATCGCCGCCGGGCGTGAGCGCCTGCGTCGGCTCATGCCCCAGGGCGGCCAGGTGCGGGTCGTCCGCCGCGATGTACGGCGGGTTGCTGAGCACCAGGTCGAATCGGCGGCCAGCCAGGGGCTCGAACCAGGACCCCAGGTGCCACACCACCGGCAGGCCCAGTCTCCGTCCGTTGGCGCGGGCCACCTCCAGCGCGTCCAGGCTCGTGTCGACCGCCTCGACATGCGCCGCGGCGTGCCGGTGGGCCACCGCCAGGGCGATGGCGCCGCTGCCCGTGCCCAGGTCCACCACGGAGGGCGCGGGCCGGTCGGCCAGCTCACCCCCCAGCAGCTCGAGCGCCCAGTCCACCAGCGTCTCGGTATCGGGCCGCGGCACGAGCACGGCGGGCGACACCTGCAGCGTCAGCCCATGGAACTCGCGCTCGCCCACCAGGTACGCCAGGGGTTCGCCGGCGGCCCGCCGGGCGCACAGGCCGGCGAAAGCTTCGGCCTGGGCGGCCGTGAGCGGGTCGCCGTCGTGGGCGATCAGCCAGGCGCGCGCCTGCCCGAGCACATGCCCCAGCAGCAGCTGGGCATCCAGCCGGTCGAGTCCCTGTGCGCGGGCGGCCTGCAGCGCCTGGTCGATGGTCGGCGTCATGCGGGCTGCCCGCTTTCCAGCGCGGCGAGCTGCTGTTGCGCCCGATGCGCCTGCAGTGCGGTGATCACGTCGTCGAGGTCCCCTTCCATGATCTGGCCCAGCTTGTAGAGCGTGAGGTTGATGCGGTGGTCGGTGAGCCGGCCCTGGGGGAAGTTGTAGGTGCGGATGCGGTCCGAGCGATCACCGGAGCCGACGAGCGCCTTGCGGGTGGCCGCCTCCTGCGCCTCGCGCGCGCTGCGCTCGCGGTCGCGCAGCCGGGCCTGCAGCACGGCCATGGCCTTGGCCTTGTTGCGGTGCTGCGAGCGGTCGTCCTGGCACTCGGCCACCACGCCGGTGGGCAGGTGGGTGATGCGCACGGCGCTGTCGGTCTTGTTGATGTGCTGGCCGCCCGCGCCGCTGCTGCGGTAGGTGTCGATGCGCAACTCGGACGGGTCCAGCGTGATCTCCTCGGCGGCATCGGGCTCGGGCATCACGGCCACGGTGCAGGCGCTGGTGTGGATGCGCCCCTGCGACTCGGTGGCGGGCACGCGCTGCACGCGGTGGCCACCGGACTCGAACTTCATTCGGCCGTACACGCCGTCGCCCTCGATGCGCAGCACCAGCTCCTTGTGGCCGCCCAGGTCGGAGGGGCTGTCGCTCATCACTTCGGTGCGCCACCCCTGGCGCTCGGCGTAGCGCAGGTACATGCGGGCGAGGTCGGCCGCGAACAGGGCCGACTCCTCGCCGCCGGTGCCGGCACGGATCTCGACGAACGCCGCGCGGTGGTCATCGGGGTCGCGCGGCAGCAGGGCGGTCTGCAGGGCGGCATGCAACTGGGTCAGCTCCTGCTCGGCGCCGGCCTGCTCCTCGCGGGCCATCTCGGCCATGTCGGGGTCGTCCAGCATCTCCCGGGCGGCGGCCAGGTCACGCTCGCGCTGCTCGAAGCGGCGGAACAGGCCGACCACCTCGGCGGCCTCGGCCTGCTCGCGCGCCAGGCCGCGGTAGCGGGCCATGTCGGCGGTGACCTGCGGGTCGGCCAGGTTGGCGTCCAGTTCGTCCAGGCGCATGGCGAGGCGGTGGAGCTGCTGGCGAAGCGAGTCTTTCATGGGGGGCGGGCGGGGCGACGGGGGCAGCGCGGCACAGGGCCGGTGGGGACGCACGCGGGGGTGCGCGCAGGCCGGCCTGCAGGGGTCGGCAACGGTCCGCGTCGCTAGAGCCTGTCGCCGGCCGGCGGTGCGTCGGCCACCGGGCTGCGGGTCGCCTGGCGCAGGAACAGGCGCGACACCCACTCGGCAGTGGCCTGGCGCGACTCGCCTTCGGCGGCGCGCAGCTCGGCCAGGGCGCCGTGCATCATCTTCTGGGTGAGCGAGCGGGAGAGGGCTTCCAGCACGGCTTCGACGTCATCACCGCGTGCCAGCAGCTTGCGGGCACGGGCGAGTTCGAGGGTGCGCCATTCGTCCGCCTGCTGGTTCAGCGCCTGGATGAGCGGCACGCTGGCCCGCTGGTCGAGCCAGTGGGCGAAGTTCTGCACGCCGGCATCGATGATGGCCTCGGCCTGGGCGACGGCGGCTTGGCGCTTTTCGCCCGCCGTCTGCACCACCTCGGTGAGGTCATCCACCGTGTAGAGGTACACATCGGACAGGCGGGCCACCTCGGGTTCGATGTCGCGTGGCACGGCCAGGTCCACCATGAACATCGGGCGGCGGCGGCGGGCCTTGAGCGCCCGCTCCACGGCGCCCAGGCCGATGATGGGCAGGGTGCTCGCGGTGCACGAAATGACCGCGTCGAACTCGTGCAGCCGCGCGGGCAGGTCGGCCAGGCGCAGCGCCTGGGCGCCGAAGCGGGCGGCCAGCTTCTCGCCGCGCTCGAGCGTGCGGTTGGCCACCGCCATCTGCCGCGGCTCGCGGGCCGCGAAGTGAGTGGCAACCAGCTCGATCATCTCGCCGGCACCGACGAACAGCACCCGCGTCTCGCGCAGATCCTCGAAGATCTGCGACGCCAGGCGCACGGCCGCGGCGGCCATGCTGATGGAGTGCGCGCCGATCTCGGTGGAGGTGCGCACCTCCTTGGCCACCGAGAACGAGCGCTGGAACAGCTGGTGCAAGGTGGTGCCGAGCGTGCCCGCCGCATCGGCACCGCGCACGGCCTCCTTCATCTGGCCCAGGATCTGCGGCTCGCCCAGCACCATGGAATCCAGGCCGGACGCGACGCGGAACGCGTGGCGGGCGGCCTCGCGGCCCTCCAGCACGTAGGTGTGCTGCAGCAGCGTGCCGCCATCCACGCCGCCCTGGGTGGCGAGCCAGTCGATGGCGGGCCGCACCAGCTCGCGCCCCGCCCCCGGCATGCCGGCCACGTAGAGCTCGGTGCGGTTGCAGGTGGCCAGGATGGCGGCTTCGGGGGTGCTGCGTTGCCACTGGCCCTGCAGCGCGCGCAGTGCCGGGGGCAGCTGCTCGGGCGGAAAGGCGAACCGGCCGCGCAGGTCCAGCGGCGCGGTGTGGTGGTTGAGCCCGAGCGCAATGACACTCATGGCGGCGATTATAAAATTCGACCCCCTTGTCCGCGGGGGTGCGGTTCATGCGCGCGCAGGGTGCCCTTGAGGTGCATCAAGCCGCGGGCCGCCGCCCCGCCTTGTCGTACCCGTCTTTCATGGGCCCTCTGGACGCGCTCTGGCACCTGCTGAACTTCCTCGGGCCCGCCGTGGGCGTGGGGCTGCTCGCCGCCGGGCTGGCCAAGCTGGCGTGGTGGCGGGCGCTCAGGGCCGTGCCGTACTGGCGGCTGGCGGGCTGGGCCATGGCCGCGGGCGCGGTGGCGCTGGTGGCCGGCCTGCTGGTGTTCGGCCGCGACGGCAAGATGGCCACCTATGGCCTGCTGGTGGCCGCCACCGCTGCCGCGCTGTGGTGGCACGGCCCGCGCCGCATCGCCTGAACGGGCGGCGGGGCGGGCGTCAGGCCGGCGCCGTGTCCCGCGTGACCACCTCGCCGCGCAGCGAATGCGGCAGCGCCTCGGTGACGGTCACCTCCACCATCTGCCCCACCAGGCGCGGGCTGCCGGCGAAGTTGACGATGCGGTTGCACTCGGTGCGGCCCATCAGCTCGGCGGCGTTCTTGCGCGACGGGCCTTCGACCAGGATGCGCTGGCGCGTGCCCACCAGGGTGGCGCTGTAGCGGCGCACGTTGTCCTCGAGCTTGGCCTGCAAGGCCTGCAGCCGAGCCAGCTTGGCCTCGTGCGGCGTGTCGTCGGCCAGCGCCGCGGCGGGCGTGCCCGGCCGCGGGCTGTAGATGAAACTGAAGGACGCATCGAAGCCGATGTCGTCAATCAGCTTCATGGTGCGGGCATGGTCGTCCTCGGTCTCGCCGGGGAAGCCCACGATGAAGTCGGAGCTGAGGCTGATGCCGGGCCGCACCGCGCGCAGCTTGCGGATGGTGCTCTTGTACTCGAGCACGGTGTAGCCGCGCTTCATGGCCATCAGGATGCGGTCGGAACCGTGCTGCACCGGCAGGTGCAGGTGGCTCACCAGCTGGGGGATGCGCCCGTAGGCATCGACCAGGCGCTGGGTGAACTCGTTCGGGTGGCTGGTGGTGTAGCGGATGCGTTCGATGCCGGGGATCTCGGCCACGTACTCCAGCAGCAGCGCGAAATCGGCGATCTCCGCCGTGTCGCCCATGGTGCCGCGGTAGGCGTTCACGTTCTGCCCCAGCAGCGTGATCTCCTTGACGCCCTGGTCGGCCAGGCCGGCCACCTCGGTGAGCACGTCGTCGAAGGGGCGAGAGACCTCCTCGCCGCGGGTGTAGGGCACCACGCAGTAGGTGCAGTACTTGGAGCAGCCCTCCATGATCGAGACGAAGGCCGAGGCGCCCTCCACCCGTGCAGGGGGCAGGTGGTCGAACTTCTCGATCTCGGGGAAGCTGATGTCCACCTGCGGGCGGCGCTGGCTCTGGCGCTGCTCGATCATCTGCGGCAGCCGGTGCAGCGTCTGCGGGCCGAACACGAGGTCGACGTAGGGGGCGCGCTCGATGATGGCGGCGCCCTCCTGGCTGGCGACGCAGCCGCCCACGCCGATCAGCACGCCCTTTTTCTTCAGGTGCTTGATGCGGCCGAGGTCGGAGAAGACCTTCTCCGCGGCCTTCTCGCGCACGCTGCAGGTGTTGTAGAGCACGAGGTCGGCCTGCTCCACGTCGTCCGTGGGCTCGTAGCCCTCGGCGGCGCGCAGCACGTCGGCCATCTTGTCCGAGTCGTACTCGTTCATCTGGCACCCGAAGGTGCGGATGTAGACCTTCTTGGTCGCGGTCGTCATGGTGGTGTGCTTTCGGTACCCGGCCCGCGGGTCAGGGCTTGGTCCACACCTGGGCCAGTTCGTCGAAGAACCAGGTGGCGGCCTCGGTGGGCGTGCGCGGCCAGGGCTGGCGCGCGGCCTCGTCCGGCCGCAGGATCCAGATGTCCTGCAGCAGGCCCATGCTGTTGACCGTGTAGTGCACGAGGAATCGGCCGCCGGCCACCGCGCCGGGCATGGCCACGCGGTTGTCGGCGTCGCGCACCCGGGCGCCGGGCGCCAGGCGCACCGGCTGGCCGTTCAGCAGCGCCTCGGGGAAGGCGCCGAAGACCACCTCGCCGCGCAAGGCATGGCGCGGGAAGCGCCGCACCAGCGGCTGCGCCAGGGCGTGGGGTGTGGCCAGCCAGGCAGCCAGTGCCACGCCGCAGCACAGGCCGGTGGCGAGGAACTGGCGGCGCGCGGCCGTCGAGGGGCGCGGTGCGGGCTGAGCCGCGGCACAGCGGTGCATGGTGTAGACCCAGGGGCTGTGGAAGGAGTCGGTGGCGGGCGGAGCCGGCCACCGGGCGACAGGCGGCGATTGTAGGTGGCGGGGCGTCGCGCGACCGGGTGGCCGCCAAGGCCTTGCGCACGCCGGCTTGCCCGGCGAGGCAGGCGTCACGCATCATGGCTGCTTCGTCGATTGCCGCGGCCGAGAGGGGCCGTGTCCCATGAGCAGCATCCTTGGCCGCGTGCAGCGTGTGCGGCACGAACTCAAGTTCCGAGACCTGGTCGTGCGCCGCGTCGAGCGGCCGAGCCCGCATCTGGTGGCTGTCGTGCTGGGCGGCGAGGGCCTCGCCGACTTCACCAGCCCCTCCTTCGACGACCATGTGAAGGTGTTCATCCCCACCCTGGAGGGCGAGCCCGCACGGCGCGACTACACGCCGCGCCGCTTCGACCCGGTCGCGGGCGAGCTGACGCGCGAGGTCGGGCTGCACGGCGATGGCCCCGCCGCCGCCTGGGCCGCGCAGGCCGCGCGGGGACAGCCGCTGCGCGTGGCCGGCCCGCGCGGCTCCTTCCTCATTCCCACCGACTACGCCTGGCACCTGCTGGTGGGCGACGAGACGGCGCTGCCGGCCATCTCGCGGCGCCTGGAGGAACTGCCGGCCGACGCGGTGGTGCAGGTGTGGCTGCAGGTGGCCGACCCCGCCGACCGGCGGCTGCCGGCATCCGCCTGCCGGCCCCAGGTGCAGTGGCTGGACGACGGCGCGGGCGTGCTGTCGCTGGCCCGTGGGTGGCGCCTGCCAGCGGGTGAAGGCTACGTCTGGGCGGCGGGCGAGGGGGCAGTGATGGCCGAGCTGCGGCGCATCCTGGTCGACGACAAGGGCCACGACAAGCGCGCCATCCGCGCCGCGGCGTACTGGAAGCAGGGAACGAGCGCCGACGCCGCACCGGGCGGCGAGCCAGCGGCGGGCTGAGCGCCCGCCGCCCGGCGGCATCGACCAGGGGCTGGACACCGCGGCCGCACCGGCATGCAATGGATGCACGCCGCGCGCATGCCGCGGTGCGAGGAGCTGGCCATGCACGACCTGAAGCTGTTTTCACCCCAGGAGGTGGACGACGGCACCGCGCCGCTCGACACCTTCGCGCTGCAGTTCCTGGCCCAGGGGGACTCGTGGTTCTCGGTGGGTGCGTTCCCGCCCTGGCTCACGAGCAACCTGTTCGAGAAGATCAGCCTGCCGGTGATGGCGTGCGCCATGAACTGCGCCTCGCCCGGGCTGCGGCTGCGTCGCATGACCGACACGACGCGCCAGCAGGCCTTCCTGCGGCTGCTGAGTGGGGCGAAGCGGCGGCCCTGGTCCGGCGTGCTGGTGTCCGGAGGCGGCAACGATCTCATCGAGGCGGCCGGTGCGCCGCCCACCGCCCCGCCCGGCCGCCGCCTGCTGCGTCGCGCCGACGAATGGGGCCCGGTGGGCGACGGCCCGCCGCGCTATGTGAGCGAGGAGGGCTGGGCGACCTTTGCCACGCACCTGCGCGCCGTGGTGCACGACCTGCTGCACGAGCGTGACCGCCAGCCGACCAACCGCGGCGTGCCACTGTGGCTGCACACCTACGACCTGGCGACGCCGCGCTGGGCACCGGCCGGCGCCGGGCAAGGCCCGTGGCTCGCGCCGAGCCTGCAGCGCTTCGGGGTGCCTGCGGCCGAGTGGCGGGCCGTGGCGGCGGTGCTGATGGGGCGCCTGGGCGCGCTGCTGAAGGACATGGCCGCCGCGGTGCCCGATGGTTCCCTGCGGGTGGTGGACACGCAGGGCCGGCTGCTGCCCGCCGACCCCCACGACACCGGGCCGACCGCGCACTGGCACAACGAGATCCACCCCAGCCGTCAGGGCTACCGGCTGCTGGGCGACGCCTGGGAGACGGCGCTGGTGGACGGCTACCGGCTCCTGCCGGCCGAGCCGCCGCCCACCGACCCGCCGCCGCCCACGCCCACCGTTCCGCCGGGTCTGCGCGCCGACGCGCCACCGCTGCAGTGAGCCGCCTGAAATGACAAAGGCCTCGCCGGTGGGCGAGGCCTTTGCAGGTGTCTTGGTGGCGCTTCAGGGATTCGAACCCCGGACCTGCGGATTATGATTCCGTCGCTCTAACCGACTGAGCTAAAGCGCCACGTAGCCTTCCATTATATAGCGATTCAGGGCCTACACTGCAAGCCCCCTGTGCCTGCCTCTGGCGGCCCCGCCACGATGTTCAGCTTCTTCAAGAAAAAAGCCCCGCCGCCGCCCGCCGCTCCCGATCTGCGCGACCTGCGCGACTTGCGTGAGCCGGTGCCCGCCGCGGAACCTGCCCCTGCGTCGGCGCCGTCCCCGGTGGACAGCTTGGCGCCTGCTCCCGCGCCACGCGAGCCGCACGTCGCCGCGCCGCCCCCGCCGGTCACATCGCCAGCCCCGGCGCCCGCGGCCGCGCCAGCGACCGCGCCGGTGGCTGCGCCCGCATCGGCGCCGCCCGCTGCGGCCGCCACGGCGGTGGCGCACCACCCGGTTGTCGCGGCGGTGGGCCGGCCGGTGGACAAGCCCACCGAACGCGGCAGCGGGTTCAGCCG
>JACRBA010000048.1 GCA_016213265.1 Burkholderiales bacterium | reverse complement strand
CGGTGGCGGTGTAGCCCTCGTTGAAGATCAGGTAGACCACCTCCAGCACCGACGCCAGGCGGGAGCCCAGCTCCGGGCCGCGCGGCACCTCGAACGGCACGCGTGCCTCGGCGAGGGTGCGCTTGGCGCGCACGATGCGCTGCGCGATGGTGGGCTCGGGCACCAGGTACGCGCGGGCGATCTCGGCGGTGCTCAGGCCGCCCAGCAGCTTGAGCGTCAGGGCCACCCGCGCGTCCGGCGACAACAACGGGTGGCAGGCGGTGAACACCAGCCGCAGCAGGTCGTCGCCGATGTCGTCCTGGCGCGCCGCATCCAGCGCGTCCACGAAATCGGGCACCACCAACGCCTCCCTTGCCTCGAGGTCCAGGCCGATCTGTTCCAGCTTGGCGGCCAGGTTCTTGTCCCGGCGCAGGCGGTCCAGCGCGCGGTGCTTGGCCGTGGTCATGAGCCAGGCCCCCGGGTTGGCCGGCACGCCGTCGCGTGGCCAGTGCTCGAGCGCCGCCACCAGGGCGTCCTGCGCCAGCTCCTCGGCCAGGCCGATGTCGCGCACGAGCCGGGCCACGCCGGCCACGATGCGCGCCTGCTCGATGCGCCAGACGGCGTCGATGGCGCGGTGGCTCGTGGCATGGCCGGCGGGCGAGGCAGGGGATGGGGTGGCCATCGGTGCGTGCAGTGCCTGGGTCAGCGCGGCGTGTCGAGCTGCCGAAAGCGCTCCACCGCCGCGTTCGGCGTGAAGTCGTCGAGCTCATACAGCGGCCGCACCTCGATCTCGCCGTCCATGCCGCTGCCGAAGGGGGCGGGGAAGCGGCGCGCCCACTCCATGGCCTCCTCCCGCGAGCGGGCCTGGATGAGCGTGTAGCCCGCGATCAGCTCCTTGGTCTCAGCGAAGGGCCCGTCCACCAGCGTGGGCAGGCCGCCCCGGTAGCGCACGCGGAAACCCTCGCGGCTGGGCTTGAGGCCGTTGGCGTCCAGCAGCACGCCAGCGCGCGACAGCTCCTCGTGGTAGCTCGCCATGGCGGCCATGAGGGCCTCCTCGGGCATGGCGCCGGATTCGCTCACCGCGTTGGCGCGCACCATGATCAGGAATCGCATCGTCGTTGCTCCGGGGGCGGGGATGCCAGGACGACGAACGGCGCGCCGGTGTTTCGACACGCCAGCCAGCGGGGGCACCGCCGGCTCAGCGCCGGGATTCGTCGTAGCAGGGCGCCGCCGGCCGCACCTCCACCGTGGCCCATTCGGCGGCCGGGCACCGGGCGGCCAGCGCCAGCGCCTCCTCCGGGCCGCTGCAGTCCACCAGGTAGAAGCCGCCCACCATCTCCTTGGCCTCGGTGAAGGGGCCGTCCAGCAGCTGGCGCTTGCCGCCGCGCACCTGCACCCGGGTGGCCTGCGACATGGCGGCGAGCGATTCGACGGCGAGCAGCCGGCCCTCGGCCTGCAACTCGTCCGCGAAGGCGCGCATGCGCGCGTAGGCGGCCTCGCCCTCGGCGCGGGTGCGCTCGGCACGCTGGCCGGTGGGTTCGACGATCAGGAGCATGTAGCGCATGGGCACCTCGTCAAGCGGGCCCCGCCATCGGGCGGGGCCATCAGGAAGCACCGGATTGGAGCACGCCGGCCCCCGCCTACACTCCCCCCATGGCCAACCGATTGACTCAGATCGCCACCCGCACTGGCGACGACGGCACCACCGGACTGGGCGACGGGCAGCGCGTGCCCAAGAGCCACCTGCGCATCGCCGCCATGGGCGACGTGGACGAGCTGAACTCCCACCTGGGCGTGCTGCTGGCGGAGCCACTGCCCGACGACGTGCGCGAGCTGCTGGTCACCGTCCAGCACGAGCTGTTCAACCTGGGTGGTGAGCTGTCCATCCCCGGCTTCGAGCTGCTCAAGGCCGATGCCGTGCTGCGCCTGGACGAGGCGCTGGCGCACTACAACGCGGCCCTGCCGCGGCTGGCCGAGTTCATCCTGCCGGCGGGCACGCGCAGTGCGGCCCTGGCGCATGTGGCGCGCACCGTGGCGCGGCGTGCCGAGCGTGCGGTGGTGGCCCTGTCGGCGGTGGAGGCCGTGAACGCGGCGCCGCGCCAGTACCTGAACCGGCTCTCCGACCTGATGTTCGTGCTGGCGCGCGTGCTCAACCGCGCCAACCTCGACGGCCTGGGCGGCGACGACGTCTACTGGCGCAGCGAGCGGCTGCAGCGCCAGGCCGCCGAGCCGGGGAGCGAAGCGGCCGACTGAGCCGTTTCGCCACGCGTTGCGGCGTATGCCGGTGTGAGGGCCCCGTGGCGGGGCCCGGTTTCGCCGGAGTACGCCCATGTCTGGTACCTGTCCTTTCCATCGCATCCCTCGTCCGGACGCCAAGCTCTCACGCGGGCTCGCCGCACTGCTGGCGCTGTGCGTGGCCGCCGCACCCGCGGCGCCCCAGGCGCCTGCCGATGCGTCGACGTCGGCCCCCGCCGCTGAGGCGCCGGTGGCCTCGTCCGGCGGTGGCCTGCCGCCGCCCGCGCCGCTCGGCGCCGACGACCTGGACATCGAGCACGGCGACCGCCTGAAGGGCCTGAAGAAGGTCGCCCTGGCCGGCGTGGCGCTGTACGTCATCACCGAGGCCGACGGTGGCGCGGTGTCGGGTGCCGCCCTGCATGGAGGCATGTCGCACGTGCACGCCTCCATGAAGGTGGTCGGGCTGGAGGCCGGGCGGCTGCAAGCCCTGGCAGACCGCGTCCACGCCCTGGCCGAGGCGTCGTTGAAGGCGCGTGGCATCGAGGTGATACCGCACGAGGCCCTGCAGGCCCTGCCGTCCTACGCCGAGCTGCAGGGGCAGGGCGACACCGCCCCGCTGGCGCTGGATGCGCAGGGCGGCAAGGGCAGCGTCTTCAGCGCGCGTGGCCTGCCTTTGCTGCACATGGACGAGCAGGCGTGGCTGAACCGGACCGTCGGCGGGCTGTTCGGTGCCAAGGTCGCGGACCCCTATGTCTCGTTGGGCGACAAGATGTCCGTCGGCTTCCGCAAGGCCAAGCTGGAGCCGGTGCTGCAGCGGCTGGCCGCCGAGGCCGGCACGCCGCTGGTGATGGTGCGGGTGGTGCTGTCAGCCGCCCAGGTGAAGACGAGCTCAGGCGGCTTCTCCCTCAGCGCCAGCGCACAGACGCGCAATGCGCTGGTCATGCCGGGATGGACGAACCGGCTGCTGGTGCGCCTGCCCGACGGTGACGGCGGGCGGGTGTCTCTGCGCCAGGGGCGCGCGTCGGACGCCGGACTCGGCGAACTCGTGGACGTGACGACGACCGGCGCCAAGGCGGTGTCCGCCCTGACCACCGCACTGACCGTGGCGGCGGCGTTCTACGGCGCCGGCCGTGCGGTGAACTCCAGCACCCAGGCGCTGGAACTGCGGACCACCGCCGACCATTTCGACGCCGTGGCGGGGCCGCAGATCGAGGCGATGCTGGCCGGGCTGACGCAGGCGCTCACGCCGTGACCGGTCTCAGCGCTCCCCCAGCTCCCGCCGCAGCCAGGCCCGGGCCAGCGCCCAGTCGCGTTTGACGGTGGCCTCCGACAGGCCGAGCACCTCGGCGATTTCGACGATCTCCAGCCCGCCGAAGAAGCGCAGTTCGACGATGCGTGCGGCGCGCGGGTCGACCGCCTCGAAGGCCAGCAGCGCGGCGTGCACGGCCAGCATGTCGTGGTCGACGGGCAGGGCGATGCCGTCCAGGCCGGACAGCGACAGGTGGACCAGCTCTGCGCTGCGCTTGTCGGCCCGACGGGCCTCGGCATGGTTGATCAGGATGCGCCGCATCATGGTGGAGGCCACCGCCAGGAAGTGGCCGCGGCTGCGCCACTGCGTGCGGGTCTGGTCCGCCAGGCGGAACCAGGCCTCGTGGGTCAGGGCGGTGGCGCTGAGGGTGTGGCCCGGCGCTTCCTGCCTCAGCTGCTGGCGCGCCAGGCGGCGCAGGTCCTGGTACAGCGCCTCGAACAGGCGCTGCGCGGCGGTCGGGTCCGGGCCGGCCAGCTGGGCCAGCCATTGGGTCAGCGAGGCGTCGTCGTCGATATCGGTCACGTCGCGGGCACGGGGTGGCAGACCTGCCGATTGTCGATCGGCCGGCCGGGCCGCCGGTTAATCTTGGCGTCATGTCGCCCTCGTCCGATCCCGCCACGCGCCAGGATCCGCCGCCCTGGGACCTGGTCAAGGACTGGTTCGGCCGTGCGCTGGAGCGCCCGGTCGACGAGCGAGAGGCGTTCATGCGCCTCGGTGGTGCGCCCGCAGCGGTGCAGCGGGAGGTGCTCAGCCTGCTGTCGCATGCGGGCGATGACGCCGGGGACCCGATGCATGTGCTGCTTCCGGCCCTACCGGCACCGCCGCTGCTGGCACCCGGTTTGCGGCTCGGCGCCTGGGAGGTGGTCGGGCCGCTCGGCCACGGCGGCATGGCCGAAGTCCACCTGGCGCGGCGCGCCGATGGTGCCTGGCAGGGGGAGGCGGCGGTCAAGGTCATCAAGCGCGGCATGAACTCGGCTGCCGTGCTGGCCCGCTTCGCCCTGGAGCAGCGCGCCCTGGCGCGGCTGGCGCATCCGCACATCGCCCGGCTGCTGGATGCCGGGCGCACCGACGACGGCCTGCCGTACTTCGTCATGGAGAAGGTGGACGGCGAGCCGATCGACCGCGCCGCAGCGCGCTTGCCGGTCGAACGGCGCATCGACCTGTTCCTCCAGTTGGCCGACGCGGTGGCATATGCCCACCGCTTGCTGCTGGTGCATCGCGACCTCAAGCCGAGCAATGTGCTGGTCACGCGCGATGGCCAGGTGAAGCTGCTGGACTTCGGCATCGCCAAGGCGCTCGACCCGGCCGAGACCGAGGGGGCCGAGCACACGGTCGCGGGCCAGCGGCCCTTCACGCCGTATTTCGCCAGCCCCGAGCAGGTGTGCGGAGAGCCCGTGGGGACCGCGACCGATGTCTACAGCCTGGGAGTGCTGCTGTACCTCATGCTCACTGGCCGACGGCCGTACGGCCGTGATGCCGACACCGCCAGCGCGGCGGCGCGCAGCGTGCTGGAGGACGCGCCCACGCGCCCCAGCGCGCTGCCGGCGCCGGACGTCCCGCCCTCGGCCGCCGCTGCCGAGCCGGTGCCCGACTGGGACAGCCTGCGCCGGCGTCTGCGCGGTGACCTGGACAACATCTTGCTCAAGGCGCTGGAAAAGCCGGTGGAGCGCCGCTACCCGTCGGTGGAGGCGCTGGCCCAGGACCTGCGCTGGCACCTGGCGGGCTGGCCCGTCAGCGCCCGCGCGCCGAGCTGGCGCTACCGCGCCGGCAAGTTCATCCGGCGCAACCGCGCCGCCGTGGGTGCTGGCGCGGCGTTGGCGGCCGTGCTGTGCGTGGGGGTGGCGGCATTGGCTTGGCAAGCGCGCCAGACCGAGCTGGCGCGCCAGGCCGCAGACCAGCGCTTTGCCGACGTGCGGCGGCTGGCCAACCGCCTGGTCTTCCGTTACCACGACCAGATCGTCAACCTGCCCGGCGCCACCTCGGTGCGCAGCGAGCTGCTCGACGACGCGCTGGTCTACCTGGACGCCCTGCACCAGCATGTGGGCCGTGACCGGGCGTTGGCGCGCGAGCTGGCGGAAACCTATTTCCGCATCGGCGTGCTCCAGGGCGAGGCCTTCTCGCCGAGCCTCGAGCGGCTCGATGCGGCCCAGCGCAGCTTCGACAAGGCGGCGGCGCTGCTGCCGCTGTATGTGGATGACGCGGCCCTGGACGCCGCCGGACTGAAGCAGGCCGTCGACCTGCGCCTGGCACAGGGCTCTCTCGCGGCGCGGCGCGGCCAGCCGGGGCCGGCGCGCCAGGCCCTTCAACAGGCGCGCACACTCGCCGAGCGCGCACTGCGGCTGCACCCTGAGGACATGCAGGCCCTGTCCGGCCTGGCGACGCTGGAGGGGCAGCTGGGCATGCTGGTCGGCGGCAACAGCGCGGGGGCCTGCCTGGGGCGGGTGAGCGAGGCCGTGCCGCACTTCGAGGCCGCCCTGCACCTGATGCGCCTGCTGCGGCAGCGCGAGCCGCAGCAGGCGGAGTGGGTGCACCAGCTCGCCTGGGCACACCACATCGCCGCCCTGGCAGCGGTGCTGCGCGCCGACCACGCCCGCGCGGTCTTGCTGGCCGAGCAGGCGGTGGCCCTGCGCGACCAGGCGGCGCGCATGGCGCCCGACAATGCCCATTTCCGTCACCAGCGTGCGGTGGCGCGGCTCGGCCTGGCGACGGCCCTGGCGCTGGCCGGTCGGCATGAACGCGTGCCCGCGCTGCTTGACGAGGTCGACGCGATCGGCCGCGCCAGCGTCGCCGCCGATGCCGACAACAAGGCGGCGCAACGCGACCTGCGCGCCTTCGGCATCACCCGTGGGCGCACCCTGGTGCTGGCCGGGCGCCTGGCGCAGGCCCGCGCCGTCCTGGAACGCACGCTCGACGGCTTGCCCGCGGTGCCGCCGCAGCAGGACTTCTATGCCGCCCGTGGCCGCGCCGACGCCTTGCTGTGGGCGGCGCGCGCCTGGCGGCCCGTTGACCCGGTCCGGGCCGCCGCGCTGGCCGAGGAGGCGCTGGGGCTGCTTGGCCAACCCACGGACCCGTCGAACGCCAGCCACTGGTGGCTGCTCGCGCAGGCCTGGGGCGAGCGGGCGCAGGCGCAGGCGACGCTCGGTCGGCACACCGACGCGGTGGTGGCCGCGCAGCAGGCGATGCGGGCGTGGGCGCAGGGGTCCCCAGAGGGCGCACCTCCTGGGCTGTACCAGGCGTGGTGGGTGCGGGATCGGCAACTCGCCCAGGACGGCCGCTAGGTCCCGCCTGCGTCCGGATCCCGGCTTGCAGGCCGGATCGGTGGCATGAGCCGCCGCGGCGACGGAAGCGGCGTATGCCAGCAGACGCTGTCACCGTTTGCAGTCGTCGCTGCCGTTTTCCCCCACTTCGAGGAGTTCTCATGCCCGGTCCTTCCCTGCACCCCTGCGCCCGTCGAGAGCAACTGCGGCGCCCCAGCCTGCTGGCCCTGGGGGTCGCCGTCGGCGGCCTGCTGGCCGCCTGCGGTGGCGGCGGCGGTGGCGACGGCGATGACGCCATCGGCGGTGGCGGTGGCGGCTTCACTGCCACCTGCAACACCGCGGCGTATGCCCCCGGGGCAGTCGAGCTGCCCGAGGCTGCGGTTCTGGCCACCTATGCCGGCACCTACGCCGGCGATGAGGGCCACTACGACAACAGCGGCAGCTTCATCAAGTCCGCCTCCGCCACGCTCGTGGTCGCCGCCGACGGTCAGCTCACGTACAAGGGGGTCGCCTACGTGCCCACTTCAGTGTGCATCGACAAGGTCGCGGGTCCGATGGGAAAGCTGGTGTACGTCCTGGTGGGTACCAGCGGCCATTTCGATGTCGCCGACCGCGTCGACCCCACCCTGGGCCAGGCCTGGGGCGTGTCCCCGGTGGACGGCACGACGATCTTCACCAACGGCCGCAAGTGAGGCGGCCCGGCGCTCAGCCGCGCCGGGCGCGCACGGCCTCGCTGAGTGCCGCGAGCACCGTCAGGGTGTCGTCCCAGCCGATGCAGGCGTCGGTGATGCTCTGGCCATAACGCAGCGCCGCCGGGTCGTCCTTGCCGGGGGTGAACTTCTGCGCCCCGTCGCACAGGTGGCTCTCCACCATCACGCCGAAGACCTGGCGGCTGCCACCGGCCAGCTGCGCGGCGATGTCGCGCGCCACGTCCACCTGCTTCTGGTGCTGCTTGCTGGAGTTGGCGTGACTGCAGTCCACCATGAGGCTGGGGCGCAGCTTGGCTTCGGTGAGCGCTTGGCAGGCGGCCGCCACGCTGTCGGCGTCATAGTTGGGCAGTCGGCCGCCGCGCAGAATCACATGGCAATCTTTGTTACCTTTAGTTTCAACGATGGCCACCTGTCCGTTCTTGTGGACCGACAGGAAGTGGTGCGGCCGCGCCGCGGCCTGGATGGCGTCGCAGGCGATCTTGAGGTTGCCGTCCGTGCCGTTCTTGAAGCCGATGGGCGCTGACAGCCCGGAGGCCAGCTCCCGGTGCACCTGGCTTTCGGTGGTGCGTGCACCGATGGCCCCCCAGGCGATCAGGTCGCCGATGTACTGCGGGCTGATCGTGTCCAGGAACTCGCTGGCCGCCGGCACGCCCAGGCGGTTGATCTCCACCAGCAGCTGCCGGGCTATGCGCAGCCCCTCGTCGATGCGGAAGCTTTCGTCCAGGTAGGGGTCGTTGATGAGGCCCTTCCAGCCCACCGTGGTGCGCGGCTTCTCGAAGTACACGCGCATCACCACCTCCAGCGTGTCCGCGTACCGCGCACGCTCGTCGGCCAGGCGGCGGGCGTAGTCCAGCGCGGCCGCCGGGTCGTGGATGGAGCACGGGCCGATGACCACCAGCAGCCGGTCGTCCTTGCCTTGCATGATGTGGCGCACCGCCGAGCGGGTCTGCGCCACCAGCCGTTCCACCGGTGTGCCGGCGATCGGGAAGAAGCGAATCAGGTGCTCGGGCGGCGGCAAGGGAGTGACGTCCTCGATGCGCTGGTCGTCGGTCTCGCTCGTGCGCTCGCTGAGCACGAGGCCCGACCGGGCGGAATGGCTGTCGCTGGGGGCGGTGGCTTTGGCATTCATCGAAGGGCTCACTCTGGCAAGGACGAAGGGACGTTGCCTTGACGCCGGCGAAAAAAAACCGCCGGGGGTCCGGCGGTTTCTGGGGGAGCTCGCTGTGCGCTTGACTTACCTGCGTGCGATGGCCTCTCCAGCCGCCTGACGGGGCGAGAACCAAAAGTACGCAAAGAAGAACGGCACGGCGCGCATCACGGGGCCAATGTAGCACGCGTGCCTGCCCACCGGGCCCTCGCGCCCTGTGCCGCACGGCAACCCTGCGTTGCCGCGCCGCGAACGCTCGCGGGCCCTCGCCATATGACGGGCAGCACCCAGCGGGCCGTGCGCGGCGGCCTCGAATCCCCGGGGATATCGGCACCGATGCGGCCGAATTGAGCGGGAATAGATGTTTTTTCCGGGGGCGTTTTCGCGGTCAAGTCTGCCCCCTCGCGAGCCGATGCACCCAGCATGGGCGGCGCAGCTCGCGCCGTCGCAAGACCCAAGAGGCTTCGTCATGCGGCGCATCGGCTACAACCACTCTGCTGTTTCCTTTTCCGGGCGCCGCGGCGCCGCGCACTGGCCGATGCTCACCGCCCTCGCCATGTCCCTCGCCCTGGCCGCCTGTGGTGGTGGGGGCGGCGGCGACACCGTCCCGCCTGCAGGCAACGAGGGCAACCCGCCCAGCGGCGTGGATGCGTCCGATCCGTTCGCGGGCGGCCCCAACGCCTTCCGAGTCGACGTGGCCTCGGCGCTCACGAGCGCCCAGGCGCTGGATGCGGTGGCCGGCGGCCAGCGGCGCTTCGCCAGCTGGAACCCGGTGGGCGGCGACATGCTCAAGCCGGGTCTCAAGGTGAACTTCTTTGGTCGGGCGCCCTCGTGCGAGACCGGGGTGGCCAACGGTCCGGTGGAGGAGTTGCCGGCGGCGCCCGAGGACGCATGGCGTCGCGCGGTTGCCCTGGGTGAAGGCGGCGACGGCTTCGTGGCCGACTGGCAGCCCAGTGGCGAGACGGCGGCCTGCGCCGCCGAGGCCCGCGACGCCCAGGGCCCCGGGCGCGTGGTGCTCGATGCCCGTGCCGGCGCGGTCGGCCTGTACACCGCGAGTGCCGCCAAGGCCGGCGCGGGCGAGCCGCTGATGCTGCCCTACGACGCGGCCGGCCAGGACGGCAAGGGCACCAACGCATTCAACACCAGCAGCTTCGTCACGTTCCGCATGGATTGGCGCCAGACGCCGCAGCGGCCCTGGCTGTCGAACGCCCTGCCGGGGCAGGCAGGCGTGGCCCGCATCCACACGCGCCAGGCCATCGGCACGCTGGTGGCGAATGCACCCACGGGCCACACCCAGCCCGTGCAAGCCAAGCAGTTCCTGGCCGTGGGCTTCATCAACAACGCCTGTGCCGCCGGCGGCATGAGCGCGTCCCGCCCCTGCCAGCTGAAGTACCTGTTCCCCCTGGCCATCGCGCAGGCAGGCATCAGCGACTGGTCGCGCGTGGGCTGGTTCACCAGCGGCCGCGTGTGGTTCGACCCCGTGCAGGGCGGCATGCCCATCGTGGAAGGCGCACCGCCTGCGCGCGGTGAGGCGCTGCACGATGTGGAGACGGGGGCCGCCCTGTTCACTTCGGCCGGCTCGCCCGCCCGCCACGGCGCGTTCGCCGACAAGGCCTTCGACGTGCGCATCAGCTTCGACCAGCTGCGCACCGTGCTGCGCATCGTGGCGGGGCGCCAGGCCAGCGTGCCCGCGTCGCAGGTGACGCCGGAGCAGCTGGCGGCCACGTGGGGCAGCGCCTGGGCCGACCCGGCGCAGTGGAGCCTGCTCACCGTGGCGGTGGCGCAGGAGGTGCACAACCCCTACGCCGACGGCGAGGCCCGCGCGGGCGGCGCGTTCAGCGCGCTGTACGTGGGCCCGCAGGACTGACTCAGGCCGGCGGCGCCGCCGCCGCCTGGGCCGCCTGCGCCGCGCGCAGCTCGGCGTCGTACTCCAGGTTGAAGCGGGCGGTCCACTCCACGCTGGTTCGGTTGCCCAGCTTGCGGAACACCGATTCCTCGGGGGCCACCTCGCGCGAGGCGCGCGGCCGGCCGATGTAGGTGGCCAGCCGGTGCACCACCGCGGCGGCATCCGCCTCGATGTCCTCGTAGTGCAGGTGCAGCGGGAAGATCTTCTTGTCGACGAAGTACTGCTGCCAGCCGGCTTCCTGCTGGGCGATGTGCTCGCGCCAGTACTTGATGCGCGCGTAGTTGTAAGGCAGCACGTCCAGCTGCGCCAGCGCCTCGGCCGAGTGCTCGATGTTGGTGTGGAACACCTTGGTCTCGGTGGCCCGGTACAGCGACACGGCCTGTGCCGTGAGGTCGCGCCGCGTGAGATAGATGTAGCGCAGGCCGTCCACCGCGTCGGGCTGGGCCATGGCCTGCCGGAATTCGCGGAACTGGAACCAGCTGCACTTGATGCCCGAGATGCCGCCCGCGGCGTTGGCCTGCAGGGCGCGGAACACGTGGGCAAAGTACTCGTCGGCGGAGCGCGCGGGTACGCTCTTGAGAATGTTCGGGATGAACTCGCGCGACAGCATCTCACCCGGGCGGCCGAGGTACTTGCTGGTCTTGATGACGTCGCACAGGTGGCTGCTGCCGGAGCGCGGCGTGATGGCGATCACGTAGCGCACGCGGGGGTCTTCCAGCTGGCGCAGCCGCTCGTACTTGGCGGCATCGGCGATGGGGGCTTCGAACAGCTGGGCGATGGACCGTGGCTTCATGTTGGATAGGTCGTGACGGGGGCCCGGCTGCGCGCTGACGGCGGGGCAAGGCGCGAAATGGTACAGCGCCCCATCGGGCACCCTCCGTAGAATCCGCGCGCCATGGCCACCCCCCTCAAGTCCCTGGAGCCGCTGCTCCGCTACGCCGGCTTCCGGCCAGACCTTGCACGATTCGCGCCCGTTTCCCGCGAGCGGGTGCTGCACACGCTGCGCCTGAGCGATTCGCCCCTTGCCAAGGGCCTCAACGCCGAGTTCGCGGACAACTGCCTGCTCACCGTGCCGGAGGACGCGCCGAACGCCGCCGAGGGCCTGAAGCTGACGCTGCAGGGCGGCAAGCGCCGGTTCGAGGAGCTGCACCTCACGGTGCTCGACCCGCGTGTGCAGTTGACGGTGGCCCTGGCCGACGACCACTGCAAGCTCGTGATCGGCAGCGGCTGCGTGGTGCGCGGCCATGTGCTGCTCAGTGGCCGCTCGCGGCTGTTCATCGGCGACCACACCACGGTCGCGGCCTCGCGCTTCTACCTGTCGCGGGTCGACGTGCAGATCGGCGACGACGCGCAGGTCGGCGAGGATTGCCTGTTCGACACCAGCGAGCCCGGGGCCCTCACCGACCGCGCCAGTGGCGAGGTGCTCAACACCGAGCGCCGGCGCATCCAGCTGGACCGCCACGTGTGGCTGGGGCGGCGCGTCATCGTGCTGCCCGACGCGAAGATCGGCGCGGGCACGTTGGTGGAGCCGGGCTCGGTGGTGCGCGGCGAGCTGCCCGCCCAGGTGATGGCCGGCGGCTCGCCAGCCACGGTGCTGCGCGAGGGCGTGGACTGGGCGCGGCGGCGCTGAGGCACGCCGCGCGGGCCCGGCCGCCTCAGGCCGTGCCGCCCACCGTCAGCCCGTCGATGCGCAGCGTGGGCTGGCCCACGCCCACGGGCACGCTCTGGCCGTCCTTGCCGCACACGCCCACGCCCGAATCCAGCTTGAGGTCGTTGCCGATCATGCTCACGCGGGTCAGCGCGTCGGGGCCGTTGCCGATGAGCGTGGCGCCCTTCACCTGGTAGAGGATGCGGCCGTTCTCGACCCAGAAGGCCTCGGACGCCGAGAACACGAACTTGCCGCTGGTGATGTCGACCTGCCCGCCGCCGAAGTTGGTGGCGTAGATGCCGCGCTTGATGCTGGCGACGATCTCCTCCTTGGTCTTGTCGCCGGCCAGCATGTAGGTGTTGGTCATGCGCGGCATGGGCACGTGGGCATAACTTTCGCGCCGGCCGTTGCCGGTGGGCTTCACGCCCATCAGGCGGGCGTTCATGCTGTCTTGCATGTAGCCGCGCAGGATGCCGTCCTCGATGAGCACGTTGCGCTGCGTGGCGTGCCCCTCGTCGTCGATGTTGAGCGAGCCGCGCCGGTCGGCCAGCGTGCCGTCGTCGAGCACGGTCACCCCCTTGGCGGCCACGCGCTGGCCGATGCGGCCGGAGAAGGTGGACGAGCCCTTGCGGTTGAAGTCGCCCTCCAGGCCATGGCCCACGGCCTCGTGCAGCATCACGCCCGGCCAGCCCGAGCCCAGCACCACGGTCATCTGGCCCGCCGGGGCGGGGCGCGACTCCAGGTTGGTGAGCGCGGCGTTCACCGCCTGGTCCACGTACTCGGTGAGCTGGGCGTCCTGGAAGTAGCCCAGGCCGAAGCGCCCGCCGCCGCCGCCGGAGCCCACTTCGCGGCGGCCGTTCTGCTCGGCGATCACGGTCACCGACAGCCGCACCAGCGGCCGCACGTCCGCGGCGCGGGTGCCGTCGGCCCGGGCGATGAGCACCACGTCGTACTCGGCCGCCAGGCCGGCCATCACCTGCACGATGCGCGGGTCGCGCGAGCGCGCCATGCGCTCCACGCGCTCGAGCAACGCCACCTTCTGCGTGCTGTCGAGCGTGGCGATGGGGTCCAGCGGCGGGTACAGCGTGCGGCTGCCGGCCACCTGGGTGCTGCTGCGCAGCTTGACGCGCCGGCTTTGGCCGGCCGCGGCGATGGCGCGCACGGTGCGCGCGGCGTCCATCAGCGCGGCCTCGGAGAGGTCGTCGGAGTAGGCGAACGCGGTCTTCTCGCCCGCCACCGCGCGCACGCCCACGCCCTGGTCGATCGAGAAGCTGCCGCTCTTGACGATGCCTTCTTCGAGGCTCCAGCCCTCGTGGCGGGTGTACTGGAAGTACAGGTCGGCGTCGTCGACCCGGTGCTCGCCGATGGTGGCCAGGGCCCGCGCCAGCGCCGGCTCGCCAAGGTGGAAGGGATCCAGCAGCAGGCTGTGCGCCACCGCCAGACGCTCGAGGGTGGGTTCGCGCGCGATCATCGGCCGATTGTAGGAAGGCAGGGCCCGCCCGCGGCGTTTACATGCCTTTTCACATTTCCCGTCCGCGTGTGCTCAAGTCGGGGCGTTGTCTGCCGAGGCCCGCCCGCCGGGTGACGCCCACAACACATCCCAGGAAAGGACCGTTCCATGCTGATCCGCCACGCCCTGGCCGCCGCCGTGCTGGCCGCCACCTCCGTCGCCGCCCTGGCCCAGACGGACGTGCCCACCCCCGCCGTGCCCGCGCCGGCGGCCGCGCCCGAGCGCGGCACCGCCACGCCGCTGATCGACCAGCGCGAGCAGCGTCAGCAGGACCGCATCCGCGCGGGCCGCGAATCCGGTGACCTCACCAAGAAGGAAGGCCGCCGCCTGCGCGCCGAGCAGAAGGGCATCGACCGCATGCAGCAGCGCGCCGAGGCCGACGGGAGCGTGACCCACAAGGAGCGCGAGCGCATCCGCCACGCCCAGCGCCACGCCGCCAAGGACATCCACCGCCAGAAGAACGACGGCGCCACCAAGGACGCCACCACGGGCACCGGCAAGTAAGTCAGGTTGGCCGCCCGGCTGCGGCGGGCCCCTCAACCCTGCCGCAGGCTCAGCGCCCGGGCGTACAGCGCGTTGCGCGGCGCGTGGGTGATCTCCGCCGCCAGCGCCACGGCCTGCTTCAGCGGCAGTTCGCGCAGCAGCACCGCCAGGGTGCGCAGCGCGTCGTCGTCGACGCCGTCGTCGTCTTCGCCCGTGGGCTGCGGCGGCGCCGCATGCAGCACCAGCACGAACTCACCCTTGGCGTGCATCGGGTCCGCGGCCAGCCAGGCCGGCAGCTCGGCGGCGGTGGCGCTGTGGATCTGCTCGAACTGCTTGGTGAGCTCTCGGCAGAGGGTGACGCGGCGCTGCGGCGCCTGCTCG
>JACRBA010000051.1 GCA_016213265.1 Burkholderiales bacterium | reverse complement strand
TCCTTGACCTGTTTGATGAAGTCACCGATTTTTTCGACGCCACCGGCTTTCTGGATGTCGCCCAGCATGTTCAGCGCCGCTTCGTTGGCGCCGCCGTGCGCAGGACCCCACAGGCAGGCCACGCCGGCGGCGATGGCGGCGAACGGGTTGGTGCCCGAGGAGCCGCACAGGCGCACGGTGGAGGTGGACGCGTTCTGCTCGTGGTCGGCGTGCAGGGTGAAGATGCGGTCCATGGCCCGCACCAGCACGTCGTTGGGCTTGTACTCGGCGCACGGCGTGGCGAACATCATGCGCATGAAGTTGCCGGCGTACGAGAGGTCGTTCTTCGGGTACACGTAGGGCTGGCCGATCGTGTACTTGTAGGCCATGGCCACCAGCGTGGGCATCTTGGCGATCAGGCGGATCGCCGCGATCTCGCGGTGCTCGGGGTTATTGATGTCGGTGCTGTCGTGGTAGAAGGCCGACAGCGCGCCCACCAGGCCCGTCATCACCGCCATCGGGTGCGCGTCGCGGCGGAAGCCGCGCAGGAAGAACTGCATCTGCTCGTTGACCATCGTGTGGTTGGTCACGCGGGCAGTGAACTCTTCCTTCTGGCTGGCGTTGGGCAGGTCTCCGTACAGCAGCAGATAGCAGGTCTCGAGGAAGTCGCAGTTCACCGCGAGCTGCTCGATGGGGTAGCCGCGGTACAGCAGCTCACCCTTGTCGCCATCGATGTAGGTGATGGTCGAGTTGCACGACGCGGTGGACAGGAAGCCCGGGTCGTAGGTGAACTTGCCGGTCTGGCCGTAGAGCTTGCGGATGTCGATCACATCCGGGCCGATCGTGCCCGAGTAGATCGGCAGGTCCATGCTGGGGCTGCCGTCAGAGAACGACAGGGTGGCTTTCACGTCGGACGGGGTCATCGTCGGTTCCTTTCGGGGCAAATCTTCGTTGTTCCGGCGCGGGTCAGCCGGGCTGGCGCATCATCGCCAGCACTTCCTTCACATCGTCGCGGTCCAGCTCGCCCTCGGGCTCCTTGCGGGCAAGCAGCAGGTCCAGCAGGTCGTTGTCGGACAGGTCCATCAGGCCCTGCAATCCACGCACCTGATCCTCCGTCAGCCCGGCCTCATGCCGGCGGAAGAAGCGCTCGACGAACAGGTCGTTCTCGAGCAGCCCGCGCCGGCAACGCCACTTCAGGCGGCCGAGGTCGGCGGAGGACAGGACGGCGGCGGGCATGGCAGATGGGGATGTGTCGTCAGGCCGCCCGGCGGACCATCAGTTCCTTGATCTTGCCGATCGCCTTGGTGGGGTTCAGCCCCTTCGGGCAGACGTCGACGCAGTTCATGATCGTGTGGCAGCGGAACAGGCGGTACGGGTCTTCCAGGTTGTCCAGGCGCGCACCCGTGGCCTCGTCGCGGCTGTCCGCGATGAAGCGGTAGGCCTGCAGCAGGCCGGCCGGGCCCACGAACTTGTCCGGGTTCCACCAGAAGCTCGGGCAGCTCGTGGAGCAGCTGGCGCACAGGATGCACTCGTACAGGCCGTCGAGCTCCTCGCGCTCCTCGGGCGACTGCAGGCGCTCCTTCTCCGGGGGCGGCGTGTCGTTGACGAGGTACGGCTTGATCGAGTGGTACTGCTGGAAGAACTGCGTCATGTCGACGATGAGGTCGCGCACGACGGGCAGGCCCGGCAGCGGACGCAGCACCACCTTCTTCGGCAGCGAACGCATGTTGGTCAGGCAGGCCAGGCCGTTCTTGCCGTTGATGTTCATGGCATCCGAGCCGCACACGCCTTCGCGGCAGGAGCGGCGGAACGACAGGGTGGGGTCGACGGCCTTCAGCTTCAGCAGGGCGTCCAGCAGCATGCGCTCATGGCCATCGAGCTCGATCTCGATGGTCTGCATGTAGGGCTTGGCGTCCTTGTCCGGGTCGTAGCGGTAGATCTCGAAAGTGCGCTTGTCGCTCATGATCGTGTCGTTTCCGGCGGGGGCCTCAGAACGTGCGGACCTTCGGCGGCACGGATTCCACCGTCAGGGGCTTCAGGTTCACCGGCTTGTAGTCCAGGCGGTTGCCTTCGGAGTACCACAGCGTGTGCTTCATCCAGTTCGCGTCGTCGCGGTTCGGATAGTCGTTGTGCGCGTGCGCGCCACGGCTTTCCGGGCGGGCGGCGGCGGAGATCATCGTGGCCTGGGCAGCCTCGATGAGGTTCTCGACCTCCAGCGCCTCGATGCGCGCGGTGTTGAACACCTTGGAGTTGTCCTTCAGGCCGATGGACTTCACGCGCTCGGCCACCTGCTTGATCTTGGCCACGCCCTCTTCCATGCTGGCCTGCGTGCGGAACACGCCGGCGTGCTTCTGCATGGTGGCGCGGATGTCGTTGGCCACGTCCTGGGCGTACTCACCGTTCTTGGCGCCTTCCAGGCGCGCCAGGCGGGCGAGCGTGCGCTCGGCGGCGTCGGCCGGCAGCGGCTTGTGGTTCTTCTGCTTGAGCGCGCTGGCCACGATGTGGTTGCCGGCGGCGCGGCCGAAGACCACCAGGTCGAGCAGCGAGTTGGTGCCCAGGCGGTTGGCGCCGTGCACCGACACGCAGGAGCACTCGCCCACGGCGTACAGGCCGTTCACCACCTCGTTGGGGTTGCCGTTCTTGGGCACCACCACCTGGCCGTTCACGTTGGTCGGGATGCCGCCCATCTGGTAGTGGATGGTCGGCACCACCGGGATCGGCTCCTTGGTGATGTCGACGTTGGCGAAGTTGTGGCCGATCTCGTACACCGAGGGTAGCCGCTTCATGATGGTCTCGGCGCCCAGGTGGGTCATGTCGAGCAGCACATAGTCCTTGTTGGGACCGCAGCCGCGACCTTCCTTGATCTCCTGGTCCATCGAGCGCGAGACGACGTCGCGCGGCGCCAGGTCCTTCAGCGTGGGCGCGTAGCGCTCCATGAAGCGCTCGCCGTTGCTGTTGCGCAGGATCGCGCCTTCGCCACGGCAGCCCTCGGTCAGCAGCACACCCGCGCCGGCCACGCCGGTGGGGTGGAACTGCCAGAACTCCATGTCTTCGAGCGGGATGCCGGCGCGCGCCGCCATGCCCAGGCCATCCCCGGTGTTGATGAAGGCGTTGGTCGAGGCCGCGTAGATGCGGCCAGCGCCACCGGTGGCCATCAGCACGGTCTTGGCTTCGAGGATGTGCAGGTCGCCGGTTTCCATCTCCAGCGCGGTGACACCCACCACGTCGCCGTCGACGTCGCGGATCAGGTCCAGCG
>JACRBA010000050.1 GCA_016213265.1 Burkholderiales bacterium | reverse complement strand
GGATGATCCTGAGGCACCTGCGGGTGCTTTGCTTGGCCCTCGCCGCCTGGCTCATGTTCGTCGCCCGCAGCGTGATCGCGTCAGCAGGCCCGATTGCTCGTGCCGCAGCCGGCTGAAATCGAGTTGTTCAGGAAGGACTATGTGGCGTCGCAGGTGGAGGACACCGCCTTCGGCCGCCAGGGCGACCCGAAGAAGGTCACCCGCACCCTCACGCTGGACATGAGCGACAGCATGCGTTTCACGCCCGACCAGCTCAGCCTGCGGCGCGGCGAAACCGTGCGGCTCAAGGTGGTGAACAAGGGCCGCCTGCCGCATGAGCTGGTGCTGGGCACCGAAGAGGCCATCCGCGTGCACTGGGAGGCCATGAAACAGCACCCCGACATGCAGCACGAGGACCCGAGCATGGTCCATGTGGCTCCGGGTGAGGCGGGCGAGATCGTCTGGCAGTTCACCCAGCCCGGGGAGTTCCGCTTTGCCTGCCTGCTGCCCGGCCATTTCGAGGCCGGCATGCAGGGTCGCATCGTCGTGCGCTGACGCGGCGGAGGCGCCGATGACACGCATGCAGGGGCGGGCCGGCCTGTCCGGCCTCGCCATGTCTTGGGTCTTCTCGCTGGCCGCGGGCGCGGCCCCGGCCGCACTGGCCGGCGTGACCTTGCCCCAGGCCGTGGACGCGGCCTGGTCGCGCGGCACGGCCGAGGCCGAGTCGGCGGGCCAGGCGCGACGCGCGCAGGCCGGGCAGGCGGCGGCCTCCGCCTGGTGGGCCGCGCCGCCCTCGGTGGAGCTCGGCACGCTGCGCAACCGCCAGGCCGGCCGGCCGGCGGTGCAGGAGACCGAGCTGGGCGTGGCGCTGCCGCTGTGGCTGCCGGGCCAGCGGGCTGCCCAGCAGGCGCAGGGCGAGGCCGCGCTCGCCCTGGCCACGGCCCGGTCCGACCTGGCCCGCTGGCGCCTGGCCGGCGCGGTGCGCGAGGCGGCCGGCGAGGTGGCCCTGCAGCGCGCCGAGGTGGCGGCCGCCGAGTCGCAGGCGCAGGAGCTGGACACCCTGGCGCGCGACGTGGCGCGCCGGGTGGCCGCCGGTGACCTGGCCCGGGCCGATGCGCTGGGGGCGGACGCCGAGCGCCTGGCCGCCGCCACGGCGCTGGCGCAGGCCCGCCAGCGCCTGCTGGCCACCGAGCGCCAGTGGGCGGCGCTCACCGGGCTGCCGGAGGTGCTGGCGCTGGCCGTCGATGCCCCCGCTGCCACACCGGCCACCCATCCCGCACTCATCGCCGCCGCTGCCGAGGTGGCGCTGGCCCGCCAGCGGCTGCAGGTGGCGCGCGCCTCGCGCCGCGATGCGCCGGAGCTGGTGCTCAGCGCCCGGCATGAGTCGGCCGCCGGGGAGCCGCCGGTGCGCGGGGTGGGCATCGCCCTGCGCGTGCCCTTCGGCAGCGCCAGCCGCAACGAGCCCTTGATGGCCGACGCGCTGTCCGAGGTGGAGCTGGCGGAGGCCAGCGAGCGTGCCCTGCAGCGCCAGACCCAGGCCGAGCAGGACAGCGCCCGTGCCGCCGAGCAGTCTGCCCGCCAGCAGTGGCGTGACGAGCAGGCGCGCGCCGCGCTGCTGCGCGAACGCGCGACCCTCATCGACCGATCTTTCCGCGCCGGTGAAACGGCGCTGCCCGAGATGCTGCGTGCCCTGACTGCCGCCACCCAGGCGGAGGCGGCGGCCACGCGTGCCCGGGCGGCGCTGGGCCTGGCCGTGTCGCGCCTGGAGCAGGCGCTGGGAGTGATGCCTTGAACCGTACGAACCTGCCTGTCGTGCTCGCCCTGCTGGCGGGCCTGTGGGGCGGCCTGCACCCCGGCGCTGCCCGGGCACACGGCGACGAGCCGCATGGCGACGAGCCGCACCCGGTGGCCGCCACGGCCGCGCCCGCGGGCCGCCTGGAGGCCGCCACCGACGCCTTCGAGCTGGTGGGCCAGCTGCAGGGCGGCGCGCTGGTGCTGTACCTCAACCGCTACGCCACCAGCGAGCCCGTGGCCGGCGCCACGGTGGAGCTGGAGTCGGGGCCCTTGCGCGCCGTGGCGGCCTACCAGGACGCGCACGGCAGCTACGTGGTGACCGAGCCGCGCTTCGTGCAGGCCTTGAGCCAGCCCGGTGAACACCCCCTGCTGGCCACGGTGACGGCCGGCCCCGAGGCCGACCTGATGGAGGCCACCCTGTCGCAACCCGTCGAGCAAGCGCCGACGGCCTCCCGCCCCGCCATCGGCGCGGCGGCGGTCGCGGTGGCGCTCCTGATCGCCGCCGTCGGTGGCGCCCTGGCCTGGCGCGTGCGCCGTGGCCCCACCGTGCGAGGAGTGCGTCCATGACCCCGTTGAAGCCTGTCACCCGGGGCCTGATCGCCTGCGCCCTGGCCACCTTGGCCGCCGCGTCCTACGCCGGCCCGGGCGCCCACGGCCCCAACGGCGAGCACCTGGACACGGCGCCCGACATGGCGCCCGGCGCCATCAGCCGCTTGCCCGATGGCAGCGTGAGCGTGCCGGTGCCGGCCCAGCGGCGCTGGGGCCTGCGCACCGTGATCGCCGCCGCCGCCGATGCGGCCGCCACCATCGAGCTGCCCGGCCAGGTGGTGATGGACCCGAACGCGGGCGGGCGGGTGCAGGCGCTGTCCGGCGGCAAGTTGCAGCCCGGGCCGCGCGGCCTGCCGGTGCCCGGGCAGGCGGTGCACCGCGGCGAGGTGCTGGCGTACGTGGCCTACAACGCCAGCCCGGTGGAGCTGGCCAACCAGCAGGCCCAGCTGGCGCAGGTGCGCGCCGGCCGGCAGCTGGCGGCGCAACGCCTGCAGCGGCTGGAATCGCTGGAGGGCACGGTGCCGCGCAAGGACATCGAGGCCGCGCGCTCCGAGTGGCAGGCCCTCGCGGCGCAGGAACGCGCCCTGGCCGGCAGCGTGGGCGCACGCGAGGCGCTCCTCGCCCCGGTGGACGGTGTCGTCGCCGCCGCCACGGCGGTGGCGGGGCAGGTGGTGGAACCCAAGGACGTGCTGTTCGAGGTGGTCGACCCGGCCCGTGTGCTGGTGGAGGCGACCACCACCGACGCCTCGCTCGGCAGCCGGCTGGGCGGCGCCGCGCTGGCGGGCCTGCCGGGGGTGAGCCTGCAGTTCCAGGGGGCCGCGCGTGCGCTGCGCGACGGCGTGTTGCCGCTGACCTTCCGCGCCCGTGCCGCGGGGCCGCTGCCACTGGCCATCGGCCAGCCGGTCACCGTGGTGGCCTCGCTGCGGCAGACGGTGAAGGGCTATGTGCTGCCGGCGCAGGCGTTGTCGCGCAGTCCGGCGAACGAGCTGGTGGTGTGGGTCAAGACCGGGGCGGAACGTTTCGTGGCCCAGCCGGTGCAGGCGCAGCCGGTGGATGCGCAGACCGTGGTCGTCACGCACGGCCTGGCGCCCGACCAGCGGGTGGTGGTGCAGGGCGCCTCGCTCATCGCGCAGGTGCGCTGACGCCAGGAGACCACACATGTTCAACTGGATCGTTCGCTTCAGCCTGCACAACCGGCCCTTCGTGCTGGTGTTCGCCGCGCTGCTCATGGGCTACGGCGCCTTCACGTCCACCCGCACGCCGGTGGACGTGTTCCCCGACCTCAACAAGCCCGTGGTCACGGTGATGACCGAGGCGGGCGGCATGGCGCCGCAGGAGGTGGAGCAGCTCGTCACCTACCCGCTGGAAACGGCGCTCAACGGCATGCCGGGCGTCACGCGCGTGCGCTCGACCTCGGGCGTGGGCCTGTCCATCCTCTACGCGGAGTTCGACTGGGGCACCGACATCTACCGCAACCGGCAGCTGGTGTCGGAACGCCTGGCCCTGGTGCGCGAGCAGCTGCCCGCGGGCGTGAGCCCGGCGATGGGGCCGGTGTCGTCGCTCATGGGCGAGATCCTGCTGCTGGCCCTGCCGCTGGACCCGGCCCAGGGTGCCACCCCCATGCAGGCGCGCGAGTACGCCGATTTCGTGCTGCGGCCGCGCCTGCTGTCGGTGCCGGGCGTGTCCCAGGTCATCCCCATCGGCGGCGAGGTGCGCCAGCTGCGCGTGGAGCCCGACACCGCGCGCATGGCGCAGTTCGGCGTGACGCTGTCGCAGGTGCAGGCGGCGCTGGACGGTTTCGCGGCCAATGCCGGCGGCGGTTTCATCGACCTGAACAACCGTGAGTACCTCATCCGGCACATCGGCAAGACCGGCCGGGTGGAAGACCTGCAGGGCGTGGCCGTGGCCTGGAAGGACGGTCGGGCGGTGCGGTTGGAGCAGGTGGCCTCCGTGCGCTTCGCCGCGGCGCAGAAGCGCGGCGAGGCGGGCTACGGTGGCGCGCCCGCGGTGGTGGTCAGCGTGCAGAAGCAGCCCAATGCCGACACCGTGCGCGTCACGCGCCAGGTCGAGCAGGCGCTCGACGAGCTGGCCAAGGGCCGGCCGGCCGGCCTGAGCGAGCCGCAGGTGCTGTTCCGCCAGGGCGACTTCATCCGCGCCTCGGTGAGCAACGTCACCGAGGCGCTGCGCGACGGCGCCGTCATGGTGGCCATCGTGCTGTTCGCGTTCCTGTTGTCGGCGCGCACCACGCTCATTTCGCTGCTGGCCATTCCGCTGTCGCTGGCGGTCACCGCGCTGGTGTTCCGCTGGCTGGACCAGTCGATCAACGTCATGACGCTGGGCGGCCTGGCCATCGCCATCGGCGAGCTGGTGGACGACGCGGTGGTGGACGTGGAGAACATCCTGCGGCGCCTGAAGCACAACGCCGCCCAGGGCCACCCCCTGCCCACGCTGGAGGTGGTGCGCCAGGCCAGCGTGGAGGTGCGCTCGGGCATCGTCTACGCCACGGTGATCGTGGTGCTGGTGTTCGTGCCGCTGTTCGCGCTGCCCGGCATCGAGGGCCGGCTGTTCACGCCGCTGGGCATCGCCTACATCGTGTCGGTGCTGGCGTCGATGGCGGTGTCCATGACCGTGACGCCGGTGCTGTCGTCGTACCTGCTGCCGCGCATGAAGCGGCTGGGCCATGGCGACAGCCCGCTGGTGCAGCGCCTGAAGGCCTGGGACACGCGGGTGCTCACCTGGTCGTTCCGGCACGCCCGCGCCCTGATGGTGGCGGCCGTGGTCGCGGTGGGGCTGGCGGCGGCGTCGGTGCCGTTCTTCCCACGCGCGTTCCTGCCGGCCTTCAACGAAGGCTCGCTGGTGGTCGGCATGCTGTTCAACCCGGGCACCTCGCTGGACGAATCCAACCGCATGGGTGCCCTGGCCGAGCGGCTGCTGCAGGAGGTGCCCGAGGTGCACCAGGTGGGCCGCCGCACCGGCCGCGCGGAGCTGGACGAACATGCCGAGGGCGTGCATTCCACCGAGATCGAGGTGGACCTGACGCCCTCGGAGCGCACCCGCGAGGCGGTGCTGGCCGATATCCGGCAGCACCTGGCCGTGCTGCCGGCGCAGGTGTCGGTGGGCCAGCCCATCTCGCACCGGCTGGACCACCTGCTGTCGGGCGTGCGCGCGCAGATCGCGGTGAAGATCTTCGGCGACGACACCGACACGCTGCGCGGCCTGGCGGAGCAGGTGCGCCAGGGCATGGCCACCATCCCGGGCATCGTGGACCTCACGGTGGAGAAGCAGGTGCTGATCCCGCAGATCACCGTGCGGCTCGACCACCGGCGCGCGGCGCAGGTGGGCCTGGCGCCCGGAGAGGCGATCCGCGTGCTGCAGGCGCTCACCGACGGGGCGCACGGCGCGCAGATCGTCGACGGCGCGCGCCGCTACGACCTCGTGCTGCGCCTGCCCGATGCGGGCCGGGGGCCGCAGGCCCTGGCGGCCACGCTGATCGACACGCCGGCGGGGCGCATGCCGCTGTCGGCCATCGCCAGCGTGGAGGAGACCGACGGCCCCAACCAGATCGGGCGCGAGAACGGCCGCCGCCGCATCGTCGTCTACGCCAACACCGACGGCTCGGACATGGGCCACCTCATCGCGCAGATCCGCGACACCGTGGACCGCACGCCGCTGCCGGCCGGCACCTTCATCATGCTCGAAGGCCAGTTCCAGGCGCAGGAGGACGCCACGCGGTTGATCGCCGCGCTGTCGCTGCTGTCGCTGGGCATGGTGTTCCTGGTGCTGTACTCGCGCTACCGCTCGGCGGTGCTGGCCGGCCTGATCATGGCGAACATTCCGCTCGCGCTCATCGGCAGCGTGGTGGCCATGTGGCTGGCGGGGGTGACGCTGTCGGTGGCCTCCATGGTGGGCTTCATCACGCTGGCCGGCATCGCGGCACGCAACGGCATCCTGAAGATCAGCCACTACATCAACCTGTGCCAGTTCGAGGGCGAGCGCTTCGGCGAGGCCATGGTGGTGCGCGGCTCGCTGGAGCGGCTCACGCCCGTGCTCATGACGGCGCTGACGGCCGCCTTCGCGCTCACGCCGCTGCTGCTGGCGGCCGACGCGCCGGGCAAGGAGATCCTGCACCCGGTGGCCGTGGTGATCTTCGGCGGCCTGGTCAGCTCCACGCTGCTGGACACGCTGCTGACGCCGGTGCTCTACCTGAAGTTCGGCCGCCGGGCCACCGAGCGGCTGCTGCAGGCGGCCGAGCCGGCGGGGCCACCCACCCTTGTGCCACCTGCCCGGGAGGCGTTCTGACGGGTGGACACCGCCGCCCGCCCGCCTGCCTCTTCCTGACCCCACCTCACCTTGGACGGAGACCACCGCATGAAGACCTTCCCGATCGCCCTGGCCGCCCTGTGCGCTGCCCTGGCCCTGCCGGCCTGGGCGCATGGCGACGCCAAGCCCCTGCACGGCGGCACCGTGCAGGTGGCGGCGGACATCCAGTACGAGCTGGTGCCCCAGCCCCAGGGCGCGGCCCTGTACGTGGTGGACCACGGCCAGCCGGCCGATGCCACGCGGCTGAGCGGCAAGCTCACGGTGCTGAACGGCACCACCCGCAGCGAGGCCGCGCTCAAGCCCGTGGGCGGCAACAAGCTCGAAGCCACCGGCATCACGGTGGGCCCCGGCGCCAAGGTCGTGGCCAGCCTCCAGGGCGCGGACGGCAAAACCACCAGCGTGCGCTTCAGCGTCAAGTGAGGCGCTGCCGCGCCCGGCCTCAGCGTGCCCGCGGGGCCGCGCGGCGGAACAGCCGCACGTGCATCGGGCGGGTGAAGGTGGCGCCCTCGGGCCCGGCATGCCGGGCGAAGGCCTCGCGCACGGCGGCCACCTGCGCGGCGCTCACCTCGAATTCCGCGAAGCTCGGGCGCATCATGCGGCGCTCGAACTCATCGGCGTCGGCGAACTGCACCGCGCTCTCGAAGAAGTGCTCGCCCGCTGCGACCCACCGGCCGCGCGCCAGCGCGCGGTCGAGCGCCTGCTGCGCGTGGGCACGCACCGCGCCTTCGTCGTTGTACAGGCGCACCAGCTCGTTCAGCGCGCCCGCATACACCGGCTCGGACACATAGAGCCAGCCCTCGGGGCGCACCACGCGGGCCAGCTCGTCCAGGGCAGTGTCCATGAATGGCACCGGCACATGGTGCAGCGACTTCAGCATCATCGCGCCGTCGAAGCTGGCGGCCGCGAAGGGGATGGCCTGTGCGCCGGCGCGCACGAGGTGCAGCCCCGGCACCTGGGCCTGGGCCACGCTGGCCAGGGCCTGCGCGTCCACCTCGAGCCCGGTCACCTGGGCACCCGGGTGGCGGGCGATCAGCGAGCGGGCCAGGCGCGCCGTGCCGCAGCCGGCTTCGATGAGGCGGGCGCCAGGCAGCGGCACCAGGCGGGTCAGCAGGTCCAGTTCGTCGTCGATGCGCGTGTAGATGGGCTCCGAGCTCGTCATGGGGCCTCAGGCGGCGATGGCGGCGGGAACGGACGGCGCCGGCTGCGCCACGCGGGTGAGGAATTCGTCGCGCGATGCAGAGCCGAACCAGGGGTGCCACCGGCGCAGCTCGAGCACCGTGCCCACGGCACGGCCTGCGGGCGCATGGCCATGGAACAGCAGTGTCTCGTCCGGCAGGGGCAGCAGTTGCCCCGTGACGCTGTCCCACAGGGCTTCGGGCAGGGCCGGGCGCGGCTGGTGCGGGCAGGCCCAGCCCTGCACCAGGCCGCCGCAGAACAGGCGGTCGCGCCAGCGAAAGCTCAGGCAGGCGGCGGTGTGGCCGGGCGTGGCGAGCGCCTGCAGGTGTTCACCGCCGAAGACGAGGCGGCCGTCGGGCGGCGCCTCCGCCGTGACCACCGGGGCGCCCAGCAGCGCCAGCGCCAGGCACTCCTGCGGCGGCAGTTGGGCGTCGTGCTCGTGGGTTCGCAGCACCCAGCGCAGGCGCAGGCGCTGCTCGGCCAGCATGGCCAGCAGCAGCGGCACGTCGCTGCCGCGGGGATCGATGACCACGGCCTCGCCCGCGTCGAGGTCGCCGAGCAGGTAGCTCACGCTGCCGGAGCGGTCGTCATGGAGCAGGCGAAAGTACATGGTCGTGGCGGTCGGGCTGCCGGGGTACGGTGCAGGGTATCAAGTCGCGTGCCAGGCCAGAACCACCCGGGCCGCTCCCCGGCGGCGCCCTCGGGGGTCACCGGGTGGGGGGGCGGGGCCGGGCTGCCATGGGCTACAGTGTTTGCCACCCACTGCCAGTGTTGTCAGTCGTGCCCCCTCCCGCCGCTCCCCCCGAGGCCGCCATGCCCACCGTGCCCCCCGCACCTGTGTCACCGGCGCCCGTGCTGCCCGAGCTGGTGGCCTTCCTCGATGGCCTGCCCGAGCCGCACATCCTCGTGGACGAGCACTACCGCGTGGTGGCGGCGAACCCCGCCTACCGGGCGCAGTTCGGGCGCCAGTCGCCGGTGGTGGGGCGGCGCTGCCACGAGGTGTCCCACGGCATCGCGGTGCCCTGCGACCAGGCGGGCGAGAGCTGCCCCATGGCACGGGCGCGGCAGAGCGGCCAGCGCGAGCGCGTGCTGCACCTGCACCACACGCCGGGCGGCGAGGCCTACGTGAACATCGAGCTCACGCCGCTGGCCGACGGCGCCGGCCGGCGGGCCTGGTTCGTCGAGAAGATGGAGCCGCTGCGGGTGGCCGGCACCGAAGAGCGGGCGCATGGGCTGATCGGCCGCTCGCCCGCCTTCCAGCAGATGCTGGAGCTGGTGGCGCGGGTCGGGCCCTCGCAGGCCAGCGTGCTGCTGCTGGGTGAATCCGGCACGGGCAAGGAACTGGTCGCCCGCGCGGTGCACGACGCCAGCCCGCGTGCCGCACGCCCGCTGGTGGTGGTGGACTGCGCCAGCCTGCCCGACACCCTCTTCGAGAGCGAGCTGTTCGGGCACGAGAAGGGCGCCTACACCGGCGCCCACGCGGCCAAGCCGGGCCTGGTGGAGGCCGCGAGCGGTGGCACGCTGTTCCTCGACGAGGTGGGTGACATCCCGCTGGCCATGCAGGTGAAGCTGCTGCGGCTGCTCGAAAGCGGCACCTACCGGCGGGTGGGCAGCACCGAGCTGCGGCGGGCTGATGTGCGCGTGGTCTCGGCCACGCACCGCGACCTCGTGGCCATGGTGGCCGACGGCCGCTTCCGCGAAGACCTGTACTACCGGCTGAGCACCTTCCCCATCGTGCTGCCGCCGCTGCGCGAGCGGCCCGAGGACGTGCCGCTGCTGGCGCGATCGCTGCTGGCCCGTGTGGCGCCGGGGCGCAGCCTGTCGCTGGGTACCGACGCGCTGGCGCGCCTGCAGCAACACCCCTTCCCCGGCAACGTGCGCGAGCTGCGCAACGTGCTGGAGCGGGCGTCGCTGCTGTGTGATGGCGACACCGTGGATGCCGCCACCATCGACCGCGCCCTGGCCGTGGCCTCACCACGCCACGCCGCGCCGCGGGCGCCAGCGGCTGCGCCAGGGTGGCCCCACGACACGCCCGGGTCGCCGGACGATGCGGGCCAGGCGCTGTCGTCGCTGAAGCAGGCCGAGGCACAGGCGCTGCGCGAGGCCTTGCGGCGCCACCACGGCAGCCGCGAAGCGCTCGCGGCCGAGCTGGGCATCAGCGTACGCACGCTCTATCGCAAGCTGCGCGCGCTGGACGACGCCGGCTGAGCGCTCCGCGACGGCAGGGAAGGGGGCCGACCGCTCAGCCCAGCCAACCGGCCGCGCGCACGATCAGCAGGGCGGCCATGGCGAGGGTGGTCACGCCGAAGGCGCGCCGCAGGGCGGCGGCAGGCAGGCGCCGGCCCAGCATCCGGCCGCCGAGCATGCCCGCCACGGCGCCGGCCGCGAAGGGCGCGGCGGTGCCCACGTCGAGGCCCCCCTGCCAGGCGGCCGCCGCCAGGCCGCTCGCGGCGACCAGCGCAATCACCATCAGCGAGGTGGCCTGGATGGCGGCCACGTCGAGGTTGCTGCGCCGCTCCAGCGCGGGCACGATGACGAAACCGCCGCCCACGCCCAGCAGGCCGCTGAGCAGGCCGGCCATGCTGCCGATGCCGGCCAGCACCGCGGCGCAGCGGGGCGTCCAGGTGAGCCGCCGCGCACCGGGCGCCCTCAGGCACGGTGCCGCGTCCACCGGCCGGGCGGCCGAGGCCGGCCGCAGCATGCGGCGCGCGGTGAGCATCAGGAAGGCGGCGAACGCCAGCATCAGCGGCGTGGGGGGCAGCCGCTGCGCCAGCCACACGCCGGCCGGCGCCAGCAGCATGCCGGCACCGCCGATGACCAGCGCCGCACGGTAGCGCACCACGCCCTCGTGCAGGCCCAGGGCGGTGGCGAGCCACGCCGCCATGGCCACGGCCACCAGCGACATCGGGCCGGCCTGCGACACGGTGAGCCCGGCGCCCAGCACCAGCAGCGGCACGGCGATGGCGCCGCCCCCGGCGCCGGTGAGGCCGAGCACCGCCCCCACCACGGCCCCCAGGCCGCCGATGTGCAGCCCGTGCAGGGCCGCCAGTTGTGCGCCCGACGGCATCAGAGCGCGTCGAGCGGAATCTTGAGGTAGCGCCGGCCGTTGTCCTCGGGCGGCGGGCAGTGCCCGGCGCGCATGTTCACCTGCACCGAGGGCAGCAGCAGCACCGGCATGGCGAGCGTGGCGTCGCGCGCCTGGCGCATGGCCACGAAGCTGGCTTCGGCCACGCCCTCGTGCACGTGGATGTTGGCCATGCGCTGCTCGGCCACGGTGCACGAGGCGCGCGGCGGCTGGCCCGCGGCCGGGTAGTCGTGGCACAGGTACAGCCGGGTGGCGGGCGGCAGGGCGAGCAGGCGCTGGATGGAGCGGTAGAGCACCGCGGCATCGCCGCCCGGGAAATCGCAGCGCGCCGTGCCGTAGTCGGGCCGGAACAGCGTGTCGCCGACGAACACCACCGGCGCGGCGCCGCTGCCCTGCGTGTCGCCCACCACGTAGGCGGTGCAGGCGGGCGTGTGGCCCGGCGTGTGCATCACCCGTACGGGCAGCTCGCCGATGCGGAAGGTGTCACCGTCGTCGAACAGGCGGTCGAAGGCGCTGCCGTCGGGGCGGAACGCGGGCTCGGCGTTGAACAGCGTGCCGAAGGTGCGCTGCACGGTGGTGATGCGGCTGCCGATGGCCACTTGGCCGCCGAGCGCCTGCTGCAGGTAGGGCGCGGCCGAGAGGTGGTCGGCGTGCACGTGCGTCTCGAGCACCCACTGCAGCGTGGCGCCCAGCTCGCGCACGCGGGCGATGACGCGGTCGGCGCTGCGCGTGCCGGTGCGGCCGGACTTCGGGTCGTAGTCGCGCACGCTGTCCACCACCGCGCAGGCGCGGGTGGCCGGGTCGAGCACGAGGTGGGTGAAGGTGCAGGTGTCGGGGTCGTAGAACGACTCGACCTGCGGGGCGTTCGTCGGCGCAGTCATGGGCTCAGCTCCCGTGGCGCACCGGCAGCCCGTGCGCCGCCCAGGCACCGATGCCGCCGGCCAGGTTGGCCACCTGGGTGTAGCCGTGGTGCGCCAGGAACTGCATGGCCTGGAAGCTGCGGCCGCCGGCGGCACACGCCATGACCAGCGGCTGGTCACGCGGCAACTCGGGGAAACGCTTCTGGAACTCGCTCAGGGGCATGGCCAGGCAGCGCGGGTGGTCGAAGGCCAGGCGCTGCACCTCGTGCGGCTCGCGCACGTCGACCAGCCAGGCGCCGTGCTCGAGGGCGTCGGCACATTGCGGCGGGGCCAGTTGCGGGGAGGGAAAGGTCATGCGGAATCCTTCAGGGGTCGGTCAGTCTCGGTGTGGCAGAAGGCGCGTGATGCCCAGGGCCTTGAGCACGTACTTCTCGTACACGGGCTCGGAGCTGCCGCTGCGCATCTTGTGCAGGAAGTACTTCTCGAAGGCGATCTTGGCCAGGTGCACCCACTTGCCCTTCTTGAACCAGTTCACGTTGCGCGGCGGGATCTGCGGCAGCGCCACGAAGGCGGCGCCCGTGTCGCCCATGTCGGCCAGGCAGATCGCATTCCAGGTGCCCTTGGCCGTGGCCGGCTGGCCGGCGAGGTCGGCGGCGATGTTATGCACGATGGCGGTGACCATGGATTCGATCATGTAGCCGGTCTTGGGCGCACCGGTGGGCACGGGCGTGGCCTCCACCGGGGGGATGGCCACGCACACGCCGGCGGCGAAGATGGTCGGGTACTTCACGCTGCGCTGGTGTTCGTCGATGAGCACGAAGCCGCGCGGGTTGCACAGGCCCGGCACACCGGCCACCGCGTCCACGCCCTTGAAGGCCGGCAGCATCATGCTGTAGTGGAAGGGCAGCTCATGCTCGCGCTTGACCTGGCCCATGTCGTCGAGCTCGGTCACGAACATGCGGCCCGCCTCCACGCGCGTGACCCGCGCATTGCAGATCCACTTCACGTCGTGGTTGCGCAGCTCGCTCTCGAGCATGCTCTTGGAGTCGCCCACCCCCGCCAGGCCCAGGTGGCCGATGTAGGGCTCGGAGGTGACGAAGGTGATGGGCACCTTGTGGCGCAGGCGGCGCTTCTGCAGGTCGCGGCTGAAGATGAAGGTGAACTCGTAGGCCGGGCCGAAGCACGAGGCGCCCGGCATGGCGCCGATGATGGCCGGGCCGGGCGCCTCGAGGAAGCGCTGGTACTCGGCGTGCGCGTGCTGGGCGTGGTCCACGGTGCAGATGGACTGGGTGTGCCCGCCGGTGGGCCCGGCGCCCGGCACCTCCTCGAAGGCGAGGCGGGGGCCGGTGGTGATCACCAGGTAGTCGTAGTCGACCCGCTGGCCGTCCTGCAGCTCCACGCAGCGCGCCTCGGCATCGATGCGCGTGGCCGGCTGGCCGATGAAGCCGATGCCCTTCTTCTCGAGCACCGGCTGGATGGGCAGCGTGATGGCGTCGCGGTCGCGCCAGCCCACTGCCACCCAGGGGTTGGAGGGCACGAACTGGAAGTAGTCCACCGCATTGATCACGGTGATGCGGTGCTCGCGCCCGAGGGCGGCGCGCAGCTCGTAGGCGGTGGGCATGCCGCCGATGCCGGCGCCCAGAACGACGATGTGGGCCATGGGGAGTCTCCTGTGCTGTCCGCTCGTGAAGTGGTGGCGGTACATTCAGTATTTGCGTGATTACGCAAATAGTCAATATCATGAGCACCCGTGTGGCTGCCCAGGCGTGAGGCATGATGGCGGGCGAACTCTCCCTTTCTCCAGTCTCCATGCAAGGCCTTCCCCCCGAGGCGCTCGCCCAGGTCGCGGCCCATTTCCAGGCGCTGTCCGAGCCGACGCGCCTGCAGATCCTGAACCTGCTGCGTGACGGCGAGCGCAACGTGGGCGACCTCGCCCAGGCCACCGGCACCACGTCGGCCAACGTCTCGCGCCACCTCTCGCTGCTGATGCGGCGCGGCCTGGTCGAGCGCGAAGGCCGCGGCACGGCGGTGTACTACCGCATCGCCGACGAATCCGTCTACGCGCTGTGCGATCTGGTCTGCGGCCACATCGCGCGGCAGCTGGAACGCCAGGCGCAGGAGCGCAAGGCATTCACCCGCCCGGCCCGCGCCCCGCGCGTGGCGCGCGGCGCGCGCGGATGACGCGGCGCGCGCCGGGCGCATCCGCGCGGGTGCTCATGGCCGCCATGCTGCTGGGCGCGGCCCCGTGGCCGGCCGCCCGGGCGGCCGAGCCGACGCTGCCGGCTGCGGCCTCCGGCATGGCCGAGCGCGTGCAGGCCTGTTCGGCCTGCCACGGGCCGCAGGGCCGGGCCACGCCGGGGGGCTACTTCCCGCGCATCGCGGGCAAGCCGGCCGCTTACCTGTACCACCAGCTGCTCAACTTCCAGGCGGGTCGCCGGCACAACGAGGCCATGCAGCATCTGGTGCAGCACCTCTCGCCCGCCTACCTGCAGGAGATCGCGGGCCACTTCGCATCGTTGGACCTGCCCTATCCGCCGCCCGCGCCCGACCGGCTCACGCCCGACGATCGCGCGCGCGCCGAGCAGCTGGTGCGGCAGGGGGTGCCGGAGCGTCGGCTGCCCGCGTGCACCACCTGCCATGGCGAGGCACTCGCCGGCCGGTTGCCGGCCACGCCCGGGCTCACGGGGCTCTCGGCCGACTACCTCATCGGCCAGCTGGGCGCCTGGCGCACCGGCCAGCGCCGCGCCCATGCGCCCGATTGCATGGCCGACATGGCCGGCCGCCTGAGTGCCGAGGAAGTGGGCCTGATCGCGCGCTGGCTGGCCGCGCAGCCGACCCTGCCCGGCGCGCGGCCCGCACCGGCCCCATCCACGCCCCTGCCGCTGCGTTGCGGCAGTGCGCTGCCATGACGACGTCGCGCGCCGAATGGCGCCGCTCGCGTGCCGGCCGCGTGGTGGCGGTGCTGGCCGGCCTGGGTGTGCTCGGCATGGTGATGGGCGCCTGGGTGGCAGCGCTCAACGTGCGCGGCGAGGCGCCGCTGCGGCCGGAGGCCACGCGCGCGCCGGCCACCGCCGCCCAGGTCGCGCAAGGCGCCTACCTGGCCCGGGTGGGCAACTGCATCGGCTGCCACACCGCGCCCGGTGGCCCGGCGCTGGCCGGTGGCCGCGCGGTCACCACGCCCTTCGGCACGGTGTACAGCCCGAACCTCACGCCCGACCCGGTCACGGGGCTGGGCGCGTGGACGTCAGACGAGTTCTGGCGCGCGTTGCACCATGGCCGCTCGCGCGACGGGCGCCTGTTGTACCCGGCGTTTCCTTACCCGCAATTCACGCAGGTGACGCGCGAGGACGCCGACGCCTTGCTGGCCTACCTGCGCAGCGTGCCGCCGGTGGTGCAGCCCCAGCGGCCGCATGCCTTGCGCTTCCCGTACGGCACGCAGGCCGCGCTGGCGGTGTGGCGGGCGTTGTACTTCCGCCCCGCCGACGCCCTGCCCAGGCCCGTGCCCGGCCAGGACGCGACCTGGCAGCGCGGCCGCTACCTCGTCGAGGGGCTGGGCCACTGCGCCGCCTGCCACTCGCCGCGTGACCGGCTGGGCGGCGTGCGCGACGAGCAGGCCTGGCTGGGCGGGCCCATGCCCGCGGGCGACTGGGTGGCGCCGTCACTGGCCGATCCGCAGCAGGCGGGTGTGCAGCGCTGGCCGCTGGAGACCACCGCGCGCCTGCTGCGCGACGGCACGGTGCCCGGCGCGTCGGTGTCGGGGCCCATGGCCGAGGTGGTGTTCGCCAGCACCCAGCACCTGACGCCCGACGATGCGCTGGCCATGGCACGCTACCTGGCCACGCTGCCCGAGCGCCCGGTGGCCCGCGCGATGGCCGTGCAGGCGCCGGCTGCCCAGCGCGAGCTGGGCCAGCGCCTGTACACGCGCCATTGCACCGATTGCCATGGCGACCAGGGCGAGGGTCGGCCGGGCCGCTTCCCGGCGCTGGCCGGCAACCGCGCGGTCACCCTGGCAGACCCGCACAACGTGCTGCAGATGATCCGCCACGGCGGCTTCGCGCCGTCCACGGCGGGCCACCCGCGCCCGCACGGCATGCCGCCGTTCGGCCATGTGCTCGATGCCGAAGCGCAGGCGGCCGTGGCCACCTACATCCGCCAGGCCTGGGGCGCGCCGGCGCCGGCGATCAGCGCGCTGGAGGTGCTGCGCCTGCCCTGAGCGTGCCGCCCGGGCAGGGCACCGTCAGCGCAGCGCGTCGAGCCGGGTGACGGTGATGAAGCCGTTCAGCCGCTCGGCGCTGAAGCGCACCTTGTCGCCGTCCTGCACGCGGTCGAGCATGGCCGGGTCGGCCACGCGGAACACCATGGTCATGGCCGGCATGGACAGGTTGGCGATGGGGCCGTGCTTGAGGGTCAGCTTGCCCTGTGCCTTGTCCACGCGGCGCACCTCGCCCTCGGCCAGCTCGGCAGCCGCCGGCGCCGCGGCCGCCGTGTGGTTGTGGTCGTGGGCGTCGGCCGCGCGTGCCGCGCCGGCCAGCCACGGGGCCGCCGCCAGGGTGAGCAGGGCCGCGGCGGCCAGGTGCCAGCGCGGGGTGGCGAGGGAATGGGCGCGAAGGTGGGTCATCGTGGAATCGTGCGGCGTTCAGGGCTCGTGACAGCCGTTGGAGCCTGCCGCCGGCGCAGAGTTCAACGCCCCGGGGGGCGTGCCGGAGGCCAGTGTGTCGATGATCGGGCAGTCCGGCCGGTCGTCGCCGTGGCAGCACTGCACCAGGTGGGCCAGCGTGGCCTTCATGGCCTGCAGCTCGGCCAGCTTGCTGTCGAGCTCGGCGATGTGGGCCTGGGCCAGCGCCTTGACCTGGCGGCTCGGGCGCCGGCGGTTGTGCCACAGGCCCAGCAGCTCGCGGATCTGCTCCAGCGAGAAGCCCAGGTCGCGCGACTGTCGGATGAAGCGCAGCGTGGCCAGGTCCTTGTCGTCGTACTGGCGGTAGCCGGCGTCGGTGCGGCGGGCTTCGGGCAGCAGGCCGACGCTCTCGTAGTGGCGGATCATCTTCGCCGAGACCTGGGTGGCCTTGGCGGCCTGTCCGATGTTCATCATGGCGGTTGCCTCGTTCGGTGCGGGGTCGAGCGCAGGGTTCAGTGAGAGCCCGGGCGCCAGCGGCGCAGGGTGAGTGCGTTGGTGACGACGCTGACGCTGCTGAAGGCCATGGCCGCGCCCGCGATCACCGGGCTCAGCAGCCCCGCGGCGGCCAGCGGAATGCCCAGCACGTTGTAGCCGAAGGCCCACCACAGGTTCTGGCGGATCTTGCGCCAGGTGCGGCGCGAGATGTCCACCGCCTCGGGCACCAGGCGCGGGTCGCCGCGCATCAGGGTGATGCCGGCGGTCTCCATGGCCACGTCGGTGCCGGTGGACATGGCCAGGCCCACGTCGGCGGCCGCCAGGGCCGGGGCGTCGTTGATGCCGTCGCCCACCATGGCCACCACGCCGCCCGGGCCGCGCAGCGCCTGCACGGCGGCGGCCTTGTCGGCGGGCAGCACCTGGGCGCGCACCTCGTCGATGCCCAGGGCGCTGGCCACGGCCTGGGCGCTGCCGGCGTTGTCGCCGGTGAGCATCACGGTGCGGATGCCCAGCGCCTGGAGGCGCGCCACCGCCTCGGCGGCGGAGGGCTTGAGCGTGTCGCCGAAGGCCAGCAGGCCCAGCACGCGCGCCGCGCCCGCCGCATCGTCGGTGCGCTCGATGAGCCACGAGACCGTGCGGCCCTCGCCTTCCAGTCGCGCCGCCTCGGCCGCCAGCGTGCCGGCGTCGGCCTGCCATTCGGCCAGCAGGCGGCTGCTGCCGACGGCCAGCGACCGGCCGCCCACGCGAGCCTGCACGCCACGGCCCGGCAGGGCCTGGGCGTCCTCGGCGGTGGGCAGCGTCAGGCCCGCCGCCATCGCGCGGTCGATCACGGCTTGCGCCAGCGGGTGTTCACTGGCTTGCTGCACGCCGCCGGCCAGGCGCAGCAACTCGGCCTCGTCGATGCCCGGCGCGGGCACGGTGGCCACCAGCGAAGGCTGGCCGGCGGTCAGCGTGCCGGTCTTGTCGAAGGCCACGGTGCGCACCGCATGGGCCAGCTCCAGTGCCTGGGCGTCCTTGATGAGGATGCCGTGCCGCGCCGCCACGCCGGTGCCGGCCATGATGGCGGTGGGCGTGGCCAGGCCCAGGGCACAGGGGCAGGCGATCACCAGCACCGCCACCGCATTGACGAGCGCCTGTTCGGCATTGCCCGTGGCCAGCAGCCAGCCGCCGAAGGTGAGGGCGGCGATGGCCAGCACCACCGGCACGAACACCGCGCTGACCCGATCCACCAGGCGCTGGATGGGCGCCTTGGCGGCCTGCGCCGATTCGACGAGGCGGATGATGCGTGCCAGCGTGGTCTCGGTGCCCACGGCCCGGGTGCGCAGGCGCAGGCGGCCTTCCTTGTTGATGGCGCCGCCGGTGACGCGGTCGCCCACCGCCTTGGCCACGGGCAGGCTCTCGCCGGTGATGAGCGACTCGTCCACGTGGCTGCGGCCATCCGTCACCTCGCCGTCCACCGGCACGCGCTCGCCGGGGCGCACCACCACCTCGTCGCCCACGCGCACCTGCTCGACCGGCAGCTCCTGCTCCTGGCCGTCGCGCCACACCCGGGCGGTGGCGGGCCGCAGGGCATTGAGCGCGCGGATGGCATCGGCCGTCTGCCGCTTGGCGCGCTGCTCCAGCCACTTGCCCAGCAGCACCAGCGTGATCACCGTGGCCGAGCTTTCGAAGTACAGGTGCGGCATGTCATGGCCGCCGTGGCGCCACCACAGGAAGAGCGACAGGCCGTAGGCCGCGCTGGTGCCCAGCGCCACCAGCAGGTCCATGTTGCCGCTGCCGGCCCGTGCGGCCTTCCAGCCCGCGCGGTAGAAACGGGCGCCGAAGACGAACTGCACGGGTGTCGCGAGCAGCCACTGCCAGACGGCCGGCAGCATCAGGTGGCGCCCGGTCAGATCCAGCAGCATGGGCAGCACCAGCGGCAGCGTGAGCACCGCGCTGGCCAGCACCGGGGCCCACTCGGGCCAGCGTGGGCGCACGGGGGCCGCGCTGGCCCCCTCGGTGCCCACCGGCTGCGCCTCGTAGCCGGCGCGGCCCACGGCCGCCTGCAGCGCGGACACGGCCACGCTGGCCAAGCTGCGCACGGTGGCGCGCTCGGTGGCCAGGTTGACGCTCGCCTCCAGCACGCCCGGCACCTGGCGCAGCGCCTTTTCCACGCGCCCCACGCACGACGCCCAGGTCATGCCGGCCACCTGCAGCTGGGTGGTCACGGTAGCCACTTCATAGCCCGCGCGCTGCACGCTCGCCAGCAACGCGGCCGTGTCCGGCATGCCGGCGGTGGTGACGGTGGCCTGCTCGGTGGCCAGGTTGACGCTGGCCCCGGTGACGCCGGGGGCCGACAGCAAGGCCTTCTCCACGCGCCGCACGCAGGAGGCGCAGGTCATGCCGCCGACGGGCAGGCGCAAGGTGGTGACGGGTGGGGCAGACATGGCGGGTGGCAGGCAGGGTGCCGCGGAAGCAGACAAGGCGCCCATGCTCAACCTTTCCATCATGGAAAGGTCAATGGCGGGCCGACAATTCCCTGCTGGCGTTGAGGATGGTCAATGCACATCCCTTGCGTTTGCCACGGTGGGAAGGTTCAGCATCACGCCATCTTCCACCGCGTTCGCGCGTTTCACCCGGAGTTTGCGATGCTCACCTTCGAAGTCAAGGACATGACCTGCGGCCACTGCGTCGGCGCCATCACCCAGGCGCTGCAGGCCGCCGACCCAGCGGCCCGCGTCGAGGTCGACCTGGCCGGCCACCTGGTGCGCGTGGAGCCGGCGGCGGCCGATGCCGCGGCGCTGGCCCGGGCCATCGAGGACGCGGGCTACACGCCCCAGCCGGTGGCCACGGCGGCCGAGGCTGCCCCGAAGGCGGGCGGCTGCGGTGGAGGCGGCTGCCGCTGCGGCTGAGCGGAGCCGGGGTGGCTCAGCGGTAGCTCTGCCAGACCCGCGCGCTGCCGTCGCGCAGCACCAGCAGCACGTCGTAGGGGTCGCGGCGGGTGCCGTAGTCGGGGCCGTCCATGCCGGGCGAGCCGATGGGCATGCCCGGCACCGCCAGGCCCACCGCCGCGGGCCGCTCCTTGAGCAGCCGGCGGATGTCGGCCGCCGGCACGTGGCCCTCGACCGCGTAGCCGACCACCAGGGCGGTGTGGCAGGAGCCGTACTTCACGGCCAGGCCCAGGCGCTGGCGCACGTCGGTGTTGCCGGTGTCGTGGGCCTTCACCTGGAAGCCGTTGGCCTCCAGGTGGCGGATCCAGTCGCCGCAGCAGCCGCAGCTGGGGCCCTTCCACACCTCCACGGCCGTGGCGGCACCCGGGGCGCGGGGCGTGGCGGCTGCCCAGGCCGGCAGCAGGCCGGCGGCGGCGGCCAGCAGCAGCTGGCGGCGGTCGAGCGCGAGGCGGCCGGTCGGGGCAGGGTGGGCGCGGTGGGCGAAGTCGGTCGTGTCCATGGCCGCGAGCTTACGGGGAGGGGCCCGGCCACGGTTGACTGGGGTCAAGACAGAAGGGCCGTCCCGGCATAAGCTGCGCGCCACATGAGCCATGTTTCCCCCGACGGCCTCGCGGCCGCTTCCCGCCCCCTGCTCAAGGCCCGCCGCATCGGCATCGAGACCTCGCAGGAGTTCGTCGTCTACATGCACCGCGACTGCCAGGTGTGCCGCGCCGAAGGTTTCGAGGCCCTGGCCCGGGTGCAGGTGCGCGTCGGTGACCGGTCCATCGTGGCCACCCTCAACGTGGTGGACCCGGGGCTGCTCAGCGTGGGCGAGGCGGGGCTGTCCAACAGCGCCTGGCGCGCGCTGGGCCTGCGATCGGGCGACGCGGTGACGGTGACGCATGCGCCGGCGCTCGATTCCATGAGCCCCGTGCGGGCCAAGATCTACGGCCACCGGCTGGAGGACGCGGACCTGCGCCGCATCGTGGCCGACATCGCCGCCGGCCATTACCCCGACACCCACATCGCCGCCTTCCTGGCTGCCTGCGCGGGCGGGCGCATGGACGTGCAGGAGACCATCGGCCTGACGCGCGCCATGGTCGATGCCGGCGAGGTCATCGACTGGGGCCGCGACGTGGTGGCCGACAAGCACTGCGTGGGCGGGTTGCCCGGCAACCGCACCACGCCCATCGTGGTGGCCATCGTCACCGCGGCGGGCCTGACCATGCCCAAGACCTCGTCGCGCGCGATCACCTCGCCTGCGGGCACGGCCGACGTGATGGAGACGCTCACCACCGTGGCGCTGGACGTGCCCGCCATGCGCCGCGTGGTCGAGCGCGAGGGCGGCTGCTTCGTCTGGGGCGGCGCGCTGTCGCTGAGCCCGGCCGACGACATGCTGATCCGCGTGGAGCGCCCGCTGGACCTGGACAGCGACGCGCAGCTCGTGGCGTCGGTGCTGTCCAAGAAGATCGCGGCCGGGGCCACCCATGCGGTCATCGACGTGCCCGTGGGCCCCACGGCGAAGGTGCGCACCGAGGCCGACTTCCGCTGCCTCGAATCCATGCTGGTGCAGGTGGCGGCCGTGTTCGACCTGCGGCTGAAGGTGATGCGCACCGTGGGCACCCAGCCCGTGGGCCATGGCATCGGCCCGGCGCTGGAGGCGCACGACGTGCTGGCGGTGCTGCGTGGCGCGCCCGGCGCGCCGGCCGACCTGCGCGAGCGCGCGCTCGCACTGGCTGGCGCGCTGCTGGAGTTCTGCCAGCCCTCGCTGGCGGGACGGGGCCGCGCCGAGGCCACCCGGCTGCTGGACAGCGGCGCCGCGTGGTCGCGCTTCCAGGCCATCTGCGAGGCGCAGGGCGGCCTGCGCGAGCCCCCGGTGGCGCCCTGGCGCCATGTGGTGGCCGCCGAGGCCGAGGGCCGGGTGCAGGCCATCGACAGCCGGCTGCTGGCGCGTGTGGCCAAGCTGGCCGGTGCGCCTGCTTCGCCGGCGGCCGGCCTGGAGCTGCATGTGCGCCTGGGCGACGTGGTGCGCATCGGGCAGCCGCTCATCACCGTGCATGCCGACGCGCCCGGTGAGCTGGCCTACGCGCTGCAGTACCTCGACGGCCACCCGCTGGTGGACCTGGCCGACGAGACCGTGGCGGGGGCCGTGGCATGACGGCGGCCGGGAGCGGGCTGCCCGTGGTGCTGCCCGGGCCGGGGCAGGAGGCGCTGGCGGCGACGCTGGTGCAGGCCCTGCCCGGCGTGCTGGGCGAGGCCACCGTGCGGCGGTTTCCCGATGCGGAATCGTTCGTGCGGGTGGAGAGTCCGGTGGCCGGCCGCCCGGTGGTCATCGCCTGCAGCCTGGACCGCCCGGACGACAAGCTGGTGCCGCTGATGCTGCTGGCCCAGGCCGCGCGCGAAGCCGGCGCCTCGCGCGTGCTGCTGGCCGCGCCCTACCTCTGCTACATGCGGCAGGACATCGCCTTCCACCCGGGCGAGACCGCCAGTGCCGCGCATGTGGCGCGCTGGCTCAGCGCCGCGGTGGACGGCCTGGCCACCGTGGACCCGCACCTGCACCGGATCGCCCGGCTGGAGGACGTCTACGGCGTGCCCTGCCGCCACGTGCGCGCCGCACCCGCCATCGCCGACTGGATCGCGCGCGAGGTGGCGCGGCCGCTGCTCGTGGGCCCCGACGAGGAGAGTGGCCAGTGGGTGCGCGACGTGGCCGACCGGGCCGGCGCGCCCGCCATCGTGCTCACCAAGCAGCGCCGTGGCGACCGCGACGTGGAGGGGTCGGTGCCCGATGTGGCGCGCTGGGCCGGCCACACGCCGGTGCTGGTGGACGACATCATCTCCACCGGCCGCACGCTGGCCGAGACCGTGGCCCACCTGCGCCGCGCCGGCATGGCCGCGCCGGTGTGCGTGGCGGTGCACGCGCTGTTCGCGCCGGGCGCGGCCGAGGCGCTGCGCGAAGCCGGCGCGGCGCGGGTGGTCAGCGGCGACACGGTCGCGCACCCCACAAACGCCATCCCGCTCGCCCAGGCGCTGGCCGAGGGCGTGCGCGAGCTGCTGGGGGCGTGACGCCCGCCCGCGGCGGGGTCAGCGTGTGGCCGGCCCCAGGCCGATGGGCGCGGGCACCAGGTGCGCGATGCGCGTGAACAGCGCGCGGTAGGCCTCGTCCGGCGCGTGGCCGGTGAGCGGGTCGCGGTTCTCGCCGAAGGCGGCGTCCAGGGCGGCCCAGTCGTCGGCCGTGAGGGCGCGCTCGGCCAGCGGCAGGATCTCCTGCTCCTCGTGCTGCATGTGCGTGAGGTAGGCGTCCACATAACGCTCGGCCGCCTCTTCGAAGGCGGCGCGGCGCGGCTCGCCCATCATCTCGAAGCCCAGCAGTGCATGCTCCAGCTCGCGCACCGCGCGCTCGCTGTGTTCGTGGTCGCGGTCCAGCTTGGCCAGCAGCTCGGCGCCCTCGGCCGTGCGCTCGCGCAGGCGCGGAAACAGCAGCTCGGTTTCCTTGCGGTGGTGGCGCTGCTCGGGGAACTCGTCCAGGTAGAACAGGATGGCCCGCAGCGCGGCGAAGTCAGGCAGGGTGCGCTCGCGCCGGTGCTGCGCCAGCAGCAGCAGCAGGGAGCGCAGCATGGCCGCCAGGGCGGCGTGTTCGTCGTGCAGGATGCGCAGGGTGGCGGGCGTCATGGCGGGGCTTTCTCGAGACGGCAGGCGGCCCAAGCGTCGCATCCGGCCCGGTGGCGCGTCTTGCCACAGATCAAGCCAGGCCCGTGGGGGCCGGCGGCTGTCGCCGATCAGTTGCGTGCGTGCGCCAGGTGGAACTGCGCCACCTCGGGCCGCCCGCGCAGCGCCTCGGCCAGCTCGGGCAGGGTGGCCGCGCGCCGCGTGCTGCGCGCCACCGCCACGAAGCGCCACTCGATGCGGCCCGCCTCCTCGGTGATGGTGATCGAGCCCGTCGCCAGCTCATAGCCCAGGCCCTCGGCCCAGGCGGCCAGCTCGGCCTGGCGCGGCGCATGGCCGGCAGCGAAGCGCAGCTGCACGCCCACCGCGTGCCGCGACGGCAGGCGCGCCTCCACCCGCGCGCCCCACATCATCAGCGCCGCCGACAGCAGTGACAGTAGGATGGCCGCGCCGAAGAAGCCCACGCCCACCAGCACGCCGATGGCACTGGCCGCCCAGATCGAGGCGGCCGTGGTCAGGCCGCTGATGCTCAGGCCTTCCTTCATGATGAGCCCGGCACCCAGGAAGCCCACGCCGGTGACGATGCCCTGCACGACGCGCGTGGGGTCGAGCACGCCGTGCACCGGGTGCTGCCCGCCGTACCAGAACTCGGGGTAGCCGGCGAACACCGTGAGCGCGGCCGAGGCCATGCACACGATGCCGTAGGTGCGCATGCCGGCGGCCCGGCCGTGGTAGGCGCGCTCGTAGCCCACGAGCAGCCCCAGCGCGAGCGCGCCCAGCAGGTTCAGGAACACCGCCAGGTTGGCGGCGATCAGCGGCTGCGACCAGAAGCCGGCCAGCCATTCGCGGCTCATCAGTTCCATCGGTGCGGGCGGCTCCTTGGGCGTCGTCGGCAGGGCGGGTTCAGGGGCGGGGGCGGGCGGGCGCGAGCGGCCAGCGGGGCCGCCACAGCCCGGTGACCAGCGAGGTGCCGGCGAGGATCACCGCGCAGGCGCCGACCATCGTCGCGTCCACAGTTTCGCCGAGAAACAGGCCGCCCCAGGCCATGGCGAACGCGGGAATGAGGTAGGTCACGCCCAGCGCGTGGGTGGCGCCGATGGCCGCGATGAGCCGGAAGTACAGGATGTAGGCCACGCCGGTGCACAGCAATGCGAGTGCCGCCACGGCGGCCCAGGGGCCGGGCCCGGGCAGCTGCGCCGGCCACTGCCACAGCATCAGCGGCGCCAGCACGACGGTGGCCGAGAGCTGGCTGCCGGTGGCCAGGGCCATGGGCGGCACGCCAGTGAGGAAACGCTTGGTCAGGCTCGCGGCCAGGCCGTACATGAGCGTGGCCAGCAGGCACGCGCCGATGGCCAGGGCGGCTCCGCCGCCGCCCGCGCCCGGGCGCAGATCCGCCTTGTCGCCGGCCAGCCAGAGCACGCCGGCAAAGCCGATCGCCAGGCCCACGAGCCGCCAGCCGCCCGGGCGGTCTTTCAGCCAGGCCCAGGCGATGAGCACGCCCCACAGCGGCGTGGTGGCGTTGAAGATGGCCGACAGCCCGCCGGTGATGTGCAGCGCCGCGTAGGCAAAGCACAGGAAGGGGATGGCCGAGTTCGCCACGCCCACCACCGCGATGGCGCGCCAGTGGCGGCGCAGGGCGGGCCACTCGCCGCGCTGCAGCAGGATGGGCAGCAGGAACAGCGAGGCCCCCAGCACACGCAGGCCGGCCAGCGCCACCGCGCCGAAATCGGCCGCACCCAGGCGCAGGAAGAGGAAGGAGCCGCCCCAGATGGCGGCCAGCAGCAGCAGCTCGGTGAGGTCGCGCGGCTTCATGCGCACTCCGCGGCGGTCAGCGCGGTCGGCGCGGTCGGCGCCAGGGCGTGGCCCTCGTGCTGCAGCAGCGCCTGCTTGCGCGCCAGGCCGCCCGCGTAGCCGGTGAGCGAGCCGTCGCTGCCCAGCACCCGGTGGCAGGGCACGATGACCGACAGCGGGTTGCGCCCCACCGCGGCACCCACCGCACGCGCGGCCTGCGGCAGGCCCAGGTCGGCCGCCAGGCGGCCGTAGCCGCTGCATCGGCCGGGTGGGATGGCGCGCAGCGCCTGCCACACCGCCTGTTGGAACGGCGTGCCGGCGGGGTCCAGGGGCACGCGGAAGCGGGCCGTGCCGGCATCGCGCCAATAGTCGGCCAGCTCGGCCACGGCCTGGGCGATATGCGGATGGCCCGCGTCCACCGGCACGGCGAGCGGGCCCGGGTGGTGGCGCTGGTCGGTGAACCAGCAGCCGGCGAGTCCCTGCGCGCTGGCGACCAGCAGCAGGGGGCCCAGCGGGCTGGGCACGGTGGCCTGGGCGACGAGGTGGGTGGGTGTCATGGCGGGGGCTTTCGGTCAGGCGGCGGCGGATTGCCACAGCTGCATCACGGCGTAGGAACGCCAGGGCTGCCAGGCCTGCGCCTGGGCGGCGGCGCTGGCGGCATCGGCGGCGCCGAGGGCGCGCCGTACGCCGATGTCGCTGGCCGGGAAGGCATCGGGCCAGGCCAGCACGCGCAGGGCGACCAGCTCGGCCGTCCAGTCGCCGATGCCCGGCAGCGCGCGCAGCGCGGCCAGCGTGTCGGCCATGGGCGCGGCCGGCGAGAGCGAGAGATGGCCTTGCACCACCGCCCGGGACAGGGCCTGCAGGGCGGCCACCCGCGTGCGCACGATGCCCAGCGTGCCGATGGCCTCGGGCGTCGCCTCGGCCAGCGCCTGCGGCGTGGGGAACAGCCGGTTGAGCTCGGCGAAGGGGGTGGCCAGCGGCTCGCCGAAGCGCTGCACCAGCCGGCCGGCGAGCGTGCAGGCGGCCGCCACGGTGACCTGCTGGCCCAGCACGATGCGCACCGTCGTCTCGAAGCCGTCCAGGCAGCCGGGCACGCGCAGCCCGCGGCGCAGGGCCACCGGCAGCCCGGCCAGGGCCTGCTCGATCGGCAGCGTGTCGGCGTTCAGGTCCAGCAGGTGCCGCAGACGCTCGATCACCGCGCCCAGCACCGGGGCGAGGTGGGGGCTCACGGTGGCGGCCACCTCGTGGGCGTCCGGTCGCCAGCGCAGCGCCAGCCAGCCCGCATGGCGCTGGCCTTGCGTGTCGGTGAGGGCCAGCGTGCGGCGCCACACGGGGCCGTCGCGGTCGGCGGCCACCGCCTCCACCCCGGCCAGGGGCCGCGCGGACAGGAATTCGACCATGGCCGCATGGTCGTAGGGCGGCCGCCAGGCCAGGCGCACGGTGACCGGCTCGGTGGCGTGCACGCGGCCTGCCTCGGCGGGCGCCGCCGCGCCGCGGCGCAGGGCGGTGGGAGCGAGCCGGTAGCGCTCGGCGAAGGCGGCATGGAAGCGGCGCAGGCTGCCGAAGCCCGCCGCCAGCGCCACGCGGGTCACCGGCAGGTCGGTGTCGGTGAGCAGGCGCTTGGCCAGCAGCAGCCGCTGGGTGGCCAGCCAATCCACCGGGCTCACGCCGTAGGCCGCCTGGAAGACACGACGAAAGTGCCGGTCGGTCACGCCCAGCCGGGCGGCCACGGCAGGCAGGGCCACCGGCTCGCCCTGGGCGACGGCGTGCTCGATGAGCCGTGCGCCGGCGTGGGCCAGCGCATCGGAGGAGTCGGTGGCGGCCAGGCCGGGGGCCAGCTCGGGCCGGCAGCGCAGGCAGGGCCGGAAGCCCGCGTGCTCGGCGGCCGCGGCGTGCGGGAAGAACAGGCAGTTCTCGCGTCGCGGCAGCTTCACCCGGCACACCGGCCGGCAGTACACCCCGGTGGACGTGACGCCCACGAACAGCCGGCCGTCGAAGCGGGCGTCGTGGGTCTGCAGCACGCGGTAGGCGGCGTCGGGCTGGAGGGTCGGGGCGGGGGGCATGGCGGCATTGTTGGCCCCGGTCGCTGCCGTGACTCGCCGTTTTCGGACCTGTGCCTCGCGCAGCATAGCCGGCCGGGCCGGTGCCGGCGCCCCGCGGCTCACATGGCCTTGAACAGGTGCACGTAGGCGCGGCTGACGGGCAGCTCCTGGGCCAGCCCGCGCAGGCGCAGCCACAGCCGGCTCGCCTCGTCGCGCCGCGTGCTCTCAAGGAACGCCAGGTTGACGAGGGTGGAGCGGTGCACCTGCCAGAACTGCTCCGGATCGAGCTGCCCGGCCAGCTCGGTGATGGGGGTGCGGATGAGGTGCTCCTTGCCACCGGCCGTGTGCACGCAGGTGTACTTGTCGTCGGCCTGGAAGCACACCACCTCGTCCACGGCGACCTGGTGCGTGAGCTCACCCGCGCTGGCGCGGATCCAGCGCAGGCGGCCGGGCGCGCCGGCCGGTGCAGGGGCGGGGGCCGCGGGCAGCAGCCGGCGCAGGGCCTCGGCCAGGCGCGCGTCGGGCTCGTCGGCGGGCGCCTGCAGGGCCGCACGCAGGCGCTGCACCGAGCGGCCCAGGCGCTCGGCCGTCACCGGCTTGAGCAGGTAGTCCAGCGCCGCGTGCTCGAAGGCCTGCACAGCGAACTCGTCATAGGCCGTCACGAACACCACGCGGGTGCGTCCCTCGACGCCCTGCGCCACCTCCAGCCCCGTGAGGCCCGGCATGCGGATGTCCAGGAAGGCCAGGTCGGGCTGGTGTTCGGCGATGGCGGCGGCGGCCTCCAGGCCGTTGCGCGCGGTGGCCACGATCTGCAACTCCGGCCACAGTGGCGCGAGCTGCTGCTGCAGGTGGCGCACCAGGTGCGGTTCGTCGTCGGCGATGAGGGCGGTGGGCGGGGTCATGGGCGTGACGTCGGGCTTGGTGTTTGGCGAGAGCGGCGGTGGGGGGCTGGCCCGCGGGCCACCGTCAGGTGAGCGTCGGCGGCACCGGCCAGGGCAGGGTGAGGCGGGCGCACACGCCGCCGCCGGGCCGCTCGGTGAGCGTGAGGCCGGCCGATGCGCCATAGGCCGCGGCCAGTCGTTCGCGGATGTTGGCCAGGGCGGCGCCCGCGCCGCCGGTGCGGCGCGCGGGGGCGCTCGCCGGGCGCAGGCCCAGGCCATCGTCGAGCACCTCGATGTGCAGGCGATGGCCGTGCACCTCGGCGCGCACCACGATCTCGCCGCCCTCGACCTTGGGCTCCAGGCCGTGGTGGATGGCATTCTCGACCAGCGGCTGCACCAGCACGGCCGGCAGCGGCGTGGCGCGCAGGGCGTCGGGCACCTCGATGCGCACCCGCAGGCGGTCGTCCATGCGCAGGGCGAGCACGCCGAGGTAGGCCTCGACCAGCGCCATCTCCTGGCCCAGCGTGTGGCGCTCGTTGCGCAGGCCGCCCAGCGAGCCGCGCAGGTAGTCGATGAAGCTCTCGAGCATGCGCCGCGCCCGTTCGGGCTCGTGGTCGATGAGGCCCACCACGTTGGCCAGGGTGTTGAACAGGAAGTGCGGCTCGATCTGGCCCTGCAGCAGCTTCAGCTGCGCCTCGGCCGCGCGGCGGTTGGCCATCTCCAGCCGGGCCTTGCCGCCGAAGTACAGGAACATCACCAGGCTGAACATCAGCGCGAAGGCGATGAAGCCCATGTTCACCTGCATGGTGGCCGTGCCCACGTGCATCCCCAGCAGCCACACGGCCGTGGGCCACAGCGTGGCCACGCCGAACAGCGGCACCGACACGAAGAACAGCGCCCGCCGGCCCTCGGGCCAGCTCTTGATGCGGGCCGGCCCGATCCAGCGGATGAGCAGCTCGAACAGCCCGTGGATGCCGTAGGCGATCACCGCGCTGACGAACAGGTTCACCTGGAACCAGCGCCACCACCGGCTGGGGTCGTCCCACTGGCCGCGCCCCATCATCACCATGCCGAAGACGGTGAACATCAGGGCGCAGGCGATGGCGAACAGGCCGCTCCACACCAGCTGCAGCCAGGCGGGGCCTTCCACCTCCAGGTCGATGGAGGTCCAGCTGCGCCAGGAGCGCCGCAGCGTGTCGAGCGAGAGGGGGCTGTCCATGGCGGCGCAGTGTAGGCAGCGGCCCGGGCGCGGTGCCCTGGGGCCGCGACGGATCGACAGCCCGGCCGACGAACGGCGAGCGCGTGGCGGCGCTCGCCGGCACGGGGCGTGCTTCACCCCCCCCACGCCGCACGTAACAGCCCCGAAACGGCCCCTGCCTACAATCGCGCCCGCCACAAGGAGAGAACACCCCATGAAGGTTGCAGCATCCGCATTCAAGGCCTACGACATCCGAGGCATCGTCGGCCAGGCCCTCGACGAGCAGTTCGCCGAGCACCTCGGCCGTGCCTTCGGCACCGAGGCGCTCAAGGCCGGCGAGAAGGCCGTGGCCGTGGGCCGCGACGGCCGCGTCTCCGGCCCCGGCCTGGCGGCGGCGCTGATGCGCGGCCTGGCCTCCACCGGCCTGGACGTGGTGGACCTGGGCGCCGTCACCACGCCCATCGTCTACTACGTGGCCGCCACGCGCGCCCGCCATGGCTGCTCCAGCGGCATCCAGGTGACGGGCAGCCACAACCCGAAGAACTACAACGGCTTCAAGATGGTGCTCGCCGGCCGCGCGATCTACGGCGACGAGATCCAGGGCCTGCGGCGCCGCATGGAGGCCGAGGACTACACCACGGGCCGGGGCCGCATCGCGGCGATGGACGTGATCCCCGAGTACGCCCACCGCATCACCAGCGACTGCAAGCTCTCGAGGCCGATGAAGATCGTGGTCGACTCGGGCAACGGCATCCCCGGCGCCACCGCGCCGGCCATCCTGCGGGCGCTGGGCTGCGAGGTGATCGACCTGTACTCCAAGGTCGACGGCGATTTCCCGAACCACCACCCCGACCCCTCCAAGCCCGAGAACCTGGCCGACCTCATCAAGGTGGTGCACGCCACTGACGCCGAGCTGGGCCTGGCCTTCGACGGCGACGGTGACCGCCTGGGCGTGGTCACCAAGGACGGGCAGATCATCTACCCCGACCGCCAGCTCATCCTCTTCGCACGCGACATCCTCACCCGCGTCAAGGGCGGCACCATCATCTACGACGTGAAGTGCAGCCAGCGCCTGGCGCCCGACGTGCGCAAGGCGGGCGGCGTGCCGATGATGTGGAAGACCGGTCACTCGCTGGTCAAGGCCAAGCTCAAGGAGACCGGCGCGCCGATCGCGGGCGAGATGAGCGGCCACATCTTCTTCGCCGAGCGCTGGTACGGCTTCGACGACGCCATGTACACGGCCGGCCGGCTGCTGGAGATCCTGTCGCGCTCCGACGACCCCAGCGCCGTGCTCAATGGCCTGCCCACCAGCTTCAGCACGCCCGAGCTGAACGTGCCCTGCGTCGAGGGTGAGCCGCACGCCGTGATCGAGAAGCTGCGCGAGACGGCGAAGTTTCCGGGCGCCGAGATCGGCACCATCGACGGCCTGCGCGCCGACTACCCCGATGGCTTCGGCCTGGTGCGGGCGTCCAACACCACCCCGGTGCTGGTGATGCGCTTCGAAGGCCACACCGAGGAAGCGCTGCACCGCATCGAGCGCGACTTCATGGCCGCGCTGCGCGAGGTGAAGCCCGACGCCCAGTTCGCCGCGGCGGCGCACTGAGCACCGCCCATCGCCCCGGGGCCGCGGGGCCGCTGCCCATGCCCATGACGGCGTTGATCGCGCGCCTGGCCTACGCCACGCTGTGGCGGCTGTTGACGCCGCTGCTGCTGGCGCGCCTGTGGTGGCGCGGTCGCCGCGAGCCCGGCTACCGCCAGCGGCTCGGCGAGCGGCTGGGCTTCGGGCCGCGCACCGTGCCCGGGGCCGTGTGGGTGCATGCCGTCTCGCTGGGCGAGACGCGCGCCGCGGCCGCGCTGGTGGCCGCCCTGCGTGAGCGGCGGCCCGGCGTGCGCCTGCTGCTCACCCACGGCACGGCCACCGGCCGCGCCGTCGGGGCGGCCCTGTTGCAGCCGGGTGACCACCAGGCCTGGCTGCCTGTGGACACGCCCGGTGCCGTGCGGCGCTTCCTGCGCCGCCACCGGCCGGCGGTGGGCGTGCTCATGGAGACCGAGGTCTGGCCCGTGCTGCTGCACGAGGCGGGCCGGGCGTCGGTGCCCATGGTGCTCGCCAATGCCCGCCTGTCCGAGCGCAGCGCGGCCAAGGGCCGGCGCCTCGCGACCTTGCTGCGGCCCGCGGCCGAGCGCCTGGCCGTGGCGCTGGCGCAGACGCCGGCCGATGCCGAGCGGCTGCGTGCCGCCGGGGTGCGGCAGGTGCAGGTGATGGGCAACCTCAAGTACGACGTGCGGCCGGATGCGGCGCAGGCGGGCCTGGGCAGCCGCTGGAAGGCCGGCGTGTCGCGCCCCGTGGTGGTGGCCGCCAGCACGCGTGAGGGCGAGGAGGCCGGGTTGCTCGCCGCCTGGGTGTCGGTCGGCACCCCGCGGCCGCTGCTGCTGATCGTGCCGCGCCACCCGCAGCGTTTCGACGACGTGGCCGCGCTCGTGGGCCAGCAGGGGCTGCGGGTGAGCCGCCGCAGCGACTGGGGCCCCGACGGCCCCGGCCCGCACGACGCGCAGGCCGACGTCTGGCTGGGCGATTCCCTGGGCGAGATGCCCCTGTACTTCGCGCTCGCCGACGTGGGCCTGCAAGGCGGCAGCTTCGGCCCCTACGGCTCGCACAACTTCATCGAGGCGGCCGCCTGCGGCTGCCCGATGGTGCTCGGCCCCTCGGTATTCAACTTCGCCGAGGCGGCGCGCGAGGCCACTGCCAGCGGCGTGGCGTGGCAGGTGGCGGATCTCCCGGCCGCGCCGCGCCAGGTGCAGCTCGCCCTGGGCGCCGCGGCCACGCTCGCCGCGGCGCGGGCGGCCGCGCGCCGCTTCATGTCCACCCACGGCGGGGCGGCGGGGCGCATGGCCGATCGCGTTCTGCAGCTCATCCCGCCCGGCTGAGGCACGTCGCGGACGTCGCTTGTTCCATGTCAAGGCAGGCGGCGGTGGCGGGGGCGTCCGGGCCGGCCCGGGGGTGACCGCGGCGGGAGGGATCTGCGAAGATCCCGGCCAGAGGGGGAGCCCTGATGGTGGTCGCCTGGCGCATCGAAGCGTGGTTGGGGGTCACCCGGTCATCGCGCGTCGGGCGCGGCCGCCGGGGCGATGACACCTTGCCCAGGCTGTGGCTGGTCGCCCGGGGCATCGACGAGGCGGCCTTCCGGCGCGGGTACGCCCTGCTGCGCGAACTGGGGCCGGTGGGGGTGGTCCATCCGCACGCGCTGGTGTCCACGCCCGACGGGCTCGCCATGGCGCTCGATGGGGCGGCGGTCCCGCTGGCTGGCCGCATGGGTGCCTCGCCCGGTGAATGGCGCCAGGTGCTGGCGTCCGTGCGCGGTGCGGTCCAGGCCCTGGCGGCCTTGCACGCCTGCGGGCAGGTGCACCGCGACCTGCGGCCCGCGAACTTCGTGGTCGACGAGGCCACGGGGCAGCTGTGGCTGGCCGACGTGGCGCGTGCCGCGCCCCCCGGCCCGTGCGAGCCGCTGGACGGTGACGGCCCGGAACCCGGCGGCCCCAGCCGCGCCGACGCCGCGGACCCGTGGGCCTACCTGGCGCCCGAGCAGACCGCCGCGGCCGACCGGCCGGTGGATGCCCGCGCCGACCTGTACGCACTCGGTGTGCTGCTGTACCGGCTGCTCGCCGGCCGGCTGCCCTTCGACGCCACCGACCCCATGGAGTGGGTGCATTGCCACGTCGCGCGCTCGCCGGAGCCCCTGCGTCGGTGGTCCCCGGAGCTGCCCGCCGTCGTGGAGGCCATCGTGGCCCGCCTGCTGGCCAAGGCGCCGGAAGACCGCTACCAGTCGGCGCAGGGCCTGCTGGCCGACATCGACCGCTGCCTGCAGGCCGCCGATGCGCAGGGCCGCCTGACGCCCTTTGCGGTGGGCGCCGCCGACCTGCCGCCACGCCTGGACGGCCCCGTGTGGCGGGTGGGCCGCGAGCCCGAGATCAGCGCGCTGGGTGACGCGCTGGATGCCGTGGCAGGCACCGGGCGCAGCCGCTGCGTGCTGCTCTCGGGCGCACCGGGGGCGGGCAAGAGCGTGGTGGCGCAGTCGCTGCGCGAGCGTGTGCTGGCCCTGGGCGGCCGGTACGCCGAAGGCAAGTACGACCTGGCGCAGGCGGATGTGCCGTACTCGGCCCTCATGCGGGCACTGGACGGCCTCGTGCATCAGCTGCTGGCCGGCTCGGAGCCGGAGGTGCGGACCTGGCGCCTGCGCATCGGCGAGGCGCTGGGGCCGAACGCCGGCGTGGCGGTCGCCCTCGTGCCGGCCCTGGGCGTGCTGCTCGGCCCCACGCCCGCGGTGCCGGTGCTCGAGGCGGCGGAGTCGCAACGCCGGTTGCAGCTGGTCGTGCGCCAGCTGATGGGGGCGTTGGTGCTGTCGTGCCCGCCCCTGGTGCTGCTGCTGGACGACCTGCACGCGGCCGACCCCGGCAGCCTGGCCCTGCTCGACGAGGCGCTCGCCGACCCGCTGCTGGGCCCGCTGCTGGTGGTGGGCACCTGCCCGACCGTTGATGGCGTGCTGCCGCCTGCCCTGCAGGACCTGTTGGACCGTTGGCAGGCCAGCCAGGTGCCGGCGCTGCACCTGGCCATCGCCCCGTGGACGCGCGCGCAGCTGTCCACCGCCGTGTCCATGGTGCTCGGTGCGCCGGTGGAAGACCTCGCCGGCCTGTGCGAGGCCGTGCAGCGCAAGACCGCGGGCAACCCGTTGTTCACCGTCGAGTTCCTGCGTGACCTGCAGGCCGCGGCGCTGCTGAAGTGGGACGCCGCGGCGGGTTGCTGGCGCTGGGACGCGCGGGCCGTGGACGGCCGCGGCCTGGCCGGCAACGTGGTGGAGCTGCTGGTGCGCCGCCTGCAGCGCCTGCCCGACGACACCCGGGCCATGCTGCGCCAGGCCGCGTGCCTGGGCACCCTGATCACCACGCCCCTGCTGGCGGCCTTGAGCGGGGTGCCGGTGGCGCGCGTGGGGGAATTGCTGGCGCCCGCGGTGGAGGCCGCACTGATCGGCCCGGTCAACGGCAGCGTGGCCTTCGTGCACGACCGGGTGCGTGAGGCCGCCTACGAGCTCATCCCGGCGGCCGAGCGGCCCGGCGTCCATCTGCAGATCGGCCGGCTGCTGCTGCAGCGGCTGACGGCGGGCGAGCGGGAGGAGCGGCTGTTCGACATCGTGCACCAGCTGCGGCACGGGGCCCACCTGCTGCAGGGGGACGAGGCGGTCATGGCGTGGTCGCTGTGTGCGCGGGCCGGCAGGAAGGCGCGCGACAGCAGCGCGTTCGCCTCCGCGCGCACCTACTTCCGGCTGGCGCGGCTGCTGCAGCCGGCCGGTGCCTGGGCCGACCGGCACGACGAGGCCGTGGAGCTCGCGCTGATGCTGGCGGAGTGTGAATCGCTGGCGGGCGAGCCCGACGAAGGCGAGCGCCTGCTCGACGAGGCCCTGGCCCATGCCCGCCACGACCCCGAGCGCGTGCAGGTGCAGCGCACGCGCGTGCGCCTGCGCACGGCGTGCAGCCGCTACGCGCCTGCCCTGGCGTGTGCGCTGGACACGCTGCAGCTCATGGGCATGCCCTTCCCCGCCGACGATGCGGCCCTGCCGCCGCAGATCGACGCCGAGCGCCACGCGGTGCAGCGGGCGCTGGCTGGCCGCCGGCCGGCCGAGCTGCTCGAGCTGCCGGCGGCGCAGGCCTCGGACGACCAGTGCACGCTCGCCCTGCTGGTCGACGCGTTCTTCCCGGCCCGCAACAGCCGGCCCGCGCTGTTCCCGCTGCTGGTGCTGCGGGCGGTGCGGCACTCGCTGGAGCACGGGCACACGGTGCACAGCTGCCAGGCCTACGCGCTGTACCCGCGGCTGCTCCGGGGCGAGGGCCGGCTGCAGGAGGCCTATGCGTTCTCCAGCCTGTCGCTGCAGCTGGCGGACCGGCTCGGTGCCAGGGCGATGCGGGGATCGCTGCTGTTCTCGCACCTGGCCAGCAGCTTCTTCCTGGCCCAGCCGTATGCCAGCGGTCTGAGCCTGCTGCACGAGGGCTTCGAGGCCAGCCTGCAGGCCGGCACGCTGTACGACGCGGCCGGCTGCGCGCTGGTCGCCGTCGAGTACCTGCTGGAGTGCGGCGACTCCCTCGACGAGATCGTGAAGGCCGCCCAGACCTACGCGCCCTCCCTGCGCGCGGAGCAGGCGGGCCTGTGGCCCATGCTGCTGCGCTCGTGGGTGCAGTTCGCGCTCGCCGTGCAGGGGCGGACGGCCTCGCCGACGCACTTCGATGGCGAGGGCTTTTCCGAGGTGGAGTACCTCGCCGCGGTGGACCGCTGGCAGTCCGTCGCGCTGCGGGCCATCCACGCGGTGCTCAAGCAGGTGGCCGCCTGTCTGGCGGGTGACCACCTGCAGTCGCTCGACTGGGCCGCCCATGCCGCCCGGCTGCTGGAGCCGTTGGCCGGCATGGCCATCGAGGTCACCCACCGCCACCACCGCATGCTGTCCCTGGCGGCGCTGCTGCCCCGGGGCGCGCCACCGCAGGACGAGCGGCTCACGCTGCTGAGGCAGGACGCCGCCGCCCTGGAGGTGCTGGCGCAGGCCTGCCCGCTCAACTTCGGACACCGGCTGTGCCTGGTGCAGGCCGAGCTGGCCCGGGTGGAGGGAGACGACGCGGCGGCGGCGCGCCTGTATGCGCAGGCCGTGGAATCGGCGCACCGCCACGGCTTCGCCCTGCACGAGGCGCAGGCCATGGAGCGCGCGGCGGCCTTCCACCTGGAGCGGGGCGACCGCCGCCTGGCGATGGCCCTGTTCAAGGAGGCCCGCGACGGCTACCGCCAGTGGGGCGCCGCCATCAAGGCCCGGGCGCTGGAGGCCACGCACCCGGCGCTGGTCGCCGGCTGGGGCGCCGGCCCCGCCGGGCTGGACGCGCTGGCGGTGGCCAAGGCCACCCAGGCCCTGTCCAGCCGCATCGAGCTCGAGGGCCTGATCGACGCCCTGATGCGCATCGCGCTCGACCATGCCGGCGCCCAGGCGGCCTGGCTGTTCCTGGACGAGGGAGGCGCCGTGCGTCCGGCGGCGGCGGCCACCGTGGACGGCACGCAGGTGCAGGTGCAGGTGGGACCCGGCGACGTCGGATGGCCGGATCTGCTGCCCATGGCGGTGGTGCAGTACGTGCGGCGCACGCGCGAGCCGGTGCTGATCGCCGACGCCGAGCGCCCGCATCCCTTTCTGGCCGATGCGTACATGCGGCAGGCCCGCCCGCGCTCGGTGATGGGGCTGCCCCTGCTGCGGCGCGGTGTGGTGGTGGGCGTGCTCTACCTGGAGCACCGGCTCAGCCCGCACGCGTTCACGCGCGGCCGGGTGGCCCTGCTCGAGATGCTGGCGGCACAGGCGGCGATCTCGCTGGAGACGGCCCGGCTGTACGCCGCGCTGAAGCAGGAGAACGCCGAGCGTGAACGCGCGCAGCAGGCGGCCACTGAGCGCCAGTCGCGGCTGCAGCGGCTGGTGGAGTCCAACCTGGTCGGGGTGCCGTTCGCCGACCTGGACGGGCGCATCGTGGATGCCAACGAGGCTTTCCTGCAGATGGTGGGCTACCACCGCGCCGACCTGGCGGCGGGGCGGCTCAACTGGGCCGAGATGACGCCGCCCGCCTACCGCGAGGCCGACCAGCGCGCCGCCGAGGCGCTGCGGCGCGAGGGCCGCTTCGCGCCCTACGAGAAGGTGCTGCGGCGCAAGGACGGCACCGAGGTGCCCGTGCTGGTGGGTGGCATCCTCTTCGAGGGGGAGCAGCCGCAGACGGTGGGTTTCGTGCTCGACCTCACCGAGCGGCGGCGCGCCGAGTCCGAGCGCGCCGCGCGCGTGGCGGCCGAGGCCGCGAGCGAGGCCAAGTCCTCGTTCCTCGCCAGCATGAGCCACGAGCTGCGCACGCCGCTCAACGGCGTGCTGGGCTACGCGCAGCTGCTGCAGATGGACCCCGGCCTGACGCCCAAGCAGCGCCAGGGCCTGGCCGCCATCGAGACCAGCGGCCGCCACCTGCTGTCGCTCATCAATGACATCCTCGACCTCGCGCGCATCGAGGCCGGGCGGCTCAGCCTGGTGCTCGAGCCGGTGCACCTGCGCCGCGTGGTGGACACGGTGGCCGACACCGTGCGGCCCCTGGCCGAGCGCCGCCACCTGGCATTCCGCCTGGAGGCGCAGGCCGACCTCGACCTCACCGTGCAGGCCGACGAGCGCCGGCTGTCCCAGGTGCTGCTCAACCTGCTGGGCAATGCGGTGAAGTTCACCGACCAGGGCGGGGTCACCTTGCGCGTGCAGCAGACGGCGTCGGGCCCCAGTGAGGCCCGGGTGGTGTTCGAGGTGCAGGACACCGGCGTCGGCATGGGCGAGGACGAACTGCAGCGCATCTTCCGGCCCTTCGAGCAGGTGGGCGCCGCGCACCGCCGGGTGGAGGGCACTGGCCTGGGCCTGGCCATCACCGACGCGCTGGTGCGCCAGATGGCGGGCACGCTCGCCGTGTGCAGCCGGCCCGGCGAGGGCACGGTGTTCCGGGTGGAGCTGCGGCTGCCCGTGCTGGCGCAGGTGCCCAGCGATGGGCCACCCGGTGGGGTGACGGGCTACGAGGGGCCGCGGCGCACCGTGCTGGTGGTGGACGACGTGGCGGACAGCCGGCAGCTGCTGGTTGACCTGTTGCACACCCTGGGCTTCGAGCCGATGGAGGCCTGCGACGGCCCCCAGGCGCTGGCCATCGCCCGGGCCCGCCGCCCCGACCTGGTCCTCATGGACAACGGCATGCCCGGGATGACCGGGCTGGAGGTCACCCAGGCGCTGCGTGCCGACACGCGCCTGGCCGACGTGCCGGTCATCACCGTCTCGGCGGGCGCCTCCGAGGCCGACCGCCAGCGCTGCCTGGCGGCCGGCGTGAGCGCCTTCGTGCCCAAGCCCGTGGACGTGGACGACCTGCTGCAGGCCATCGGCCGGGTGCTGCGGCTGCGGTGGACGACGTGTGACGATGAACCGCCGCCCGGCCCGGCCTGAGCCGGTGCAGCCCAAGGAGCCACCATGGACCAGCGGATGTACGGACGACGCGCCTGGCTCACCGCCATGGGCGCGCTGGCGGCCTCGCTCGGCGCGCCGGCCCGGGCAACGACATTCCCGAGCCGGCCCATCACGCTGGTGGTGCCCTACCCGGCGGGCGGCTCGGCCGACATCGCGGGGCGTGTCGTCGCCAAGGGCCTGGCGGGCCGCCTGGGGCAGGCGGTGGTGGTGGAGAACAAGGCCGGCGCCGGCACCGTCATCGCGGCCGCGGCCGTGGCGAGTGCGGCGGCTGACGGCCACACCCTGCTGTTCACCTCGAACACCACCTACACCATCGCCCCGGCCCTTAGAAGCCCGCTGCCTTACGACCCGCTCGCGAGCTTCGAGCCCATCGGGATCGTGGGCCGCCTGTCGATGGTGGTGCTGGCCCACCCGTCGCTCGGGGTCGAGACGCTCGGCCAGCTGGTGGCGCTGGCGCGCCGCCAGCCAGGCAAGCTCAGCTACGCGTCGTTCGGCAACGCGACGGTGGCCCACCTGGCGGGCGAGATGCTGAAGTGGCGCACAGGGATCGACATCGTGCACGTGCCCTACAAGGGCAGCGCGCCCGCCATGCAGGACCTGCTCGGCGGCCAGGTGCCCCTGTCCGTCGATGGGGTCATCGCGGCCAAGCCGCACATCGAGGCCGGTCGCGTGCGGGCGCTGGCCGTGGCCTCGGCCCAACGTTCGCCCGCCTTGCCCACGGTGCCGACGGTGGCCGAAGCCGGCTACCCCGGTGTGGAGCTCGACTCCTGGGTGACGGTGCTCGCCCCGCGCGGGCTTCCACCGCCCGTGCGCGAGCGGCTCGTGGACGCGCTGGCGCAGGCGTTGAAGGATCCCGCGGTGGCTGCGGAGCTGTGGCGCGCCGGCGCCGAGGCCGGCTACGCGCCCCCCGAGGGCTACGCCGAGCGGGTGCTGCGTGAGTCGGCCCTCATCCGCCAGCTCGTGCGCGAGGCCGGCATCACGGCAGACTGAACCCCTGCGGGTTGGGCGTGCGTTCAGGCGCCCGCCCAGGGGCAGCCGCCATGGTCCACTCTGCCTTGGTCATCGCCAGATGCGGTGCCCGGCTCTGAGCGGCGCGCACCGCATGTCGCTGATGCCGACGACCTAGTTGGTTACGTCCATGTCACTGTGACCGCCCCTTCTCGTCCCGTCCACCGTGACGGTTCCGCTGCCCAGCGGCTGGCCCGGGCCGACTGGCTGTTGTTCCTGGATGGTGCCGCCGCGGGAGACATCGCGGCCGAGGTGTTGCGCACGCCGGATGCGGCACCCAGCCCCGCGCTGCAGGCGCGCGCCAGCTGGCATGTGGCCTATGCCAGCCTGCGGCGCGGCGACGTGGAGGCAGGTGCGCGCGCCCTGGCGCAGGCCCGCTCGCTGTACGAGGCGGCCGGTGACGCCGCGGGGCTGCTGAGCTGCGACGACCTGGAGACCTTTCTCCTGCGGGGCACCGGGCGCGTCGACGAGGCGCTGGCGCTGCATCTGCGCATTGCCGCATGCACCGAGGTGGAGCGGTCGCCGCTCGATCGCTACGTGAGCCACAACCTGCGCGGCTGCACGCGCGCCCGGCTGGGCGACACCGACGCGATGCTGCTCGACTTCTATCACGCCAAGGAAGCGGCGAGCGCCTGCGATTCCCCCGGCCCGACGGTGGCCGCCCTGGTGAACCTGGCCGGTTGCCACGTGGATCTGTACAACCTGGAGGAGGCGCTGGCCCTGGCCCGCCGCGCGTGGCACGCGGCCGAGGCCGCCCAGGCCTGGAACTGCGCCATCCTCGCGGCCGCGAACTGGATCCTGGCCCTCGAGGGCCTCGGCCAGGGCGCGGCCTGCGGCGAGGTGCTGGCACTTCTGCGCCGCCGTGAGGCCGAGCTGCCTGCGGCGCTGCTGGACGAGTCGGCGTCTCTGCTGGCGATCGGGCACCTGTGCATGCATGACCTCGATGGCGCCCGGCGGTGGCTGCAGCGGTCGACCGGCCACGCCTTCGGCAACGGCGACGGTGCGACGGCCCTGGCGCGCGCGCGCGCCTGCTGCGAGCTGGCCGAGGGCCGCGCGGCCGAGGCCCGGCGCGTGGCCGAGGCCCACATCGCCGTGCTCGACGAGACCGGCTCGACCGAGTCGCCCTACGCCCGGATGCGGCTGCTCCAGGTGGCCACGGCGGCCTGCGAGCAGATGGGCGACGACACGGCGGCGCTGCGTCACCTGCGCCGCTCCTTCGGGCTGCTGGAGACGCTGGTGGTGCGCGGCTCGCGCGCTGGCGTCATCGCCCTGCAGGTGGCCTACGAAACGCGCCGCGCCCGCGAGGCGCAGGAGCATGCCGAGGGCGACCGCGAGCGCCTGGCCGCCCTGAACGCGCAGTTGCAGGAACGCATGGCCGAGTCGCAGCGGCTGAACGCAGCGCTGCAGGCGAAGATGGCCGAGGCCCAGGCGCTGCAGCAACGGCTGCAGGAGCAGGCGCTGCGCGATCCGCTCACGGGCCTGCACAACCGGCGTTTCCTGGCCCAGGTGATCGAGGGGCGGCTGGCGCGGGCACAGCGCACGGGCGAAGGGCTCGCGGTCGCGCTGCTCGACATCGACCACTTCAAGCGCGTCAACGACCGACACGGGCACGAGGCGGGGGACCAGGTGCTCGTGGCCTTCGCCCGGCAACTGCAGCAGCGCCTGCGCAGCAGCGACATCCTGTGCCGCTTCGGCGGCGAGGAGTTCCTGCTGCTGCTCGACCCGTGTGATGCGGACGCGGTGGCGCCCCTCATGGCACAGTGGCTGGACGACTTTCGCGCGGCGTCGGTCCCCGGGGCCGCCGGGCCCTTCGCCGGCTGCACGTTCTCCGCGGGCGTGGCCTTCCTGGGGCGGGACGCGAACGGCTTCGAGGCCCTGGTGCGGGTGGCCGACGCGCGCCTGTACCGTGCCAAGGAGGCGGGGCGTGCCCGCATCTGCGCCGCGTGATGCGGTCGCCGTCGGCGCCGCGGCTCAGCGCCTGGCGCCGTAGATGCCCCAGGCCGCGACGAACACGCTGGCCACCAGCGGCCCCACCACGAAGCCGTTGAGCCCGATCAGCGCGATGCCCCCCACGGTGGTGACCAGCACCAGCCAGTCGGGCAGCCGCGTGTCGCGGCCGACCAGGATGGGGCGCAGCAGGTTGTCGACCATGCTGATGACGCCCACCCCGATGACGATGAGCGCCACGCCGCGCCACACCTCGCCCGTGGCCAGCAGGTACAGCGCGATGGGGCCCCACACCAGGGCGGACCCCACGGCGGGCAGCAGCGAGAACAGCGCGATCAGCGCCCCCGCGAGCAAGGCGCCCGGCACGCCCAGCACGGCCAGCACCACGCCGCCGATGGCGCCTTGCAGCACGGCCACGACGAGGTTGCCCTTCACCGTGGCGCGCAGCACGGTGGTGATGCGCTCGCGCAGGGCCCGCTTGGGGTGCTCGCGCAGCGGCAGGGCGGCCCACACCTGGGCCGACAGCGTGTCGCCGTCGCGCAGCATGAAATAGCCCACGTAGAGCGCGACGAACAGCTGCACCACGAAGGCGACCGTCACCTGGCCCATGTCGAGCACATGGCCGGCCAGGAACTGGGCCACCCGGCCGGCGCTCTGCTCGATGCGCTGGCGCAGCGCGTCCACGTCGGCGATGCCGGCCTGGCCGAGCAGCTCGCCCACCGGGGCGGGCAGGGCGTGGAACGCACGCTCCAGCAGGCCCGGCAGGTCGATGGCGCCGGTCTGCACCGCCTGGGCGAAGCGGGCCCCCTCGCGCGCGAGCGCGGCCGACAGGCCCAGCAGCGGCAGCACCACCACCAGGATCACCGCCAGCAGCGTGACGGCGGCGGCCCAGCCGGGCCGCTGCAGCCGCCGCACCAGGCGCCGCTGCAGCGGGCGGAAGACCAGCGCCAGGATCACCGCCCACAGCACCGCGCCGTAGAAGGGCAGCAGCACGGCCACCATGGCGACGGTGGCGGCCACGACCAGCGTGCGCAGCGCCAGGTCGGGGCGGTGCTCATCGGGCGGCGAAGGGGGCAGGGCGGGAGGCGGGCTCATCGAGCCGGCCCCAGGGCAGGCGCCGTGCCTGCCCCGGCCCGGCCCAGCTTACCGGCCGCTGGGGCGGGCCCAGGGCAGCGTCACTTCCGCCCGCGCAGCTTCGCCAGCTCGGCCTGCGTCTCGTTCCACAGGTCCATGCCCACGTTGGCCGCGATGCTGGCGTTCACCCGCGTGAGCTTGTCGCGCATGCGGGCGGCCTCGGCCGGGCTCAGCTCGTTGACCTGCATGCCCTTGGCCTTCAGCTCGGCCAGCGCGCGGCCGGCTTCCTCGCGCGTGTCCTTGCGCTCGAAGTCGCGGCTGGCCACCGCGGCGTCCTTCAGGATCTTCTGCTCGGCCGGCGAGAGCGTGTCCCACCACTTCTTGCTCACCAGCACGATCCACGGGCTGTACACGTGGTTGGTCACGCTGAGGTACTTCTGCACCTCGTAGAACTTGCTCGAGAGGATGGTGTTGTACGGGTTCTCCTGGCCGTCCACCGTCTTGGTCTCCAGCGCGCTGAACAGCTCCGAGAAGGGCAGCGGCACGGCGTTGGCGCCCAGGCTGCGGAAGCTGTCGAGGAACACGTTGTTCTGCATCACGCGCAGCTTGATGCCGTCCAGGTCCTCGGCCTTGGTGACCGGCCGCCTGCTGTTGGTGAGGTTGCGGAAGCCGTTCTCCCAGTACACCAGGCCCACCAGGCCCTTCTCGGGCAGCTTGGCCATCACCTTCTGGCCCACCGGGCCGTCCAGCAGCGCATCGGCCTCGCGCACGTTGTTGATCAGGAACGGCGTGTCCCACAGCGCCATCTCCTTGGTGATTCCCACGAGGGTGGCCGTGGAGCCCACCATCATCTCCTGGGCGCCGCCCACCAGGGCCTGCTGCATCTGGGTGTCCGGGCCCAGCGCCGCGGCGCCGATGGCCCGCACGCGCATCTTGCCGCCGGAGGCCTTTTCCACCGCGTCGGCGAAGACCTTGACGGCACGGCCCTGGTTGCTCTGCTCGTTCAGGCCGTAGCCGAAGCGGATCAGGCGCGGCTTGATGTCCTGAGCGAGCCCGGCCAGCGGGCTGGCCAGCAAGGCGGTGGCGGCCGCGGCGATGAGGTGGCGACGGATGCGTTGCATGGAAATGTCTCCTTGTGGGGGAATGGGTCAGCGCATCCAGGCAACCGGTGCGGTGACGAGCGACGGGAACAGGATGAAGAGCACGAGGACGGCCAGGTAGGTGAGCAGGAAGGGGTTCACGCCCCGGATCACCTGGTGCAGTGGCAGCCGGCCCACGCCCGCCACCACGTTGAGCACGGTGCCCACGGGCGGGGTGATCAGGCCGATGGCGCCGTTGAGCACGAACATCAGGCCGAAGTACACCGGGTCGATGCCGGCCTTCACGGCGATGGGCAGCATCACCGGGGCGAAGATGAGGATGGTGGGCGTGAGGTCGAGCGCGGTGCCCACGATCACCAGCACCACCATCATCACGGCCATCAGCAGCCGCGGGCTCTCGATGAGCGGGCCCAGCCAGCAGCTGAGGGTGCCGGGCAGGTCGGCGAGCGTGATCATGTAGCTCGCCACCTGCGCGCCGGCGCACAGGAACATCACGATGGCCGTGGTGCGGGCAGCGCGCACCAGCACGCCGTGGATGTCGCCCAGCCGCATCTCGCGGTGCACCACGAGCGCCACGAACAGGGCGTAGAACGCGGCCACGACCGCGGCCTCGGTGGGCGTGAATACGCCGCTCTTCATGCCGCCGATGATGATCACCGGCATCAGCAGCGCCCAGAAGGCCTTGCCCGTCGCGACCAGCCGCTCGCGCAGCGGCAGCGGCTGACCCTCGGGCAGCTCGATGCGCCGCAGCACCCACTTCCACGCGAGGATGAGGCCGGCGCCCATGAACAGGCCCGGCACGATGCCGGACAGGAACAGCGCGGAGATCGAGGTGTTGGTCGTCACGCCGTAGATCACGAACGGCATGGACGGCGGGATGATGGGCGCGATGATGCCGCCCGAGGCCAGCAGCCCGGCGGAGGTGGGCAGCGGGTAGCCCTGCTGGCGCATCATGGGCAGCAGGATGGTGGCCAGCGCGGCGGTGTCGGCCAGCGCCGAGCCGCTCATGCTGGCCATGAGCACGGCGGCGCCGATGGCCACGTAGCCCAGGCCGCCGCGGATGTGGCCCACCCAGGCCTGGGCCATGGTGATGATGCGGCGGCTGATGCCGCCCGCGTTCATCAGCTCGCCGGCCAGCACGAAGAAGGGCACGGCCAGCAGCGGGAAGCTGTCGATGCCGGCCACCAGGTTCTGTGCCAGCAGCTGGGTGTCCCAGAAGTCCAGCACCCAGGCCATGCCGGCGCCGGTGAGCACCAGGGCGAACGCCATGTTCATGCCGATGCCCATGAGCACCAGCATGCCGAGCGAGAAGACCACGAAGGCAGCGGCTTCGGCGCTCATTCCATCTCCATGCCGTGGCCGAGCGGCAGCGGTCGGCGTTGCACGATCTCCCACAGCACCATCACGCCGATGGCGGTGGTGCACAGCAGGGCGGGCAGGGGCAGCAGGGCGGCGGGGTAGCCCAGCACCACCGAGTGGCTGTCCCAGCCCACGGCCACTTGCTGCCAGGCGCCGCGGCCCACCAGCACGCAGGCCAGCAGCACCAGCAGACGGATCACCAGCGTGGCCACCGCCAGGGCCGCTGGGCGGCGGCGCAGGCTCGCCACCAGGCTGGTGAAGGCCATGTGCTCACCGGCGGGGTAGGCCGCCGTGGCGCCGATGAACACCATCCACACGAACAGCAGGCGCGACAGCTCCTCGCTCGCGGCCACGCCGCTGCCGAAGCCGTAGCGCAGCACCACGTTGACGAACACCGCCAGGGCCATCACGCCCAGGCACAGCGCCATGGCGGCCTCGGCGATGCGGCGCGCCAGGGGCGCCCGGGCGTCGGGGGAAGCGGTCATGCGGTCTCCTCGCGGGTCAGCCAGGCCACCACCTGCTGCGTGAGCTGCACGGGCTCGGCGGTGGCGTCCAGGCGCAGCACGCCGGCCTCGCCGTCGGGCCGCTGCAGGGTGGCGAACTGGCTGTCCACCAACTGGGGGGTGAAGAAGTGGCTGCCGGCGCGCGCCTGCACGCGCCGACGCGCCTCGTCGGGCGTGATGTCGAGGAAGGCAAAGCGCAGGCCGGGCGAGGCCGCACGCAGGCGGTCGCGGTAGGCGCGCTTGAGCGCGGAGCAGCTCAGCACGGCCGGCAGGGGGGGCTGACCCAGCTGCGTGGCGAGCGTGTCCAGCCAGCCAGCGCGGTCGGCATCGGTCAAGGGCGTGCCCTCGCGCATCTTGGCCAGGTTGTCCGGGCCATGGTGGGCGTCGCCCTCGATGAAGCGCCAGCCGAGCGCGGCGGCCACGGCCTGCGCCAGGCTGGTCTTGCCGCAGCCGGACACGCCCATGACGACGAGCGAGGCGCAGGGGAGGGGAACGGACATGGCCGGCACGGGGAAGCGATCGGGTGGTGCGCCGTTCGGACAGCGCTATCCAATGCGGTTGAAAAGACGGCGGCCGCCTGGTGGGACACTGGACCCAGCGAAGCAACCTGTCGCTTGGGGTGTGCACCAGCTTGGCGAATGCCGCCGGACAGCGCTATCCTAGCCACCCGTCCCCCTCGGTTCATCCGTGCAAACCCTGACATGACCGCACCGCCGCGCCGCCCCCGTTCCACCGGCCGCGTCACGCTCGACGACGTCGCCCGGGCCGCCGACGTGAGCCCGATCACCGTGTCGCGCGCCCTGCGTGGCGAGCGCGCGGTGGACCCGGCCCTGGTGGCCCGTGTGCGCGAGGCCGCCGACCGGCTGGGCTACGCGCCGGACCCGGCGGCGCGCGCACTGGCTTCGCGCCGCAGCACGCACGTGGCGGTGCTCATTCCCATGCTGTCCAACGCCCTGTTCGTGGACCTGCTCGAGGCGGTGCAGTCCACGCTGCGCCCGGCGGGCTACCAGACGCTCATCGGCGTGACGCACTACGACGACGTGGAGGAGGCGCAGCTGCTGCGCGAGCAACTGCTGCACCGCCCGGCGGGCCTGCTGGTCACCGGCCTGGAGCGGCCCGAGCCCACGCGCCGACTCATCGCCCAGGCAGGCGTGCCGGTGGTGCACCTGATGGAGCTGGCCGAGCCCGGCGCCGGCCTTCACTGCGTGGGCCTGTCGCAGCAGGCGGCCGGCGAAGCGATGACGCGCCACCTGCTGGACCGCGGGCACCGCCGCATCGCCTTTGCCGCGGCCCAGCTCGACACCCGCACGCGCCAGCGCCTGGCCGGCTGGCGCCAGGCGATGCAGCAGGCTGGCCTGCACGACCCGGTGCTCGAATGGCTGAACCCGGCACCCTCGTCGCTGGCGCTGGGCGGCGTGATGTTCGAGCAGATCATCGGCCAGCGCCCACCCGTGGACGCGATCTTCTTCTGCAACGACGACCTGGCGCAGGGCGCGCTGCTGGCCGCCTTGCGCCGCGGCGTGCGCGTGCCGCAGGACGTCGCCGTGGCGGGGTTCAACGACCTGACCGGCAGCGACCAGATGGTGCCGCCATTGACCACCGTGCGCACGCCGCGCGCCGAGGTGGGCGCCCAGGCCGCAGCCATGCTGCTGGCCCTGATGCGCGGCGAGCCGGTGGCACGGCCGGGCGTCGACGTGGGCTACGAGCTGGTGGTGCGCGGCAGCAGCTGAGGCGTGAAAGGGGGCGTGGCCGCTACCCGCGCTGGAACACCTGCGCGGCGATCGATGCATGCACCGCGTTCTGCCCGGCCATCGGCGCCGTGCTCTGCGTCAGGTAGGCGGCCAGCACGATGGGGCGGCCGGCCGGTGTCCAGAACACGCCCACGTCGTTGGCGCTGCCCCGCTCGTTGGTGCCGGTCTTGTCGGCCAACTGCCAGCCGGTGGGCAGGCCCTTGCGCAGGCGGGCGCCGCTGGTCACGGTGGCCAGGCCCCACGCCTTCAGCTGCCGGCGAGAGGCGGGCGACAGGCCGTCGCCCAGCAGCAGCCGCTGCATCAGGGCCGCCATGGCGTCCGGGGTGGTGGTGTCGCGCTCGTCGCCCGGGCGCGCCTCGTTGAGCGCGGGCTCGTCGCGGTCCAGGCGGGTCCACGCATCCCCCTGGTCGCGCACGAAGCGTGTGAACGCGGCCGGTCCCCCCAGCGCGCGCAGCAGCACATTGGCGGCGGTGTTGTCGCTGTGCGCCACCGTGGCCGCGCACAGCTCGCCGATGCGCATGCCGCGGCCGACATGGCGCTTGGTGATGGGCGAGTAGGCGTCGAGCTCGTCGCGGCTGTAGCGCAGTACCTGGTCCAGCGAGGCTGCACCGGCGTCCACGCGGGCCAGCATGGCGGCCGCCAGCGGCCACTTGAAGGTGCTGCACATCGGGAAGCGCTCGGCGCCGCGCCAGGCGAAGCGTTGCTCTCGCTCAGGGTCGATCAGCGTCACGCCCAGGCGGCCGCCGGCCTGCGCCTCCAGGGCCTGCCAGCGGCGAACCATCGCATCGTCGTCGTGCGGGGCGGCGGCGCCCGTCGCGCGGGCGAGCCCGCTCGCCGCGAGGGCGATCAGCGCGGCGAAGGATCGTCTGTCCATGTCGTCTCTCTGTGTCGGTTCGTGGATGGGGGCGGACGATAGACAGCGGCGCGATCCCGCACAAACGACGATTCGCAGGGGCAGGCGATAGGAAATCCAGGGCAGCGCGGCCACAGAATCCCCGCCATGCACCTTCCCCTGAACGCGCTGCGCGCCTTCGAGGCCTCGGCCCGCCACCTGAGCTTCACGCGGGCCGCCAACGAGCTCAGCGTCAGCCAGGCGGCAGTGAGCCAGCAGGTGAGGAACCTGGAGGAGCGCCTCGGTGTGGCGCTGTTCCGCCGCCTGCCGCGCGGCCTGGCACTCACCGACGAAGGCCTGGCCCTGCTGCCCACGGTGGCCGATGCGTTCGAGCGGCTGGGTCGCGGCCTGGAACGCTTCCGCCACGCGCCGGAGGCGGACGTGCTCACCGTGGGCTGCGTGTCCAGCCTGCTGGTGCGCTGGCTGATGCCGCGGCTGCCCGCCTTCCAGCAGGAGCACCCGTGGATCGACCTGCGCCTGTTCGGCAACAACAACCGGGTGGACCTGGCGGGCGAAGGGCTGGACGTCGCCGTGCGCTTCGGCCAGGGCGCGTGGCATGGCGTCCACGCGGTGCCCTTGTTCGAGGCGCCGCTGAGCCCGCTGTGCAGCCCCGCCCTGGCCGCGCGCCTGCAGGCGCCGCCGCAGCTCGCGCGCGAGACGCTCCTGCGCTCCTACCGCAGCGACGAGTGGCCGGCGTGGTTCGAGCGCTGCGGCCTCGCCCCGCCGCTGCTGCGCGGCCCGGTGCTGGACAGCTCGCTGGCCCTGGCCGAGGCGGGGCTGCAGGGCGCCGGCGTGGCGCTGCTGCCCGCGGCCCTGTTCGCGCACGAGCTGCAGCAGGGCACGCTGGTGCGGCCCTTCGACACCCAGATCCTCACCGGCCGCTACTGGCTCACGCGGCTGCAGTCACGCCGCGACAGCCCCGCCATGCAGGCCTTCGCCGGCTGGCTGCAGCGGCAGTGCGCCGGCTGACCGCCCGGCCGGGGGGCGCCGCTCAGGCACGGACCAGCTCGGGCAGCTCGAGCGACGCGGTGCCCGGGAAGACGTCCTTGTCGAGTGCGGCGCGGGGGACGCGCATGTGGTCGGCCAGCACCGCCTTGGCCACGGCGCGCAGGTCGGTGGTGATGCGCAGGTCGCGGCCCTCGTAGCGGTCTTTCGGGGCGAGGCCCGGCCAGTCGGCCAGCACCTGGCCGCCGCGCACCGCGCCGCCCAGCACAAAGGCGGCGCCGCCGGTGCCGTGGTCGGTGCCGCGGGTGCCGTTGATGGCCACCTCGCGGCCGAACTCGGTGACCACCAGCACGACCGTGCGGCCCCACAGGCCGTTGGCGGCGGGGGCGGAGAGCTGCTCACGCAGCAGGCCCAGGCTGGTGTCGAGCTGCGCCAGGTTGTTGAGGAAGGCGCTCTTCTCGTTGGCCAGGTTGGCGTGGCTGTCCCAGCCGCCCTGCTCGAGCATCACGAACTGCGGGCCGCGCGGCTGGCGCAGGAATTCCACCGCCTTCTGGGTGAGCCCGGGCAGCGAGCCGCTGGCCATCTTGCCGCCCATGGCCGGCGGCATCATGGGGTTGCCTGCGCCGGCGGGCATGTCGGCCCGCAGGCCCTGGGCGCGGGTGAGTGCCGTGGCGAGGGCGGGGTCGTTGGCGTACAGGCGCCCCAGCCGGGCCACCAGGTCGGCGTTCGGCTCCGGCAGCGTGGACGGCGCCCAGGTGTCCACCGGCTTCGGCCCGCGCATGAGCAGCGGCACGGCGGTGGACAGGGCGAGGCCCGGCTGGCCGCCGGCGGCCAGCGCGCGGCCCACCCAGCCCGTGGGCAGCTGGTAGGGGCGCTCGCCGCCGCCTTCCAGCACGTTCTGGGCGTCGAAGTGCGAGCGGTCGCGGTAGGGCAGGCCGGCGGCGTGCACGACGAGCAGCTCCTTGTCCTTCCACGCGGCGTGCAGGCGCTCGAAGCCGGGGTGCAGGGCGAACGGGCCGGCCAGCGGCAGCGGCGCGGCCGGGTACTCGGCCAGCTGGCCGCGCGCGGCGGCGAAGTCCGGGTCGCCCACGGCCGGCACGGTCCACAGGCCGTCCATGCCGCCGCGCAGCACGACGACGACCAGGCGCGGATCGGTGGGGCGGGCGGTGCCGCCCAGGGCGAGCGTGGCCCAGGGGCCGGCGGCGGCCGCGGCGCCGGCGGCCAGGGCGCCGCGCAGCAGGCGGCGGCGGGAAAGGGCGTGTGCGTCCATGAAGGTGTCCTCGTGCGGCGGGGGCGGTCAGCGCCGCTGGAATTCGGGCGACATGAGCAGCAGCACCAGCGCCTGCGGGCCGTCGGCCGCGCGCTCGATCTGCTGCCAGGTGGTGTCGGACAGCCGGGGGCCGAGGCTGGCGCGCGCCAGCGCCCGTGCGTCCACGCGGTCGCCCAGGCGGGTGGCCAGGCGCAGCGCCCACTCCACGCGCTTCCACACCGCGTCAGGCCCCAGCCACTCGTCGGCGTCGTCGGGCCAGCCGGCGGGCGACGGCGCGGTGTGCGGGCGCTGGCCCAGCGCGCCGAGCACGGAATCCTTGCCCCTTGCCAGGTTCCGCTCGCGGCTGTCCAGCAGGCGCAGCGAGGTGATGGCGAACTCCTCGGGCGTCTTCAGCTTCTGCGGGGCCCCTTGCCAGGCCTCGGGCGATTCGATGAGCGTGCGGTACACGGCCGCCAGTTCACCGCCCGAGCGCTGGTAGCTGTCGGCCAGGCGCTGCACCAGCGGCTGCGGCGGCTCGTCCGCCACGAAGTGCCGCGCCAGCTTGTAGGCGAGGTGGCGGGCCGTGCTGGGGTGGCGGGCCAGGTCGGCCAGCACCATGTCGAGCGCCTGCGGCCCCTCGGGGTAGGTCTTGCCCATCACCGTCTTGGGGCCCGGCTCGTGGAAGTCCGCGAGGAAGGCGGTGGCCTGGCCCTGGTGGGGCGGGTCGTAGGCGCGCCAGCCGGTGAGCAGGGCGGCGAAGGCCGTCACATCGGCCTGCGTGTAGCCGCCCCAGGGGCCGTAGGCGCCGCCGCCGCCGGCCACGCCCAGCGTGTGCAGCTCGAGGATCTCGCGTGCCAGGTTCTCGTTCAGGCCGCTGGAGCGCTTGCGTCGCATCTCGGCATTGCCCTTGCGGGCCAGGCGCTCGGCCGCCCGCGAGCGCGGGCCGGTGGACATGTTGTTGTCCAGGTAGCGCAGCATGGCGGCGTGCAGGCTGGCCTGGCGCAGCAGGGTCTCGAAGCGGCCGGCGATGTGCGGGCGGATGGCCTCGCGCTCCAGTGCGCCGGCCAGGCCGCGCACGGGGCCTTTGGTGATCGATACGGAGAAGTGGTTGGCCCAGAACAGCACCAGCCGCTCGGCGAAGGGCCGGCGGGTGTCCACCGCCGTGGCCAGGCGCGACTCGCCGTCCAGGTTCATGATGTCGCGCAGCGCGAAGGCCGGCTGGGCAGGCGCTGCGCCCGGGCGGCTGGCAGCGCCGGGCACCTCCAGCAGCTTGGACACCGGGACCTTCTGCTCCGCGTAAGCCTCGAGGGCCTGGGCGGTGGTGGGGAACGGGCCGCCCTGCGGCGGGACGGCCGGGCCGATCTGGCGTTGCAGCCACTCGGCCGGGTCGGCGCCGACGGTGGCGAGGTCAGGCTCGCCGAGCCCGAAACGGTGGGCGGCGATGGCCGCGTGGAGGGTGGCTGGACGCATGGCGGGCATGGCGTGGAAGGGCACACGAAGGGCCCGCCGCAGGGGGGCGGGCCGGAGTGAACCCTTATAACGCCGCCCGGTGGCAGCCGTGCACGGCCCTCACGGGCCATGCGGGTAAAGAAGCGTGTCAGCGCGCCAGCAGGGCGTCGGCGGCGTTCAGGTCTTCGGGCTGCAGCTGGCCGGCCACCTGGCGCAGTTTCAGGTCGCCCACGATCACGTCGTAGCGCGCCTTGGCCAGGTCGCGTTGGGTGGTGAACAGCTGGGTCTGCGCATTCAGCACATCAAGGTTGACGCGCACGCCCACCTTGTAGCCCAGCTGCGTGGCTTCGAGCGCCAGCTTGCTGGACGATTCCGCGGCTTCCAGGGCCTTGACCTGGGCGCGGCCCGTCTGCACGCCGAGGTAGGCCTGGCGCGTGAGCTGGGTGACACCGCGGCGCGAGGCGTCCAGGTCGTTGCGCGCCTTCTCTTCCAGCGAGAGCGTTTCCTTCACGCGGTTCTGCACCGAGAAGCCGGCGAACAGCGGCACGTTCACGGTGAGTGCCACGGCGGCATTGCGGCTGTCGCCATTGCGGGACGTGCTGATCAGGGCGTCGGTGCCCCGCAGGCGCGTCTCGGTGCTGCCGTTGGGCCAGGTCTGGCCGTAGCTGGCGCCCAGCGTCACGGTGGGCAGGTGGCCGGCGCGCGCCTTGTCGGTCTCCAGCCGGGCCACTTCCAGCGCCAGCTGCGCGGCCTGGATGGACGGGCTGCGGGCCTCGGCGCCGCTGACCCAATCGTCCACGTTGGCGGGCGCCACCGGCGGCAGGGCCACGGGCAGGGCCAGCGGCTTGGGCTCGACGGCGGGCTTGCCGACCAGCTGCTCCAGCGCGAGGCGCTTGACGCGCAGGTCGTTCTCCGCCGCCAGCTCCTGCGCCAGCGACAGGTCGTAGCGGGCCTGCGCCTCGCGGGTGTCGGTGATGGTGGCGGTGCCTACCTCGAAGTTGCGCTTGGCGGAGGCCAGTTGCTCCGAGATGGCCTTCTTGCTGGCCTGCACGGTGGACAGCGTGTCGCTGGCGGCCAGCACGTCGAAGTAGGCCTGCGCCACGCGCACGATCAGGTCCTGCTCCACCGCGCGCCATTGCGCCTGCGCGATGGCCAGCGAGCGTTCGGCCTGTTCGATGGTGGCGCTGTTGGCGCGGTTGAACAGCGTCTGCTGGGCCGACAGCACCACCTGGTGGGTGGTGGTGTCGACTTCGCTGGTCGTGGCCGTGGTGCCGGCGGGGGTGGTGCTGTCGGCATCCTGCTCGGCTCGCACGATCGTGGAGCTGGCCTGCAGCCCCACGCTGGGCAGGCGCAGCGCCTTGGCCTGCGCCGTGCGGTATTCGGCCGACTCGGCCTGGGCGCGTGCGGCCAGGTAGCTGGCGTCATAGGCGCGCGCCAGCTCGTACATCTCCTTGAGCGATTCGGCGCGGGCGCCCGTGGCGGCGAAGCCGAGAGCCAGTGCCAGGGCCAGGGGCGTGAGCCCGGCGGCGCGGGTCAGGGCAGGGCGGCGCGTCAGCGTCATGGTCGATCCTCTCTCGTGTCGTTGGCGTGGTATGCGGTGGCGGCGACGTTGTACGCGAGCAGGGGGCCGCGGCGCAGCCGGAATGCGACGACTTGCGCCCAGCGCACCCCGTGTGGTCGGATTCGGGCGACGGGCTGCGCGGCCATGCGGGCTCAGAAATGGAAGCGCGTCGGCTCGGCGAAGCCGTCCAGGCGGTCGGCCAGCGTGTCGAACAAGGCCACCTTGGTGAAGGCGCCGTCGCCCTGGCGGGTGTAGAGCACCGCCTGCATGATGGGCTCGCTGCCCTCGATGGTAACCAGGCGGCCACCCGGCTTCAGCTGGGCCAGCACCGCCTCGGGCACCTGGGCCACGGAGCCCGACAGCACGATGGCGTCGAACGCGGCGGCGCCGCCGACAGGCTGGCGGCCATCGGCCTCGCGTACCTGCACGTTGGCCAGGCCGGCGCGGCGCAGGTTGTCGGTGGCCAGGCGCACGAGGGCGGGGCGGTTGTCGATGGTGAGTACCTCGCGGGCGCGGTGGGCCAGCAGCGCCGCCATGAAGCCGGAGCCGGCGCCCACCTCGAGCACGGACTCGTGGCGCTGCACCTTCAGCTCCTGCAGCAGGCGCGCCTCGAGCGTGGGCGCGAGCATGTGCTGGCCCTCGGGCAGCGGCACCTCGGTGTCCACGAAGGCCAGCGCGCGGTAGGCGGCGGGCACGAAATCCTCGCGCTTGACGGCCGCGAGCAGCTCGAGCACGGCGGGATCCAGCACATCCCAGGGCCGGATCTGCTGTTCGATCATGTTGAAGCGGGCTTGTTCGATGTTCATGGCGGCCTCAGGCGACACGGTGGTCGGCAGACGAAGGGGAAATGCGGGACAACCCTTCATTCTAAAGAACCGGTCATGCCGCCGGCGTGGGGTTTCGCAAGCCGTGCAGCACGAGGTCCATGTGCTGGCGGATGAACTGCGGCGGCGGCGGCAGGTGCGGGTCGGTGAAGCCGCAGGCGCCCATGGAATGCTTGTGCAGGCACAGCATCACCATGGGCAGCACGATGGCGTGCACCACGCAATCGACGTCCACCGCGCGGAACTCGCCGCGGTCGATGCCACGCTGCACCATGGTGCCAATGAGGCGGTGGCCCGGCTCGACCACTTCGCGCACGTAGTACTGCCCGATCTCGGGGAAGTTGCGCACCTCGGTCATCACCAGCTTGAACACGGCCGAACTGGGGCTGTCCAGCACGGCGGACCACCATTCCGTCATCAGCTCGACCAACAGGTCGGCCGTGGGGCCCTCGGCCTGGGCGAGCTTCTCGGCGCCACGGGCGATGTCGGCCATCAGCGTGTGGCCGATCACCGCCTTGAGCAGCTCTTCCTTGCTGGGAAAGTAGAGATACAGCGTGCCCTTGGACACGCCGGCCCGCGCGGCCACTTCCTCCGCGCGGGTGGCGGCGAAGCCCTTTTCCACGAACAGCGCCAGCGCCGCGTCCAGCAGTTCGCTGGGGCGGGCCTCTTTGCGGCGCTGGCGGGAGGTGGGCGGGGCTGAGCTCATGGAACGTTAATGACTGACTGGTCAGTAATTCTAGCCGCCGTCTGCCCGGCGTCAACCCGGGCTGGCCGTAAGATGCCGCGCTTTGCTCGTTTTGCCGGAGCCCCGTTTGGACCCGCTGCTGCTGCTCAAGGCCGCCCTCATGGGCCTGGTCGAAGGCCTGACCGAATTCCTCCCCATCTCCTCGACCGGCCACCTCATCCTCGCCGGGCAGCTGCTGGACTTCCACGACGCCAAGGCCAAGGTGTTCGAGATCGCCATCCAGAGCGGCGCCATCCTGGCGGTGGTCATCGTGTACTGGGCGCGCCTGGCCGGCGCCGTGATCCACCTGCCCGACAGCGCGGGCGCGCGGCGCTTCGTGCTCAACGTGCTGATCGGCTTTTTGCCAGCGGCGGTGGTGGGATTGCTGGCTTACAAGGCGATCAAGCTGCACCTGTTCAACGCGCCGGTGGTGGCGACATCCTTCATCGTCGGCGGCTTCATCATCCTGTGGGCGGAGAAGCGCCACCAGACCCACGAGCCGCGGGTTCTGCACGCCGACACCATGTCGCCGTGGGATGCGCTCAAGGTGGGCCTGGTGCAGTGCCTGGGCATGATCCCCGGCACCAGCCGATCGGGCGCCACCATCATCGGCGGCATGCTGCTGGGCCTGTCACGCCGCGCTGCCACCGATTTCAGCTTCTTCCTGGCCATCCCCACGCTGGTGGGGGCGGGCGCCTACAGCCTGTACAAGGAGCGCGCGCTGCTGAGCTGGGCCGACGCCCCGCTGTTCGCCACGGGCTTCTTCGTGTCGTTCGTGTCGGCCTGGGTGTGCGTGCGCTGGCTGCTGCGCTACATCGCCAGCCACCGCTTCACCGTGTTCGCCTGGTACCGCATCGCCTTCGGCGTCGTGGTGCTGGCCACCCACTGGCTAGGCTGGGTGCGCTGGACGGATTGATCCGCGGTTCGCGGGCGCGGCTTCAGCGCCGGCGGAACACCAGGTCCCACACGCCGTGGCCCAGGCGCAGGCCGCGCTGCTCGAACTTGGTGAGCGGGCGGTAGTCGGGCCGCGGCGCATAGCCCTCGGCCGTGTTGGCCAGCAGCGGCTCAGCCGACAGCACTTCCAGCATCTGCTCGGCATAGGGCTGCCAGTCGGTGGCGCAATGCAGCACGCCGCCCGGCGTCAGCCGGCTGGCGATCAGCGCCACCAGCGGCGGCTGGATGAGCCGGCGCTTGTGGTGCTTCTTCTTGTGCCATGGGTCGGGAAAGAACACGTGCACGCCGGCCAGCGAGGCGGGGGCCAGCATGTGCTCCAGCACCTGGACGGCGTCGTGCTGCACGATGCGCAGGTTGCCCAGGCCCATCTCGCCGATGCGCTTGAGCAGCGCACCCACGCCGGGCGTGTGCACCTCCACGCCGAGGAAGTCGGTGTCGGGCCGGGCCTGTGCGATCTCCGCGGTGGCCTGGCCCATGCCGAAGCCGATCTCCACCACCATGGGCGCCGACCGGCCGAAGACGCCAGAAAAGTCGACGGCGTGGTCGGCGTACGGCAGCACGAAGCGGGGGCCAAGTTCGTCCAGCGCCCGCTGCTGGCCAGTGCCCATGCGGCCCGCGCGCAGCACGTAGCTGCGGATGGCGCGGCGAGGCGGTGGGCAAGCGTTGGCGTCGGTGTCGGTGTCGGCGGCGGCGGACGGGCAGGCGTCGCCCGGGGGAGTGGGAGGCTGGTGCATGGGCGGTCCGCATTTTGCCCGACGCCCCTGGAGCACCCGGGCGGGCCTTGATGTCGAGCAAAGCCGCTTCACGCGTGCGGGTTGGGCGCAAGGTGCAGGGTTACATTCAGGACCACCCCATCGCGCCGCTTCACAGAGAAGTCGGCGACCACGGCGATGATCCATTGCATCTATGCCAGCGTAGCGACTGCGCCCCTGGCCACCGGCGAGCTGGGCCAGTTGCTCGCGGCCGCCCGCGCCAAGAACCGCCGCCTGGGCATCACGGGCATGCTCTTGTACGTGGATGGCTGCTTCTTCCAGGTGCTGGAAGGCCCGTTGGCGGCGGTCGACGGGCTCTACGAGCAGATCCGTGTCGACCCCCGGCACGCGGGGGTCACGCAGATCGTGCGGGAATCGGTGGCGGCGCGGGCCTTCGACCGCTGGACCATGGGCTATGCGGCCGCCACCGGCGAGGAGCTGGGCGAGATCGATGGCCTGAACGATTTCCTCCTGCGCCCGCGCGGCCTGGCGGATCTCGACGGGAGCCGCGCGCTCAAGCTGCTGAACGCGTTTCACCAGGGACGCTGGCGCGTGCGGCTGGAAGCCGGTGCCGATGCCTGAGCACCTGGGTCGGCCGGCCGCGCCCGAGCCGCCGTGGCCGGGCTGCCGCTATGCCTTCCAGCCGATCGTCGACCACGTCTCGAGGGCCGTGTTCTCTTACGAGGCGCTCATGCGATCGGCCGACGGCGGGCCGCCCGGGCCCGTGTTCGACGCCGTGCAGCCGGGCCAGCGGCACCGCTTCGACGAGCTGACCCGCCAGCAGGCGGTGGCCAGCGCCGCCGCGCTCGGCCTGCCGCGGCACCTGCACCTGAACTGCCTGCCGGCCGGGTTGCTGGCCGACCCCTGGCTGCTCGAAGGCACGCTGGAGGAGGCCGCCCGGCATGGCCTCACCCCCGACCGCCTGATCGTGGAGATGACCGAAAGTGAGGTCATCGACGACCCGGCGCGCTTTGCCGGCATCTTCGACCACTACCGGGCCCGCGGCCTGCGCGTGGCGATCGACGACTTCGGCGCGGGCTACTCCGGGCTCAACCTGCTGGCCGCCTTCCAGCCCGACCAGGTGAAGGTCGACATGAACCTGGTGCGCGGCATCGAATCGCACGGCCCGCGCCAGGCGATCGTGCGTGCCATCCTGCAGTGCTGCACCGACCTGGGCATCGACGTCATCGCCGAAGGCGTGGAAACCCCGGCGGAGTACGCCTGGTTCGCGGCCGAGGGCGTGCGCCTGTTCCAGGGCTGGCTGTTCGGCCGCCCCGCGCTCGAGGCCTTGACCGCGCCCAGCTGGCCCGGCTCCGGCTAGAATGCGCGGCTCCTGCGGGCGTCGTTCAATGGCAGGACCTGAGCTTCCCAAGCTCAAGACGTGGGTTCGATTCCCATCGCCCGCTCCACTGTATCAATCTGCGGACTTCCGCAGAAGTCCAAGAGAGTCTGCAAGTCGTTGCCGCACAAAGACTTTTCCTCTCTTTGATGTTCTGCCGTAGTCCACTGCGATCCGCCTACAGCCGGGACTTTTAAGTCCACAAACAAGTCCATTTTTGCGGGCGCGGCTGATTCCGGATTGTTGATGGAGGGGCGAGGTCGACGTGACCAGCATCTGGTTCCTGACTCATGTTCAGGAGCAAGAGCATGGCACTCTCAGACCTGGCCGTTCGACAGGCCAAGGCAACAGGCAAGGCATACACCCTCCCTGACTTGGATGGCCTCTCCCTGGCCGTCACCGCTGCAGGGGGCAGGACTTGGCACTTCCGCTACTACTGGGCGGGCAAGCAGAAGCGGATGTCGCTCGGCACCTACCCGGAGGTGACGCTTCGCGAGGCCCGCAGCCTGCGCGACGAAGCGCGCGCCCTGCTGGCCAAAGGCACCAATCCTCGCGTTCACCGCAAGCAGAAGCGCACCGCTGTCCGGCTCGCCGACGAAAACACCTTCGAGGCGGTGTATCGCAAGTGGCTCAAGCATCGCGGGCTCAGCCTCAAGGAAGGCCGGCAGACGACCCTCTCGATCCTTCCGCGCATCTTCGACAAGGATGTGCTGCCCACCTTGGGCAAACGGTCGATCTATGAGATCAAGCGTCCCGACCTCTTGGAGGTGATCGCCAAGATCGAGAAGCGCAGGGCGCTCTCCGTCGCCGAGAAAGTCAGGACGTGGTTCAACCAACTGTTCCGTTACGCGCTGGTGATCGTGCCGGGCCTGGAGCAGAACCCGGCCTCCGATCTCGATGTGGTGGCGCTGCCGCTGCCACCTGTCAACCACAACCCGTTCCTGCGCATGGCCGAGCTGCCGAAGCTGTTGCAGCGGCTGCGCAGCTATCGCGGCAGGCGGCAGACCCAACTCGGGCTTCGGCTATTGCTGCTGACTGGCGTGCGAACCGGAGAGCTGCGACAGGCGACGCCGGATCAATTCGATCTGGACCGTGGGCTGTGGATCATCCCGCCCGACGTCGTGAAGCAACTCCAATTGGATATGCGCAAGAAGCGGCAGCAGCCAAAGGACATCCCGCCCTACATCGTGCCGCTGTCGATTCAGGCCATGGAGATCGTCCGGCACCTGCTGGATGAGTTCAAGCCGGCCCAGCGCCACCTGTTCCGGCACGACAGCGACTTGAAGAAGCGCATCAGCGAGAACACGCTCAATGGTGCGCTCAAGCGCATGGGCTATCAGGAACGCCTGACCGGACACGGCATCCGCGGCACGATGTCCACTGCGCTCAACGAGATCGGCTACCCGAAGGTCTGGGTGGATGCACAGCTCTCGCATGTCGATCCCAACAAGGTCAGCGCGACCTACAACCATGCCGAGTACGTGGAGCAGCGTCGCCGCATGATGCAGGACTGGGCCGATCGGCTCGACCTCTTCGAGCAGAACCAGGTCGAGGCGGCCAGCATGCCGCTCACCGTGCATCTGGAAGGCGTGCCCGCGTTCCCGAATGAGCAAACCGCAAGCGTACCCTCCACGCCGGTTGCCGCTTCGCCAATCCTGCTCGTGACGAAGCCGGGTGACGCCATGCCGTTGGTTTCTGCCGCCGCACATCGACTGCCGGCGGTTCCGCCCCCTCGATCGGCAGCGCCGCTGGTGCCTTCGGACATTCAGCGCGAGAGGATGGAACTGTTCGATGTCTTCGAAGCGCCGCACAACCTTCCCGTTGCGGCGTTTGCCAAGATGGCGGGCAAGTCCCGCAGGTGGATCAGCTACGAGATCAAGGCGGGCAACTTGCTGGCGTTGAACGTGGGCAACCGCGGCCAGCGCGTGCCGGACTGGCACCTCGACCCACTCAAGCACGAGCTGATCCAGTCCGTCCTCAAGCTGACCAGGGGTGCGGACCCTTGGCAGATCTACCATGCACTGCTGCAACCGCGCTCGATGCTGCGGGGGCATTCGGCACTGGAGGGCGTGACGGCCGGCAATCTCGACAAGCTCGTCATGGCAGTGAGCACAGCCGTGAAGGAAAGCGAATGGACCCCGCTGCGAGTCGAAGTCGCCTAGCAGCAGGAGTACGGGATCGTGGCGAAACCGCGATTCCCGCGCGTCTGTCAGGACACCAAGCGCGCGCGGCGGGCGAATCTTGCCTGGGTGTCCGACAAGGAAGCGTTGCGGCGGAGCAGGTAAGCCATCACGATCGTTGGTGCGCCGGCCAGCGGCCGCACGGCGATGCCTCGGCGTAGGTAGCTCGCCAGTCTCGCGGCAGGCGCAATGGCGATCCCGTACCCGGCGGCAACCAGCGTCATCGCCACATCGAATGTCTCCACCGTTTGCTCCCGCTCCTGCAGCGCGTTCTCGAACACGCGCTGCACGGTCATGCGCCATGGTTCATCGGCCGTGGACTGCGAGCAGATCAAGGGCTGCTTGAGCACTTCCTCGCACGGCACTTCACGGTAGGCCAGCAGGTGGGAGCGCTTGGCCACGGCGACCGCCAGCGTGTCATGCCACAGCGGCTCGCATACCCAGCCAGGCCACTGCCGGGCAACCGCAGACAAGGCGAAGTCGAAGCCGTCGCCCGGCAGCTCCGCGCCTCGAACGGGATCTGTCCATCCGGCCAGGACGGCATGAGTCTCCGGCTCTTCGGCACGCTGCAGGGCGAGCACGTCGGCGAGCTGGGGAGGCACCCATTCGCCGAGGACGGCCATGCGAATTTCGGCGGTGATGTCACTCGATTCCACGTCCAGCTCCCCCCAGGCGGTGAACTCGTGGCAACTGATCTCGAAGCCGTTGAATGAGTTAAGTTTAACGTGGTTTAAATCGTGACCGTGTTCGACGCTCTTGGCAATGCCAAAGCGTTCGATCCAAAGGGGCCGCCCCACCGGCACCACTACCTACGAAGCGGAACCAGCCATCGCGTTTGGGGCTGCCGTGCGGGAAGAGAGAACCAACCAGGGTATCGCTCAGGAAACGCTGGCTCACATGGCCGGCATCGAGCGGTCTCACATGGGCAAGATCGAGCGCGGCGAGCATGTCCCCACGCTCCCCCTCATCCTCAAGATCGCCCGTGCGCTGAAATGCAGTTCCGCCCACTTGATGACTCTGACCGAAGCCAAGCTGGCAGAGTCGGCCCCATCCGCGGATTGAAGCCGGCCTGCGCAGCGGCCGCACGGCTACCCCTGATCGTCGTTGTCCTTGCCCCCAAGGGCTGAATCTTCGCGCTTTGCGGCCTCGTTGAGGAGCCGCAGGTATGGGTTGTCTGGCGGCGTCTCCCGGAACAGCGCCTCCGGGCTGGCGAGCAGATAGCCGTGCAGCCGGCGCGACTTGCGCGGCCCCGTGACTTCGCAGGTCCAGATGTTCAGCCCGCTCGGCTGCTTGCGGTGCTGTCCCAGCTTCTCGAAGCGCTTCTGTACCCACTGCCACCCCTCCAGCTTCTCCTGCTTGGCCAGCGCGGCGACTTGAAGGTACTCCTGCGCGTAGCGCTGGAACACGCCGGGGCTGACGAGGTAGGTCGTACCGGCGACGGTATGCACCAGGGCCTTGGCGTCGTTGATGATGAGCTTGCGCGTCTGGATGCTCTGACGCAGCCAGGCCATGAAGTGCGCCCCGGAGGGCTCCGCGCGATCCTGGGAAGGCGCGAGGCTCATCTGCGGCGGGGGCACGGTCGAAGGGGCCGGCTCGGCCTCGGCGATCTCCGGCGCTGTGGATGGAGCAGTGTCGCCCAGCAGGTCGAGCAGCGCGGCCACGGCGATGTCCGTGGCTGCGGATGCGATCGGCGCCGTGCTCGCGGGTGCAGCTTCGGTGCCTTCCACGCGCGGCCCATCGGCCACCGCCGGCGCCAGCGGCGGCGGCTCCGCCTGTTCCTCTTCGACCTGCACACGGCCTGCGAACGGCGCCGGCCGGTCGACGGCATCCCAGATCATCGCCGGCGAGAGTTTCAGGAAGGTAAAGGCGTGCGACCAGCCGGCGTCGCTGGTGACGGCAGCCTTCCAGATCGCCTTGCCATCCGGCGTCGGTTGCACGATGCCGTGATCCTGCAGCACGTTGAACACCGCCGTGTTGCTCGCCGGGATGCCGTCGATGCCCTGCGACAGCAGATGTGCGCGCAGCTTGTCGGAGACGGTCTTGCTCACCAGCCACAGGGCGTCTTGGGTCAGCCAACCGTCCGCCGGGCCGGCCTGGTTCAACTTGAATTCTTCCTTGAGCAGGTAGCGCAAGCCGTCGAGCAATTTGCGTTGCAGCGCATGCTTGGGCGCCGCCAGCGCCTTGCTGGGATCGCCGCCGAGTTCTTGGGCGACCGATGCCTGGTCGGCCTGCACGACCAGCTCGCCGAGCGTGCCGGCGTGCTCGTACTGGCCGGCCAGCACGTACCGCAGCGCGGCCCAGAGGTCGGGATAGCCGCTGAGCCAGTCGAAGATGTCCCGATCGAGAAGGCGCGCGTAGAGCAGCCCGGTGGCGGCGCTATGCAGGCGGTACTCGCGCTCCTTTCGGTAACGGAAGCGGTAGGGCTTTCGCAGCGGGCCGTGCCAGGGATGCCAGACGCTGCCGTCGGCATGCTCGACGTGCAGATCGACCGCAATCTTGCCGATGTCGTGCAGCAGGGCCGCGTAGGCCGTGCCTGCGGTCCAGGCTTCGGCCTGGGCCGCCTGTGCCTCCGGCGTGACGCCCGCAGGCAGCAGGTATGACTGCCGCAATTTCAGCGCATAGGCGACGATCTCCAGGCCGTGGTCCAGCATGCCGCCCGGATAGGCGTGGTGGTGGTTCTCGGAGGCCGGGAACTGCTGGACCAGCTCGGCGTAGCGCTCCAGTGGGGCGAGGTAGAGCGTGGCGAACTGCCGGCGCGAGAGCGAGGTGCGCTGCCAGATGTGTTCCAGCAGTTTCTGCCGACGCGGCGTGGCCAGCAGCGATGCGGCCGACTCCGGCCGCGTCAACCCTTTCGGAGTTTCGATGGCGGAGGTGGGCGGTGTGCCGGCGGTGGGTGGCACCCGTTTGCGCTGGAACAGCGAGAGCATGGCGAACCCCGGATGACGGGCTGCTCGGGGCGCCTTTTGGCCTTTTCAGGATAGGGCCTTTCCCCTTGGCGCCCTTCCTTTGCCCCTTCCCAGCCCTTTGGCCTTTGTCGGAAGCCTTTGGGTATAGGGCCGCTGCTTCGCGGCTGCCACGATGAATGCGGCATGGGGCAACCCCGGCAAGTGGGGCGCTGCGGGACGTTCGTCAGCTCTGGCCCAAGCCGGTGTCGAGGGCGGCGGATTGCGCTGCGAAGTCGTCGGGACGGCGCTTGCGGAAGGTTTCGAGATTGGCGAGCTTCCAGCGCAGTGCCGGCAGTTGCGCGGCGTGCCGGCACTGCACCAGCGACCAGTCCGGTTCTGCGCGCGCCAGCCCGCTCAGAAACTGCCTGTGCGCGGTGCTCAGTCGCTGTGGCAGCTCGCGCCGCATCCTGGCGCGAGCGTCGAGCAGTGTCTCCAGGGAGCAGTCCACTTCGGTCATGCCGACAAAGGCCCGCTCGTACTCGCCG
>JACRBA010000041.1 GCA_016213265.1 Burkholderiales bacterium | reverse complement strand
GCATCAAGGGTGTGTATTTCTCCATCATCACCCAGGCCATGACCTTCGCCGCGATGTTGTTCTTTTTTCGCAACGAAACCGGTTTCGGCGGCAACAACGGCTTCACCGATTTCAAGCGCCTGCTCGGCATGCCGCTGGCCACGCCGGGCATGCGCGTGGCGCTGTGCGTGCTCTCGGGCCTGGTGCTGGTGGGTTGCTTCCTGCTGGCGCGCGCGGTGGTCACCAGCCGCGCGGGCCGCGTGCTGCAGGCCGTGCGCGACGCGGAGAACCGCGTCATGTTCAGCGGCTACGACCCAGTGGCCTACAAGCTGGCGGTGTGGACGCTCAGCGCCGTGATGTGCGGCGTGGCGGGCGCGCTGTACGTGCCGCAGGTGGGCATCATCAACCCCAGCGAGATGAGCCCTGCGGCCAGCATCGAGATGGCCATCTGGGCCGCCGTGGGCGGGCGCGGCACCCTCGTGGGGCCCATCGTCGGCGCCTTCTTCGTCAACGGCGCCAAGAGCTGGTTCACGGTGGCGTTCCCCGAGTTCTGGCTGTTCTTCCTGGGCGCGCTGTTCATCGCCGTCACGCTCTTCCTGCCGCAGGGGCTGATGGGCCTGCTGGGCTTGTGGAAGCGGCGCCGCGGCACCGACGAGGAGGCCGCGCCATGACGCCCGAGCTGATGGAAGCCGGCGCCCGCCGCCTGGCCGCCGAGCACGCGCGGGCCGGCGGCTACGGCCGCCCGGTGCTGCACGGCGAGCCGGTGTTCACGCAGGGCGTGGCGCTGTATGTGGAAGGCGTGTCGGTGAGCTTCGACGGCTTCAAGGCGCTCAACGACCTGCACCTCACCATCGACCACGGCGAGCTGCGCTGCATCATCGGCCCCAACGGCGCGGGCAAGACCACGATGATGGACTGCATCACCGGCAAGACCCGCCCCGACACCGGCCGCCTGTCCTTCGGCAGCAACATCGACCTGCGGCGCCTCACCGAACCCGAGATCGCCCAGGTGGGCATCGGCCGCAAGTTCCAGAAGCCCACGGTGTACGAGCGGCTCACCGTGTTCGAGAACCTGGAGCTCTCGCTCAAGGCCGACCGCCGCGTGGCCGCCAACCTGGGCCGAGCACTCAGCGGCGCGCAGCGCGACCGCATCGACGCCCTGCTGCGGCTCATCCAGCTGGCGCCCGAGGCGCGCCGCACGGCCGGCCTGCTGAGCCACGGCCAGAAGCAGTGGCTAGAGATCGGCATGCTGCTGGCGCAGGAGCCCAAGCTGCTGTTGCTCGACGAGCCCGTGGCCGGCATGACCGACGAGGAGACCGAGCGCACCGCCGAGCTGCTGCTCACGCTGGAAGGCCAGCACTCGCTGGTGGTGGTGGAGCACGACATGCACTTCGTGGAGCAGCTCACCCAGGGACAGCGCCGCGTGACCGTGCTGCACGAAGGCCGCGTGCTGGCCGAGGGCCTGCTGCGCGAGCTGCAGAACGACGAGCGCGTGGTGGAGGTGTACCTTGGCCGCTGAGACCACCGAGCCCGTGCTGCGCGTGCAGGGGCTGCAGCAGTACTACGGCGGCTCGCACATCCTGCGCGGCGTGGGCTTCGAGGCGCGGCTGGGCGAGGTCACCGTGGTGCTCGGCCGCAACGGCGTGGGCAAGACCACGCTGCTCAAGTCGCTGATGGGCGTGGTGCCCGTGCGCGCCGGCAGCATCCACCTGGCCGGCGAGGACCTCACCCACACGGCCACCCACCTGCGCGTGCGCCGCGGCATGGGCTATGTGCCCCAGGGCCGCGAGATCTTCGGCCGCCTCACCGTGGAGGAGAACCTGCGCATGGGCCTGGCCACCCGCCCCGCCGGCGAGCGCGTGCCCGAGGAGTTGTTCACCCTGTTCCCGGTGCTCAAGCAGATGCTCGGGCGCCGCGGCGGCGATCTTTCCGGCGGCCAGCAGCAGCAGCTGGCCATCGCCCGTGCCCTGTGCGCCCGCCCCCGCCTGCTGATGCTCGACGAGCCCACCGAGGGCATCCAGCCCAGCATCATCAAGGACATCGGCCGCGTCATCCGCCACCTGGCCGACCGCGGCGACATGGCCATCGTGTTGGTGGAGCAGTACTACGACTTCGCCGCCGAGCTGGCCGACCAGTACCTCGTCATGGAGCGCGGCGAGATCGTGCAGCGCGGCCGCGGGGCCGACATGGAGCGCGACGGGGTGCGCGCGACGATGAGCATCTGACCGTCGCCGCCCCGCCGCGCTGCGGGCCGTCAGACGAACATGCCGCCCGAGGCCTCCACGCGCTGGGCGTTGACCCAGCCGAGGTCGTCGGACAGCAGCGCGGCCACGGCGCGGCCGATGTCCTGCGGCAGGCCCACGCGGCCGAGCGCCGTCTGCGAGGCGATGAAGGCGTTGAGCTCGCGGTTGTCGCGCACGGCGCCGCCGCCGAAGTCGGTTTCGATGGCGCCGGGCGCCAGGATGTTCACCGCGATGCGGCGCGGGCCCAGCTCCTTGGCCTGGTAGCGCGTGAGCACCTCCATCGCGCCCTTCATGGCCGCGTAGGCCGCGTAGCCGGGCAGCGCGAAGCGGGCCAGGCCCGACGACACGTTGAGGATCCTGCCGCCATCGGCCATGAGCGGCAGCAGGGCCTGGGTGAGGAAGAACGGGCCCTTGAAGTGCACGTTCATCAGCTCGTCGAACTGCGCCTCGGTGGTCTCGGCGAACGCCGCGTACACGCCCATGCCGGCGTTGTTCACCAGGTGGTCGAAGTGCGCGCGGCCCCAGGTGTCGCGCAGCGCGGCCTGCACCGCGGCCGTGAAAGCGGCGAACGTGTCGCTGCGGCCCACGTCCAGCGGCAGCGCCACCGCACGCGCACCCAGGCGCTGCGCGGCGTCCACCACCGCCTGCGCCTCGTCGGCGCGCTGGCGGTAGGTGAGGATGAGGTCGCTGCCGCGGGCGGCCAGCGCCAGCGCGGCGTCGCGGCCCAGGCCGCGGCTGGCACCGGTGATGAGGGCGATCGGTCGGGTCATGGTGTCTCTCCTGTGCAAGGAAGGGGTGTCGATGGCTGGCAGTCTATTGATCGCCTCCACACAGATAAACAATCGCTCGCTGGCTACACTGTTCGGCATGAATGAACAGATGAGCACCCGCGTCGGCGCGGCCGACGTCGAGGCGATGGCCCTGTTCGCGCGCGTGGCCGAGCTGGGCAGCTTCACCCAGGCCGCGGCGCACATGGGCGTGTCCAAGGCCACCGCCACGGCCGCGGTGCAGCGGCTGGAAGCCGCGCTCGGCACCCGCCTGCTGCACCGCACGACACGGCGCGTGGAGCTGACGCAGGATGGCCGCGTCTTCCACGAGCGCTGCCGCGACCTGCTGGCCGACCGGGAGGAGCTGCGCACGCTGTTTCGCGCGCCGGGCGACGGCGCGCTGTCGGGCCGGCTGCGGGTGGACATGCCCATGGGCGCGGCGCGCCACCTGCTGGTGCCGCGGCTGCCCGAGTTCCTGCAGGCGCACCCGCAGCTGGAGCTGGAGCTCAGCAGCACCGACCGCCGCGTGGACGTGGTGCGCGAGGGCTTCGACTGCGTGCTGCGCGTGGGCCGGGTGGACGACTCATCGCTCGTCGCCCGGCCGCTGGGGCGCTACCGCGTCATCAACTGCGCCAGCCCCGGCTACCTGGCGCGCCACGGCGTGCCCCAGCGGCCGGAAGACCTGGCCCAACACCGGCTGGTGGACTATGTGCAGACGCTCGGCGGCCGATCACCGGGCTTCGAGATCGCCAGCGACGACGACCCGGCCGGCGCCCCGCCCCGCTTCGTGCGCATGCCGGTGGCGCTGGTGGTGAACAACTCCGAGGCCTACCTGGCCGCCTGCCTGGCCGGCCTGGGCCTCATCCAGGTGCCGGGGCCCGGCGTAGAAGCCCTGCTCGAGGCCGGCCGCCTGGTGGAGGTGATGCCGGCGCACCGCGCCGCCCCGATGCCCGTGACCCTGCTCTACCCCCACCGGCGCCACCTGCCGCTGCGCGTGCGCGTGTTCATGGATTGGGTGGCCGGCGTGATGGCGGAGCACCTGGACGACCCGAGCGGTTGACCCCAGGGCCCCGGTGCCGCCTGCCCCAATGGCGGCGTTTGGTGGCACCCTGCGCGCCTGGCGGCGCCGAGGCGGCGGCGCACAGCGCGAAGGAGCGACGCCCCATGACACCTCTTGCTGCCCCACTGGCCTGCGCCTGCCTGCTGCTGGCCGGCTGCCAACTGGCCACGGCCCCGGCGCCCGCCGCGCCACCCACCCAGGCGATCACCGGCGTGCGGGTCTACACCTCGCCCACCGAGCCACCGCTGGACGGCGCCACGGTGCTGCTGCGCCAGGGCCGCGTGGTGCAGGTGCTGGCCGCCGGCAACGCCCGCCTCGCCGTGCCGCCCCTGGCGCCCCAATGCGATGGCGGCGTGGTGGTGGCCGGCTTCCAGAACAGCCACGTGCACCTGCTCGGCAGTGCATTCGCCGACGCACGGCATGCGCCCGCTGCGCGCATGGAAGCCGGCCTCACGCAACTGCTCACGCGCTACGGCTTCACCACCGCCTTCGACATCGCCTCGGACCGCGACAACACCCTGGCGCTGCGCGCCCGCGTGGACAGAGGCGAACTCCAAGGCCCCCGCCTGCTGACCACGGGCCTGCCCCTGTTCCCCACCGACGGCCTGCCCATCTACCTGCGCGACCTGGACCCCGCCTTCCTTGCCCGCCTGCCCCAGCCGGCCACCACTGAAGCCGCCCTCGCCACCGTGCAGAAGAACCTGGACGCGGGCGCCGACGCCACCAAGCTCTTTCTCGTGACGCCGCAGGGCTCGGGCCGCGTGAAGCGCATCCCGCCCGACATCGCCCGCGCCGCCGCCGACGCCACCCACCGCCGCGGCAAGCTCGTGTTCGCGCACCCCACCGACCTGGACGGCGTGCGTGCCGCCCTGCACGCCGGGGTGGACATCCTCGCCCACCCGCCCCTGGGCACCCCCGGCCCCTGGCCGCCGGCCTTGATGGACCAGCTGCGCGCCCAGGGCGTGCACCTCGTGCCCACCTTGAAGCTGCTGCACCACGAGCTGGACAAGGAGCAGGTGCCCGCCACCGTGGCCGCGCCCATCCTGCACGACAGCGTGCGCGAGGTGGGCAAGTTCGCCGCGGCCGGCGGCAAGATCCTCTTCGGCACCGACGTGGACTACATGACCGACACCGACCCGACCGAGGAATACGAGCTGATGGCCCAGGCCGGCATGGCCCCCATGCAGATCCTGGCCTCACTCACCACCACCCCCGCCGAACGCTGGAACGAAGCCCACCGCCGCGGCCGCATCGCGCCCGGGCTGGATGCCGACCTGGTGGTACTGGAAGGCGACCCTGGCGCCGACGTGCGGCAGTTCGCGCGGGTGAGGTGTGTGGTGCGGGGTGGGAGGGTGACTTACGTGAAGGCGCGGTAGGGTGCGAAGTGGCCGGTTAAGACTGGGTGCCGCCGGTCGCGTTCAGCCGGCGGATGTCGGCGGCCGCCGGAAGCTGGCCTTCGACTCCGGGTCAGCTGGTCGGCAGCTTCACCCAGGGGCCGCCCTGCAGCTGCCTGATCGCTAAGCTCCGATAGTCGGCTCTGGCAATGGAGCACCGAGACGGCGGGGCCGTCGTCGGTGTCGTGCTGGCGCAGTTTCGCAGCTAACGCCTTGACTACTAGCGACGCTCAGGCGGCGGAAGCCCCGGAGGTCGCGTAGCGGTTGGTAGCAGAGGCAGTCCCGGAGGCTCGGGCGGCTCATTGCCACCAGCGAGAAACTTCCACAACCCGTAGCCAGCGGCGAGCCCCGCACCGACACCTGCCACGATGGGCCACACTGGCGCGGAAACCAGGCCCACGGCAAGGGCAGCCGACCCCAAGGTGCTGGAGCCCATAACCGTCACAAGCGAGGGGGCGATGAGCGCCCCGGCGGTGCCAAGGCCAGCCGAACCGAGAATCGCCGCGCCGGTCGCCGGGTCCTTGGCGAGCTTCTGTAGGAATGGTGCGACCTCATCCTTAACCAGCGTCGCGAAGGCGGTAGAGCTGTCGACCACGAAAGCGCCCGCTACTCGAGCGAGGTGCAGTCCTGCCTCCTTGGCCTGGGCCAAGCCCTCACGGATTAGCGGTACGCGGCGCGCGCCGTCGATGATGAGCCAGGAGCCGACTGCGACCAAGCCTGCCGCGGTCGTGAACTGTCCGAGACTAGGCGCCTGGTGGAGGAACTCCTGAACCAGTTGCGCGGCGCCGTAGCCGGCCAGCCCCAACACTAGCGCCGCACCGCCGGCAATTGCCAGTGCCGGAATGCAGAACGCACCGCCAAGCGCCGCCACCCCGACATTGCCCACGAAGTACGTTGCCAGCCCAGCAAGACCTGACGCCCCGCCGGTGATTTCCGCAGCCCAGCCGGGGTTCAACTTGTGGGCCACGAAGTCCACGCCCATCTGGATGGCACCGTTCTGCCAGCCTGCTGTGAGCAGCGCCGCGCCGAGGGCCATCTCCGTGACGCCAAGCTGCCACTGATGCTTGCTGCACCAATCGACGGCGTGCTGTTTCAGCTGGCGCAGCCGTTCGAGCTCGTCGCCTGAAAACCGGTAGAAGAAGGTGTCGTCCATGGAGTGACCGCGTGTTGGAGCGCGAACGATATTTCGCTGACGGCTCCCCTAGGAACAGGTCGTTCGCCGGGGGCGCCGGCTCGCACCCACTTTAGGGGATGCTGCGCCGACTGGGCAAACGCCCAGGCGCAGCGGCAATGGGCCGGCTGCGCAAGTTCAGCGAAGTAAAAAAATGGTCATTGTGACCGGGGCGCGACGATCCTGACGTCGGCAATGTCAGCAGTACTTCACATGGCTGACATGACGGGGGGCGAGGTCTGGCCGTAAGCTCCCCTGTCAAGCAGACAGTTGATTCCTAGAGTCCGCGGCAGTTGTGGTGATCAATCGGGGCATGAACTGTTTTGGCGGCAGGCCGCCCAGCGCATCATGCGGTCGGTACTCGTTGTACTGGGTCAGCCAGTCG
>JACRBA010000040.1 GCA_016213265.1 Burkholderiales bacterium | reverse complement strand
GTGTCGCACCCCGATTCGCTGACCGGGCAGTACCTGAGCGGGCGCCGCCGCATCGAAGTACCGGCGCTCAGGCACCGCGCGAACCCCAAGCGCCGCTTCACCATCGCCGGCGCAAGCGGCAACAACCTGAAAAACATCACCGTTGACCTGCCGGTGGGTCTTTTCGTGTGCGTTACCGGCGTTTCCGGTTCCGGCAAATCGACGCTCATCAACGACACGCTGGCCAATGCGGTGGCGCGCAAGCTGTACCACAGCCATGCCGAGGCCGCGCCGCACGACGCGATCGAGGGCCTGGAGGCCTTCGACAAGGTGATCAACGTGGACCAGAGCCCCATCGGCCGCACGCCGCGCTCCAACCCCGCCACCTACACCGGCCTGTTCACCCCCATCCGCGAGCTCTTCGCCGAGGTGCCCACGGCGCGCGAGCGCGGCTACGGCGCCGGCCGCTTCAGCTTCAATGTGGCCGGTGGCCGCTGCGAGGCCTGCCAGGGCGACGGCGTGCTCAAGGTCGAGATGCATTTCCTGCCGGATGTGTACGTGCCCTGTGACCTGTGCCAGGGCAAGCGCTACAACCGCGAGACGCTGGAGATCCTCTACAAGGGCCGCAACATCGCGCAGGTGCTGGACATGACGGTGGAGGACGCGCACGCGTTCTTCAGCGCCGTGCCCACCATCGCCCGCAAGCTGCAGACCCTGCTCGACGTGGGCCTGGGCTACATCACGCTGGGCCAGGCGGCCACCACGCTCTCGGGTGGCGAGGCGCAGCGGGTGAAGCTGGCGCTCGAACTCAGCAAGCGCGACACCGGCCGCACGCTCTACATCCTGGACGAGCCCACCACCGGGCTGCACTTCCATGACACGGCGCAGTTGCTGCGCGTGCTGCACGCCTTGCGCGATGCCGGCAACACCATCGTCGTGATCGAGCACAACCTGGACGTCATCAAGACAGCGGACTGGGTCATCGACATGGGGCCCGAGGGCGGCGCGGGCGGCGGCACGGTGGTGGCCCAGGGCACGCCGGAAGAGGTGGCGGCCTGCCCGGCCAGCCACACCGGGCGATTTCTCTCGCCCCTGCTGCGCACGTAAGGCACGGCGCCTGCCGGGAACCCCGCCGGGCGCGACGGATTGCACGCCGTCCGCCTCCGGGCGCGCGGTTGCCTTCGGTCACAATCGGCCCTTTCGCTGGCGTGGCCTCGGCTTTCTCGCGGCAGTCCGCCAGACCCGTTCCGGGGTGATCTGGGAGTGCTCGCATGGCTTGGCGACCCGCGCCTGTGCCGGCCGATGAATCGCAGCGCCAGGCTGCGCTGCGCGACCTGGGCTGGTTCAGCGCCCATACCGACGGCCTGAGTGAGGCCGTGCCCGTCGGTGCGCTGCGCGCGCTGGCGGATGCGGCGCGCCGCCTGTGCGGCTGCCCCGTGGGCATGGTGTCCCTGGTCGACACCGATCAGGCCTGGCAGGTCGGCATGGAGGCCGGCGAGGGCGGCGACGAATCCCAGCCACGCTGGCACGTGTCCCCCCGCGCGCAGGCCATCTGTGCGCATGCCGTGGCGGACAACCGCTTCCTGCAGGTGCCCGACGTGCTCGACGACGCGCGCTTTGCCGGCGCCATCGCCCATGCGGCCAGCGAAGGCTGGCGCTTCTATGCCGCCATGCCGCTGCGCGTGGCCGGCCATCCCGTGGGCACCCTGGCGGTGGCGGCTCGCCAACCCCACCGTCTGGCGCCCGCGCAGCGGCAGCAACTCGAGCAGCTCGCGCACGCGGCCGAGGCCCTGTTGGCCGCCCAGCACGCGCGCGAGTCGCTCGCCCGGGAAGGGGCGCGCCTGGGCGACCTCGCGCGCGCCTCGGGAGACTGGCTGTGGGAACTGGACGCTGCAGGGCGCCACCTCTGGCTGTCCGACGACTTCGAGCGCCTGTCGGGTTTGCCGTCAGGCAGCCTGCTGGGGCACCCCATGGCCGATGAGCCGTGCGTGGACCCGTCCGGCGAACCGCTGGGCGCCGGCCAGACGCTGCTCGCCCGGCTGGCGGCGCAACCCCCGCAGCCCTTGACGCGTGTGCTGACGCGCCTGCTCACGCCTCGCGGGCCGCTGTTCGTGTCACGCAGCGCCGTGCCGGTCTTCGACGCCCGCGGCCAGCTCCACGCATGGCGCGGCAGCGCGCGTGACGTGACCGCGCAGGTGCTGGCCACCCGGCACACGCAGGCGCGCGACCAGCGGCTGCACACCCTGCTGTCGCAGTTGCCGGGCGCCGCGTTCCAGCTGCGGCTGCGCGCCAATGGCAGCCAGCCGCACTTCCTGTATGTCAATGACGGGCTGCGAGAGCTGATCGGCGACGCACCCGACGAAGGCCCCGCCAGCGTGGTGCCGCTGTGGCAGCGGGTGGCCAAGCCGGACCGGCGCGTCCTGGCGCGGGCCCTGCGCGCGGCGCTCTGCGAGGGGCAGCCCATGCACGTGGAGCTGCAGTTCCTGCGTGCCGATGGGCAGTGGCGCTGGCTGGAGACGCGGGCCACCGCTGAGCCGCAAGCCGATGGGCGGGTGGTGCTGCATGGCTTCACCTGGGACGTGACCGACCGGCGCCGGGCGCAGGACGCCCTTCGTCAGCATGAGGCGCTGCGCCTGGCCCACGAAGCGGCCGAGCGGGCGAGCCGCGCCAAGTCGGAGTTCCTGTCCCGCGTCAGCCACGAGCTGCGCACGCCGCTGAATGCCATCCTGGGTTTCACCGACCTGATGGCGCTGGACGCCGGCCAGCCGCTGGGCGATGCGCAGCGGCGGCGGCTGGAGGGCGTGCGCCAGGCGGGACAGGGCCTGCTGGCGCTGGTGGACGATGTGCTGGACGTCTCGCGCATCGAGCAAGGGCAGCTGCGCTTGAAGCACGACCCGGTGCCGCTGGCCGCGCTGCTGCGGGCGGCGGGCGAGGCGGTGGAGCCCCTGGCGCGCAGCCGAGGGGTGTCGCTGTCGGCGGTGGAACCGGGCTCGGCCTGCGTGCGCGGCGATGCAGCGGCTGCGCAGCAGGTGCTGGTCAACCTGCTGAGCAACGCCATCAAGTACAACCGGCCGGGTGGCGCCGTGCGCGTCTCCTGCGAGGCGGCGCCCGATGGGCACTGGGCGGTGCATGTGGATGATGAGGGCCTCGGCCTGCGGCCGGACCAGCTGACCCAGCTGTTCCAGCCCTTCAACCGGCTCGGGGCCGAGCGGCGCCGCATCGGCGGCACGGGGTTGGGCCTGGTGATCGCACGCGCATTGGCGCGTGCCATGGGAGGAGACGTGATGGCGACGAGCACGCCGGGACAGGGAAGCCGATTCACCATGCGCCTGGCGCCCGCCCTGCCGGCGGACGCAGCGGGCAGCCCTGCGGGCGGGCCCAGTGCGGACGCCCGTCAGACGCCGGACGCGGCGGGGCGCGAGGTGCTCTACATCGAGGACGAGCCGCTGAACGTGCTGCTGATGGAAGAGGTCTTCCGTACGCAGCCGGGCTGGACGCTGCACGTGGCGCGCGACGGCGAGACCGGCGTGGCGCTCGCGCGGCAGCTGCAGCCGCAGCTTGTCCTGATCGACATGAACCTGCCCGACATGAACGGCCTGGAGGTGCTGCGCCGGCTGCGTGCCGATGGACGCACGGCGGGCCTGCTGTGCGTGGCCCTGTCGGCTGACGCCATGGGCGAGCAGATCAGCGCTGCGCGCGCGGCGGGCTTCGACGACTACTGGACCAAGCCGATCGATCTCACACGGCTGCTGGACGACGTGCGTCGCATCATCGATCGGCGCCAGCGCGCCGCCTGAGCGCGCCAAGGGGCGGGCACCCGCCTGCCGAGGTCGCACCGCCCAAGAAAAAAGCCGGCTTGCGCCGGCTTCTTCATGTCTGGGCGGGAACCGCTCAGCTCAGGTGGCTGTTGATCAGCTTGGTCATCTCGAACATCGAGACCTGCGCCTTCTTGAAGATCTCCTTCAGCTTGGCGTCGGCGTTGATCATGGTCTTCTTGGCCTTGTCCTGCAGGCCGTTCTTCTTGATGTATTCCCAGACCTTCTTCGTCACCTCGGTGCGCGGCGCCGGCTTCTCGCCGATGACGGCGGCCAGCGCCGGGCTGGGCGTCATGGCCTTCATGAACGCCGCGTTCGGGGTGCGCTTCTTGGCCGGGGCGGCCTTCTTCGCCGGGGCCTTCTTGGCGGGCGCCGCCTTCTTGGCCGGAGCGGCCTTCTTGGCGGGCGCTGCCTTCTTGGCCGGAGCGGCCTTCTTCGCCGGGGCCGCCTTCTTGGCGGGGGCGGCCTTCTTCGCCGGAGCGGCCTTCTTGGCCGGAGCGGCCTTCTTCGCAGTTGCCATGTCGATTCTCTCCATCAAGGGTTGATGTGCCGGGCCCGGGTGGAAGCCGCGTGAGCTTCCATTTCTCGCAAGACTCTCAGCGTGGGGAATGGTACTGCCTGCACGAGGGGCTGAGAAGCCGTTTTCCCTCTGAAAACACCCCGCGCACCCTCGAAAAACGGCAGTTCTGTCGCTCCGGGGCATCACCGAGGGAGGGCTGGATACCGTCACCCGTATTTTCACGAGGGAAATCGCCGAGGTGCACGCGTGGGCCTCGCGGCGCCGGAGTCGCCCGGCTTGCGTGGGCCGCGGGTCGCCGCACAATGCGCGGGTCGATTCTCCCTGCGCGCGCAGGTCCACCGCCCGTTTCCACGAAAGGACTCCGCCCGATGAAGCTCATTGCCCGTTGGATGCTGCTGGCCGCGGCCCTGCTGCTGGTCTCCTACGTCTACACCGGCGTCACGGTCAGCAGCTTCGGTGCGGCGCTCGTGGCGGCGCTCGTGCTGGGTCTGCTCAACACCCTCGTGCGGCCGCTGCTGGTGCTGCTTACGCTGCCGGTCACGCTCATCACGGTGGGCCTGTTCCTGTTCGTCATCAACGCCCTGATGTTCTGGTCGGCGGCGTCGCTGCTCGATGGCTTCACCGTCACCGGCTTCGGCGCCGCGCTCATCGGCTCGCTCATCTACAGCGCCTGCGGTGTCATCATCGACCTGGCCGTGGAGCGCCTGTTCTCGGCGGATTGAACGCCTGTCGCCCAGTCAACTGACGCGTCGCCCGTGCCTGGCGCCGCACCTCTTCACCTCATCCCGACCCGCCGCCCGCAGGGGGCGGCTCTTTCCGGAGGGCCCACGCCATCGCCTCGAACCCCGACATCCTTGAACTGTCCGCTGGAGAACTCCGGCTCGCTGTGCGCGCCGACCTCGGCGCCAGCATCGCGGGCCTGTGGCACGCGGGGCTGCCCGTGCTGCGCAGCACCGAGCCCGAGGCGCTGGCCTCCTCGCGGCTGTCGGCGTGCTATCCGCTCGCGCCGTACTCCAACCGCCTGGGCTTTCGCAAGTTCCGCTGGCAGGGCCGCGACCACACCACGCAGCCCAACTTCGATGACAACCCGCACTCGGTGCACGGCGTGGCCTGGCAGCGCCCTTGGGAGGTCGCGGCGCGCGACGCTCAATCGGCCGAGCTGGTCTACGAGCACACGGGCGACGCGCACTGGCCGTTCGCCTTCGCGGCTCGCCAGCGCTTCACCCTCTCGCCCGGCGAGCTGAAGGTCGAGCTGTCGGTCACCAACCGCGCCGACGAGGCGCAACCGGTCGGCCTGGGCTGGCACCCCTACTTCCCCAAGCGCAGCCGCAGCCGCCTGCACATCGAGCTCACCGACCGCTGGGAGCCCGATGCCACCGGCCTGCCCACGCGCAAGGTGCCGCAGGCCGGCATCGACGCCGACATCGCCCACCTCGATTTCGACAACTGCTTCGAAGGCTGGCCGGGCCAGGCGCGCATCCGTGACGAGAAGCTGCGCATGGTGCTGCGCTCCAACCTGCGCTACCTCGTCGTCTTCACGCCGCAGACCAAGCCCTACTACTGCGTCGAGCCGGTCAGCCACGTGAGCAACGCCATCCACATGGCCGACCCGCTGGCCCACGGCCTGGTGAAACTGGAGCCCGGCGAGACGGTGGAAGGCTGGATGTCGCTGGAGGTGGCGCCGGTATGACGAGCGGGATGCCGCCGTGGTCGCCCCTGCCCGTGCCGCCGTGCGGGCTGGGCGAGTCCCCGTTCTGGCACACGTCGGAGCGGGCGCTGTACTGGTGCGACATCCCGGGGCGGCGCATCCACCGCTTCGAGCCGGCGTCGGGCCGCCACCATGCCTGGGACCTCGACACCGAGCCGGGCAGTCTGGCGCCCCTGCCTGACGGGCGCCTGCTCGTCGCCATGCGCGACGGCTTGTGGCGCTTCGACCCGCGCCGCGGCGATCGCCACCGCCTGGCGGCCGCGCCCTACGACACCGCGACCGAGCGCTTCAACGACGGCAAGTCCGACCCGCAAGGGCGTTTCTGGGTGGGCACCATCTACGAGCCGCGCGACCCTGCGCGCGCCGCCCTGTACCGCTACGCGCACGGCCGGCTCGACCGCATCGCCGGTGACGTCACCGTCAGCAACGGCCTGGCCTGGAGCCCCGACGGCCACACGCTGTACTGGACCGATACCAAGGCCCACACGGTGTACCGGCTCGCGTTCGACCCTGCTGATGGCACCGTGTCGCAGCGAGAGGTGCTGGTGCGCTTTCCGCCTCGCGCGCCAGACCAGCCGCTCGACGCCTACGGGGGGCGCCCGGACGGCGCGGCGGTGGACGCCGAGGGCGCGTACTGGGTCGCCATGTTCGAAGGGCAGCGCGTGCTGCGGCTATCGCCGCACGGCCAGGTGCTCGAGCAGCTGGCCCTGCCGGTGCGCTGCCCCACGATGGTGTGCTTCGGCGACGACGACCTGCGCACGCTGTACGTCACCACCGCGCGCGACAAGCGGCCGGCCGACGAGCTGGCGCAGCAGCCGTGGGCCGGCCAGGTGCTGCGCCTGCGTGTGAACGTGCCCGGCTTGCCGGTGAACTTCGCCCAGGCCTGACCCTTCCCGCCGCTCCCGAAGGGGGAGGTCAAGGCCGGGCGAGGGTTTGCCCATATAATCCCGCGGCTTTGCCCATCACCACACCGGAGCTGCCCGTGACTGAGCCTGCCACTGCCCGAACGGGCACGCCGCGGCCAGACCCCTGGGCCGATCTGGATGATGAGGGCGCCAAGCCGCCGTTCAAGGCCCTCACCCGTGACGAGGCGCGGGCCTTGGTGGCGACGCTGCCCGCCGTGTCGCCATGGCGTGTGGTCGCGGTCCAGGCCGCGGTTGGTGCCGTCGTGGCCGCGCTCGCGTGGCTGGTGATGGGTGAGATGTCGTATGCCTGGTCGGCGCTGTATGGCGCCGGCGTGGTGGTGGTGCCCGCGGCCCTGATGGCGCGTGGCATGACCAGCCACTTCAGCAGCATGGCGCCCGGCGTGTCCGCCGTCAGCTTCATGTTGTGGGAGATGGTCAAGATCGCGGTTTCGCTCGCACTGCTCGGCGGTGCGCCGAAGCTGGTGCCGCAACTGAGCTGGCCAGCGTTGCTGGTGGCTCTGGTGCTGTGCATCAAGGTGTATTGGGTCGCGCTCGCATGGCGTGGGCGACGCGCAAGTTGAACGCTGGTTGAACAGTTAGCACGGACGATCAATTCATGGCAGCCGAAGGTCAAGCCGCAGCACACGGACCCACCGCGGGCGAGTACATCGTCCACCACCTGACCCATGCGCGGAACAAGGAACTGACCGGTCCCTTCGACCTGTCGGTGGTGGCGTGGGACTCCATGTTCTTTTCCATCGTGCTGGGTGCGCTCGGCTGCTTCCTGCTGTGGCGGGCGGCGCGCCAGGCCACGTCCGGCGTGCCCGGCCGTTTCCAGGCGGCCGTCGAGATCCTGGTGGAAATGGTCGAGTCGCAGGCCAAGGGCATCGTGCACAACGCCCAGAGCCGCAAGCTGGTGTCGCCGCTGGCGCTCACGGTGTTCGTCTGGATCTTCCTGATGAACGCGATGGACCTGCTGCCCGTCGACCTGCTGCCCTTCATCTGGGAGAAGATCGTCGGCGCCACCGGCGGTGACCCGCACCACGCCTACCTGCGCGTCGTGCCCACCGCCGACCTGTCGGTGACGATGGGCCTGTCGCTGGGCGTGCTCATCGTCTGCCTGGTCTACAACGTCAAGATCAAGGGCATCGGCGGCTGGGTGCACGAGCTGTTCTCGGCCCCCTTCGGCAGCCACTGGGCGCTGGCGCCGTTCAACTTCCTCATGCAGATGATCGAGTTCGTCGCCAAGACGGTCTCGCACGGCATGCGGCTGTTCGGCAACATGTACGCTGGCGAACTCATCTTCCTGCTGATCGCCCTGATGGGCGGCGCCTGGGGCACCGTGGGTGTCGGCACCGCGCTCGGCCTGTCGATCGGCCACATCATCGCCGGCTCCGCCTGGGCGATCTTCCACATCCTGATCATCACCCTGCAGGCCTTCGTGTTCATGATGCTCACGCTGGTCTACATCGGTCAGGCACACGACGCGCACTGACCCCCGGGCGGCCGTCTCTTTCGTTCTTTCCCTTCCTCCAACACAACCCTTCTCGACTAGGAGTCATCATGGAAGTCATCAGCTTTGTTGCCCTCGCCGCCGGCCTGATCATCGGTCTGGGTGCCGTCGGCGCCTGTATCGGCATCGGCATCATGGGCAGCAAGTACCTGGAGTCCGCCGCTCGCCAGCCCGAGCTGATGGGCGAACTGCAGACCAAGATGTTCCTGCTGGCCGGCCTGATCGACGCGGCCTTCATCATCGGCACCGGTATCGCCCTGTGGTTCGCCACGGCCAACCCCTTCCTGGGCCAGATCGCCCAGGTCGCCGCCCGCTAAAACCCGGCTCGGTCGTGTTGAGAGGGCCGGGTGTGCGGCGTGAAGCCGCGCACCCGCGCTGAATGTCCCTGCCACCGTTCGAGGCAATCAAGTGAGCATCACCGGTACCCTCATCGTCCAGCTGATCGTGTTCCTGATCCTGGTCGGGTTCACGATGAAGTACGTCTGGCCGCCGATCACCGCCGCGCTGGACGAGCGCGCGAAGAAGATCGCCGAAGGGCTGTCGGCCGCCGACAAGGCGAAGGCCGAATCGGCCGCCGCCGCCAAGACGATCCAGGCCGAGCTGTCGGCCGCCAAGGACGACGCTGCCAAGCGCCTGTCCGATGCCGAGCGCCTGGGCCAGCAACTGGTCGAGGAAGCCAAGGCGCGCGCCAGCGAAGAAGGCGCCAAGATCATCGCCGCGGCCAAGGCCGAGGCCGAGCAGGAGGCCGTCAAGGCCCGCGAGGCCCTGCGTGAGCAAGTGGCCCTGCTGGCCGTCAAGGGCGCCGAGCAGATCCTCAAGCGCGAAGTCAACGCCGGCGTTCACGCCGACCTGCTGAACCGCCTGAAGACGGAGCTCTGACCATGGCTGAGCTCGCCACCATCGCCCGCCCCTACGCCGAGGCCCTGTACAAGGCCAGCGCCGGCGAAGACGCCCGTGCCCTGGCCGACCAGCTCGAGACCCTGGGCCAGGTCGCCGGCCACGCGCAGCTGCGCCAGTTCGCCGACAGCCCCAAGGTCAGTGCGGAGCAGGTGTTCGAGCTGGTCGTGGGCGTTGCACGCCTGAACCTCTCGCCCAAGGTCGCCAACCTGCTGCGCACCGTCATCGAGAACGGCCGCCTCTACGCCCTGCCGGAGATCGCCGCGCACTACCGCGCCCAGGTCAACGCCGCCACCGGGGTGTTCGACGCGCGCATCACCAGCGCCTTCCCGCTCGACGCCGGCCAGCTGGCCGACGTGGTGGCGACGCTGGAGAAGCGCTTCGGCCGCAAGCTCAACGCCTCGGTCTCCGTCGATGAATCCCTGATCGGCGGCATCCGCGTCGAAGTGGGCGACGAGGTGCTGGACACCTCCGTCAAGGCCCGCCTCGAGCAGATGAAGGCCGCGCTCACCCACTGACGGCCCTTGTCCACCGAGGCAGCCCGCCCGGCACACCCTTTCCGGCGACCAGCCCGACGCTAGCGCCCACACGCTTTCGGAGAAAGCCATGCAACTGAATCCCGCTGAAATTTCCGAACTGATCAAGAGCCGCATCGAAGGCCTGGGCGCCTCGTCGGACATCCGCAACCAGGGCACCGTCGTCTCCGTGACCGACGGCATCGTCCGCGTCCACGGCCTGTCCGATGCGATGCAGGGCGAAATGCTCGAGTTCCCCGCCGGCAAGGACGGCCAGCCCTCGTTCGGTCTGGCGCTGAACCTCGAGCGCGACTCCGTCGGCGCCGTGATCCTGGGCGAGTACGAGCACATCTCCGAAGGCGACACCGTCAAGTGCACGGGCCGCATCCTGGAAGTGCCCGTGGGCCCCGAGCTGATCGGCCGCGTGGTCAACGCGCTGGGCCAGCCCATCGACGGCAAGGGCCCGATCAACGCCAAGATTACCGACGTGATTGAGAAGGTCGCGCCGGGCGTGATCGCGCGCAAGTCGGTGGACCAGCCGGTGCAGACCGGCCTGAAGTCGATCGACTCGATGGTGCCCGTCGGCCGTGGCCAGCGCGAGCTGATCATCGGCGACCGCCAGACCGGCAAGACCGCGGTGGCGATCGACGCGATCATCAACCAGAAGG
>JACRBA010000045.1 GCA_016213265.1 Burkholderiales bacterium | reverse complement strand
CGCTGCGGCCGTCGGCGGGCGTCGCCACCGCCAGCCCCGCACCGCGCCGTGAGCCGGAGGCCGAGCCCGCCATCGCCAGCCCGAGCGCGACGCTCGCGTCCCCTGCCCCGCTGGCCAGCCAGGCCGAGGTGGCCGCGGCCGCCGCGGCGGCGACGACGGCCGCGATCGCGCTGCCCAGCGCCGCCTCCGCCCCGCGGCCCGACCTGATGCCGCCGCCGGACGACACAGAGGACCCGGAACCGCTGTCCCTGCTCGCGGCTGCCGAGCCGGAGTTCCCCTCCGCCATGATGCGCAAGCTGCGCAAGGGCACGGTGCAGGTGCGCTTCGAGGTGCAGCCGGACGGCCACGTGGGTGAGGTGTCGGTCGTGCAGACCAGCCACCGCAGCCTGAACGCCGCGGCGATGCAGGCCGTGCAGGCCTGGCAGTTCAAGCCGGTGAAGGCCCCGCGCACGGCGGTGGTGGACCTCGGCTTCGACCTCGACGGCTGAGCGCTGCGCGCCCGCCGTGGCGCGGGGGCTCAGCCGGCGCGCGCGGGCAGCTCGGCCAGCAGGTCGTCCAGGCGGTCGATGACCCAGTCGGCTCCCGCCGACTCGGCCGGCTCGCCATGGTTGTAGCCGTGGCGCACCAGCACCACCGGGCAGCCGGCGCCCCGCGCGGCCTGCACGTCGTTGCGCGAGTCGCCCACCATCAGCGTCTCGGCCGGGGCCGTGCCGAGCGCCTGGCATGCCCGCAGGAGCGGCAGCGGGTCCGGCTTGCGGCGCTCGAAGGCGTCGCCGCCGAAACAATGGGCGAAGGTGTGGGCGAGCCCCTTGGTCGCCAGCAGGTCGCGCGCGAACGCCGTGGGCTTGTTGGTCAGGCACACCAGCGGCCAACCCGCCGCCCGCAGCCCGGCCAGGCCCTCGGCCACGCCGGGGAAGACGTCCGCGTGGCGGCCGTTGATGTCGCGGTAGTGGCGCTGGTACAGGGCCCAGGCCGCCTCGTACTGCCCGGCCGGGTCGCCACCGGCCTCGGCGAGTGTGTGGCGGATCAGGTGCTCGGAGCCCTGGCCCACCGTGCGCGCGATGAACTCACGCCCCACGGCCGGCAGGCCGAGCTCGCCCAGGGTGCGGCCCAGCGCCACCTCGAAGTCGCCGATCGTGTCGACCAGCGTGCCGTCGAGGTCGATCAGCGCGGCGCGCAGGCCGGCCAGGCGGCGCGCGCCGCTCACCGCGCGAGTTCCGCGCGCATGGCGTCGATCACCGCGCGGTAGTCCTTCTGGCCGAAGATGGCGCTGCCCGCCACGAAGGTGTCGGCGCCCGCATCGGCCACGCGGCGGATGTTGTCGGTCTTGATGCCGCCGTCCACCTCCAGCCGGATGTCGCGGCCCGAGGCGTCGATGAGGCGGCGCACCCGCTCGGCCTTGCGCAAGGTGCTGTCGATGAAGCTCTGGCCGCCGAAGCCCGGGTTCACGCTCATCAGCAGCACCACGTCGACCTTGTCGATCACCCACTCCAGCACGTCCACCGGCATGGCGGGGTTGAACACCAGGCCCGCCTGGCAGCCCGCGCCGCGGATCAGCTGCAGCGTGCGGTCCACGTGCGTCGAGGCGTCGGGGTGGAAGGTGATGATGTCCGCCCCCGCCTGGGCGAAGGCCTGCGCCAGCGCATCCACCGGCTGCACCATCAGGTGCACGTCGATGGGGGCGGGCGTGCCATCGGGCCGCACCGCGTGCGCCTTCAGCGCCTGGCACACCATCGGGCCGAAGGTGAGGTTCGGCACGTAGTGGTTGTCCATCACGTCGAAGTGGATCCAGTCGGCGCCGGCGGCCAGCACGTGGCGCACTTCCTCACCCAGGCGGGCGAAATCGGCGGACAGGATGCTGGGGGCGATGCGGTAGGTGGCCATGGCAAGCGGCGGGACGGAAACCACCGATTTTAGGCGGCCACCCCCGCGGCACCCTGTGCGCGGGGCAGGCGGCACAATCGCGGCATGTCCGCCCCCCAGTTCACCGTCTCGGTGCTCACCCAGTACCTGCCGGATCGGTCGTCCGCCACCGAGGACGTCTATGCCTTCGCCTACACCGTCACCGTGCGCAACACCGGCGACGTGACGGCCCAGCTCATCGCCCGGCACTGGGTCATCACCGACAGCGCCGGCCATGTGGAGGAGGTGCGCGGCCTGGCCGTGGTGGGCCACCAGCCGCTGCTCAAGCCGGGCGAGAGTTTCGAGTACACCAGCTGGGCCCGCATCGCCACGCCGCGCGGGCGCATGCACGGCACCTTCTTCTGCATCACGGAAGACGCCCACTGGTTCGACACGCCGGTGGCGCCCTTCGAGCTGTCCCAGGCGCAGGCCCTGCACTGATGGGGATCCGCGCGCCGCGCGCCACCCGGGGGCGCTGGGAGCTGACGGCGCTGCTGAATGCCGCCGACCCCTCGGCGGAGGCGGCCGAGCAGCACCTGTGGCTGTTCCGCTGGCTGCAATGGCTGCGCGAGCCCGGCCCGGCCACCGAGGACACCCCCGCCGCCGAGGCCGCGATGCCCACCCCGTGGCCGGTGCGCCGCCTGCGGCTGTTCGTCGATGTGGTGGACCGCCACCCCGAGCACCGCGCCCGCGTGGGCGCCGTGCTGCGCCAGGTCTTCGCCCGCCTGGATGCCACGGGGCTGCTGGCGGACTTCGGCTTCGCGCCGCGCCAGGGCTTTCTCAGCGAGGTGGCCGAGCGGCTGCGCCTGGGCTGGCTGCCCGGCACGCCGCAGACCACCGACCTGGGTGCCCTGTTCCCGCTGCTGTTCCGGGGCGACGAGGACGCCGAATGGCTGGCCGCCGTGGACGCTGCCACCACGGGGCGCCTGCTGCGCATCGTGCTGCCGCCCGAGGACGCTCCGGCCGGTGCCGAGCCCTGGCGCGCGGCCATCGTCGAGTCCATTCAGCTGCTGGCCAGCCAGATCCGCGCCGCGGGCCTGTCCGGCGCGATGCGCCAGCGCATGGACGAGAGCCTGCTGGCCGGCCGCCCCTTCCACCAGGTGGTGCAGGCGGCCGAGGCGCTGCGCGCCGGCCACCTGGATGGCGTGGACGACGCCGCCCGTCTGCAGCAGGCGCACTACCTGCGCGCCGTGCTGGCCGCCTGCCGCACCGCCGCGGCCAGCGTGCGCAGCCACCTGGACGAGCACGGGATCTCGGTGGACCTGGTGTTCCAGGTGGCCCAGTTGCAGGCGCGCGGGGCGCGCATCGAAGCGCTGCTGGACTGCCTGGTCAGCGACATCGTGCCGGGCGGCGAGCCGGCGGGGGCCCCGCCGGACGCAGCCACCGAGTTGCACCGGCTGCTGCTCGGCCTGGTGCGCTGCGCCGAGGAGCGGCGATCGCTCACCGCGCTGTTCCGCCGGCACTACGCCCTCCTGGCGCGCAAGGTCACCGAGCGCAGCGCCGAGACGGGCGAGCACTACATCACCCGCAACCGCGCCGAGTTCCGCGCGATGCTGGCGCACGCCGCCGGCGGCGGCGCGGTGATCGGCTTCACCACCATCGCCAAGTTCCTGCTGGGGGCGCTGGCGCTGTCGGCCTTCTGGGCGGGCTTTGCCGCCGGCCTCAACTACGCGCTCAGTTTCCTGCTCATCTACCTGGCGCACTGGACGGTGGCCACCAAGCAGCCGGCCATGACGGCGCCCGCGCTGGCCGCCCGCCTGGAGGGCGTGGCCGCCAGCGATGCGGCCGTCGAGGATTTCGTCGACCAGGTGGCCCACCTGCTGCGCTCGCAGTTCGCCGGCATCGTGGGCAACCTGGCCCTCGTGGTGCCGGTGGTGCTGGCGGTGCAGGGCCTGGGCTGGTGGCTGGGCGGCCGCCCGGTGGTGGGGCCGGCGCAGGCCGAGTACGTGCTGCACTCGCTGCACCTGCTGGGGCCCACCGCCCTGTACGCCGCCTTCACCGGCGTGCTGCTGTTCGCGTCCAGCCTCATCGCCGGGTGGGTGGAGAACTGGTTCGTCTTCCACCGGCTCGACAGCGCCATGGCCTGGAACCCGAGCCTGCGCGACCGCCTGGGCGCCGCGCGCGCAGGGCGCTGGGCCGCGTGGTGGCGCAAGCACATCTCCGGCATCGCGGCCAATGTCTCGCTCGGCTTCATGCTGGGCGTGGTGCCGGTGGTGGGCGCGTTCTTCGGCCTGCCGCTCGAGGTGCGCCACGTCACCCTCTCGATGGGCCAGCTGGCCGCGGCGCTGGGGGCCGAGGGCCTGGCCCTGCTGCACCAGCCCGCCTTCTGGTGGTGCCTGGCGTCGATCCCGGTGGTGGGCGTGCTCAACCTGGCGGTGAGCTTCAGCCTGGCCTTCCGCCTGGCCCTCAGTGCCCGGGGGCTGCGCGTGCAGGACCGCGGGCGGCTCTACGCGGCGCTGCGGCGCCGTGCGCGGCAGGCGCCGCTGAGCTTCTTCCTGCCCCCCCGCGAGGCGGCCGACGCGCCCCGCATGGCGGGCTGATCAGCGTCCCGGCGGGTCGTCGGGGCGGCCGGGCTCCTCCGGCGGCTTTTCGCCCCCGCGCCGACCGGCGAACATCGTCCACCAGACTATGAACACGAGCAGCGCACCCGCGCCAAGCGCTTCCAGGATCAACCAGGTCATGCCCCGGATTTCACCTCAAGCCCGGCACGCCGTGCTGGCCCTGGCGGCCGCCGCCCTCACCGGCTGCGTGGGGCTGGGGCGCCAGCCCCCTGCGCCCGTGGAGCAACGGGGTGCCGAGGCGCCCGTGCCCACCGCGTCGGCGGTGCCCCCACCGCCCGGCACGCTGCAGCGCGCCCGCGCCCGCTGGGTGCCGGCGGGCTTCGGCGAGCTGCCCGGATGGGGCGCCGACCGCATGGCCGAGCTGTGGCCGGCGCTGCGCCTGTCCTGCGCCACCGCGGCCGGCCAGGGCCCGGTGGCGGCCGACCCGGCCTGGGCCGGCGTGTGCCACCAGGTGCGGCAGTTCTTCCCGGCAGACGATGTGCAGGCCCGGCTGTGGGTGGAGCAGCGCTTCCGCGTGTTCCGCGTCGAGTCGCCCGAGGGCGATCCCAATGGCCTGCTCACGGGCTACTTCGAGCCGCTGATCGAGGCCAGCCGCAAGCCCACCCGCGCTCGACGGGTGCCGCTGCACGCGGCACCGGCGGACCTGGGCCAGCGCAAGCCCTACTGGACCCGCCAGGAGCTGGACAGCGTGCCCGCGGCCCAGGCGGCGCTGAAGGGCCGCGAGATCGCGTGGGTGGAGGACCCGCTGGACGCGCTGGTGCTGCAGATCCAGGGCTCGGGCCGCCTGCGGATCACCGAGGCCGACGGCAGCACGCGGCTGGTGCGGCTGGCCTTCGCGGGGCACAACGACCACCCCTACCGGTCGGTCGGGCGCTGGCTCATCGACCAGGGCGAGCTGGCGCCGGGCGAGGCCAGCTGGCCGGCCATCAAGGACTGGGCGCGGCGCAACCCGAAGCGCCTGCAGGAGATGCTGTGGCAGAACCCGCGCACAGTGTTCTTCCGCGAGGAGCCCCTGCCCGACCCGTCGCTGGGCCCGCGCGGCGCGCAGGGCGTGCCGCTCACGCCCGGCCGCTCGATCGCGGTGGACCCGCAGTCGGTGCCCTATGGCACGCCGGTGTGGCTGGACGCGACCGAGCCGCTGTCCAGCCGCCCATTGCAGCGCCTGGTGATGGCGCAGGACACCGGCGGTGCGATCGTGGGCGCCGTGCGGGCCGACTACTTCTGGGGCTGGGGCGAGGAGGCGGAGGCGCAGGCGGGCCGCACCAAGCAGGCGCTGCGGGTGTGGGTGCTGTGGCCGCGCGAGGGCGCCGGGCCGGCCGCGGCCGTGGCCCCGGCCGGCGTGAAGCCAGCGGGTTGACGCGGGCTCGGGCCGCCTAGGGCAGCCGGCGCACGCGCAGCTGCAGCACCTCGCCCTGGCCGTCGGGCCGTGTCCAGCGGCCCACGGGCTGCCAGCTGTCCAGCGGCAGCAGCAGCTCGCCGCCCGCCTGCTGGGCGGCAGCGCCTCGCGGCGCGTCGCCGCCGTCGGGCACGGCCTGCTCGAACTGCCACGCCACCGACGCGGGCGCGGTGCCCCCCGGCCAGCGCACCTGCACCTGCAGGCCGGTGGCCCGGCCCCGGCGCAGCGTGCCACCGGCCAGGCCGGCGCCCTCGGGCGTCCACACCCAGGCGGTGCCGCCATCGGGCTCGTCACGCAGCAGGCGCCAGTGCGCCTGACCCCCATTGCGCACCTGCAGCGCCGGGGGGGTGTCCTCCGCCGGACGCGTGCGCGTGACCACACCGTCCTGCGGCGGCACGGCGGGCCCGGTGCCCACGACCACGCTGCCCGTCGGGTGGCTTGGCTGCGCCGGGCCGGGCCAGGGCTGCACGCGCCAGGCCACCTGCAGGTTCACCGCCGGCAGCGGCTCGCCAGCCCGCGGCGCCGCCCGTGCCCAGCCGGCCACCCCCACGGCGCCGGCCACCCCGAGCAGGGCGGCCAGGACCGCGCGGCGGCGCGCCATCACTTCAGCCCGCCCGAGAGGAACTGCCGCAGGCGCTCGCTGGTGGGCCGCACGAGCACCTCCTTGGGCAGGCCCTGTTCCTCGATGAGGCCCTGGTGCAGGAAGATGGCCTGGCTCGCCACCTCGCGCGCGAAGCCGATTTCGTGGGTGACGACAAGCATGGTGCGGCCTTCTTCGGCCAGGCCGCGCATCACCTTGAGCACCTCGCCCACCAGCTCGGGGTCGAGCGCGGAGGTGGGCTCGTCGAACAGCATCACCTCGGGGTCCACCGCCAGGGCGCGGGCGATCGCCACGCGCTGCTGCTCGCCGCCCGACAGCTGGGCCGGGTAGGTGTTCTCGCGGTGCGACAGGCCCACGCGCGCCAACAGCTCGCGGGCGCGCTCGCGCGCCTCGGCCGGCGGCCGCCCCAGCACATGGATGGGGGCCTCGACCACGTTCTCGATCGCCGTGCGGTGCTGCCAGAGGTTGAAGCTCTGGAACACGAAGGCCAGGCGGGTGCGCCAGTGGCGCAGCTGCAGCGCATCGGCCGCGGTGAGGCTGCCGTCGCGGTCGCGCTTGAGCTGCAGCGTTTCGGGGCCCAGGCGCAGCGTGCCCTCGTGCGGCTGCTCCAGCAGGTTCAGGCAGCGCAGCAAGGTGCTCTTGCCCGAGCCGCTGGCGCCGATGAGTGCCACCACGTCGCCCGGCTTGGCCGCCAGCGACACGCCGCGCAGCACCTCGCGGTCGCCGAAGCGCTTGTGCAGGTTGTCGACGGACAGCCCCACATGGGCCGTGGGATGCGGTGGATGGGTCATGACGGCTCAGGGAGACAACAGGGCGCCGCTGCGCACGGCCTCACGGCCGGCCACCTTGCCGATGGCCATGCCGGCGTAGGCGAAGCGGCGCCACTCGCGGGCGAAGAACAGGCCCTCGGCGGGGCTGGCCACCAGGCTGGCGCGGCCGGTGACCGGGTCGATCAGCTCGGCGATGGGCTCGCCCTGGCGCACGCGGTCGCCCAGCTCGCGCAGGAACACCAGCACCCCACCGTGCGGCGCGTGCATGGGGATGGAGCCGGCCAGCGGCGTGGGCTCGCAGCGCGGCGCCGGCAGCACGGGCGGCTCGGGCAGCTGCAGCGCGCCGCGGTGGTGCAGGTAGGTGAGGATGGCCTCGGCATCGCGCGAGGCCAGCTCGTGGGTCACGTCGTGCTCGCCGCGCAGTTCCACCGTCACCGCCAGGCAGCCCGGCGGCAGCGGCTTGGCGGGCCCCAGCCGGCTGGCCAGGTCCACCCACACCATGGAGCAGGCCTCGTCGAAAGGGTCGCCGCCGGAGCGATCGGCCAGCAGCGCCACCTCCACGCCCAGGCAGCGCGCCAGCAGCTCGCCCTGCGGCGACCAGGTGGCGGGCGTGGTGTACAGGTGCAGCAGCGCCTGGCCATCGCAATGCAGGTCGATCACCGTGTCGGCGTCGATCGCCAGACCGAGCAGCGTGCGCCGCAGGTCCTCCAGCGGTGTGGTGGCCGGCAGGGCCGCTGCCGCCTCGCGCAGCGCCCGGCGCACGGCAGCGGCATTGGCCACGGCGTCGCTGCCCAGCGTGTCGCCCACCGCCGCCAGCACGGCCTCGGTGAGGTCGGCGAAGTGGCGGTTGAAGTTCTCCCCGCCCGCCTGGTCGAAGCGGCCCTGGTGCGTGCGCAGCGACCATTGCGCCATGCCCAGCGGGTTGGCGGCGGGCACCAGCACCACCTCGCCGGTGATGCGCCCGGCCGCGTCGAGCTGGGCCAGGCGGCTGCGCAGGTGGTGCGCCACCAGCATGCCCGGCGTCTCGTCGGCGTGCAGCGAGGCCTGGATGACCACCTTGGGCCCTGCGCCCGGGCTGCCATGGTGCAGGCTGACGAGTTCGTGGCGCTGGCCGGGGTGGGCTGGCAGCAGGACGTGGTGTTCGGTGCGCATGAGCAAGCGGTGGGAGAGATCAGCCGGCGCGCTCAGCCGCGCGCGCCATGGGCCATGAGCGGCGCCAGCCAGCGCCGCTCGGCGGCGCGGAACAGGCCCACCAGCACCACGGTGATGAGCACATAGCCCACCCCGGCGGTGATGAAGGCCTCGAAAGGCATGTAGAAGCGCGAGTGGATCTCGCGCGCCGCGCCGGTGAGGTCGTACAGCGTGACGACGCTGGCCAGCGAGGTGGCGTGCAGCATGAGCACCACCTCGTTGCCATAGGCGGGCAGCGCGCGCCGGAAGGCCTGGGGCAGCACGATGCGCCGCAGGATCACCCAGCGCGACATGCCCAGCGACTGCGCGGCCTCGATCTCGCCGGCCGGCAGCGCGCGCACCGCGCCGTGCAGGATCTCGGTGGTGTAGGCGCAGGTGTTGATGGCGAACGCCGCCACGGCGCAGAACCAGGCCGAACGCAGGTAGGGCCAGAGCACGCTGTCGCGTACCGCCTCGAACTGCGCCAGGCCGTAGTACAGCAGGAACAGCTGGGCCAGCAGCGGCGTGCCGCGGATGACATAGGTGAACAGCCACACCGGGCGCCATGCCCAGGGCGACGGCATGCTGCGCAGCATGGCCAGGGGCAGCGCGAACAGCATGCCGAAGGCGAGCGACAGGGCCAGCAGCGCCAAGGTGACCAGGATGCCCTGCCCGTACAGCGGCAGGTTCTCGACGATGACCTCGAAATCCATCGGCGTGTCAGCTCACAGGGCCACGCGCCGCACGCCGATGGCCAGGCGCCGCTGCAGCCAGGCGAAGGCCAGCTCGGACAGCGTGGTGAACACCAGGTAGATGCCGCAGGCCGCCAGGTAGAACACGAAGGGTTCGCGCGTGGCGCCGGCCGCCTGGGCACTGCGGTTCATCAGGTCGGACAGGCCGATCACCGAGACGATGGCCGTGCTCTTGATCATCACCAGCCAGTTGTTGGACAGGCCCGGCAGCGCATGGCGCAACATGAGCGGCCCGGTGACCCGGCGCAGCACCTGCGCCGGCGTCATGCCGAAGGCCAGCGCCGCTTCCTTCTGCCCCGCCGGCACGGCCAGGAAGGCGCCGCGCAACACCTCGGTGAAATAGGCGCCGAAGATGAAGCCGATGGTCAGCACGCCGGCCACGAAGGGGTCGACGTCGACGTAACCCCACCAGCCGGTGCGGTCCCCCACGTGGTTCACCAGCACCTGCCCGCCGTAGAAGATGAGCAGCATCATCACCAGGTCGGGCACCGCGCGGATGAGCGTGGTGTAGCCCTGCGCCAGCCAGCGCAGCTGCCGCACGCTCGAAAGCTTGGCCACGGCGCCGGCCAGGCCCAGCACCAGGGCGATGGCGAGCGACGCGAGCGCCACGCCCAGCGTCAGCAGGGCGCCTTCGAGCAGGCTGGGGCCGTAGCCGTGCAGCATCGGTCGGTCGGGCAGGACGAAGGATCAGCCGCCGTAGATGTCGAAGCTGAAGTACTTGTCCTGGATCTTCTTGTAGGTGCCGTTGGCGCGGATGGCCTTGATGGCGGCGTTGAGCTTCTGCACCAGGGCCGTGTCGGCCTTGCGCACGGCGATGCCGGCGCCGATACCGAAGATCACCGGGTCGTCGATCGCGGCGCCCACCTGCGCGAAGCCCTTGCCGGCCGGCGTCTTCAGGAAGCCCAGGTCCACGGCCACCGAGTCGGCCAGCAGCGCGTCGATGCGGCCGGCGGCGAGATCGAGGTAGAGCTCATCTTGCTTGGCGTAGCGGATGATCTCGCTGTGCTTGAAGTGCGCGGTGGCGTAGCGGTCGTGCGTGGTGGTGCGCTGCACGCCGATGCGCTTGCCCTTCCAGGCCTCGGCCGTCTGCGCGGCCGGCGTGCCGGCCTTGGCCACCAGCCAGGCCGGCGTGTTGGCGTACTTGTCGGAGAAGGCCACCGAACGCTTGCGCTCCTCGGTGATCGACATCTGCGCGATGATGGCGTCGAACTTGCGCGCCTGCAAGGCGGGGATCATGCCGTCCCACTCGGCCTGCACCAGCGTGCACTCGGCCTTCATCTCGGCGCACAGCGCGTTGGCGATGTCGATGTCGAAGCCCTTGATCTTGCCGTCGGGGCCGATCTCGGAGAACGGGGGGTAGGCGCCCTCCACCGCGATGCGGATCTTCTTCCAGTCCGGCGCCTGGGCATGGGCCGGCGCGGCAGCCAGGGTGAGCACGCTGGTGAGCAGGCCGGCGATCGCGGCGGCCAGGGTACGGCGGGTGGTGGTCATGGTGGCGATGCGGTGGAGGGGAAGGAAGCGGGGCGGTCAGCGGCCGCGCCAGGGGGTGAACAGCGGCCGGCTGATGCGCACCGGCAGCACGTCGAGGTAGATGTTGGCGACGGAGTATTCCTCGCCGCCGGACTCGTCAGAGTACCAGCCCATGCTGTCCGCGCCCTTGTAGAGCCGGAACGAGAAGCCCAGGTCGGCCAGCGGGTCCTTCTCGGGCGCGCGCGGGTCGAAGCTCAGGCCGCGCACTTCCTTCTGGTTGCTGTCGATGAGGAAGCCCATGGCATTGGAGATGGTCGAGTCGCCCAGCATGTCGATGTAGAACGGCTCGCTGGTGTACTCGGGCTTGAAGCCGGGCGAGTTGGGGTCGAGCAGCTGGCCGCGCTGCTTGCGCTCGGACGGCTCGATGCGGCGCAGGCCCAGGTCGTAGCGGTCACCGCGGTCCAGGTAGGTGAGCCGCGCGCCGGTGAGGTTGAAGGCCGGCACCTTGGGGTCGGTGACCACGTCGTTGAGGTCCACCATGAGCGCGCCCTTGCCGCCCACCACCTCGACATAGTCGCCCTGCACGATGGCCGCGCTGTTCTCCTCGATGCCCAGGCCCAGCTTGTAGCCCTTGGCCATCATCAGCGGCAGCATGCGGCCGAAGCGGCCACGCTTGAGGAAGTGCTGGTCGACGAAGAGGTTGGGGCCGACGAAGCCCAGGCCGTTGTCGACCTCCTTGCCCTGGCGCAGCTGCCCCTTCATGACACCCAGCACGCTGGGCGCGTCGCGGAACATCACGCTGCTCATGATGGCCGCGCCGGCGGACGTGCCGGCCACCACCCCGCCGCGGCGGTAGACGTCCCAGATGACGTCCAGCATGGGCGTGTTCTGGCCGCCGGGCTTGAAGGTGTCGACGATGCGCTCCTGGGCGCCGCCGGTGAAGAACACGCCGTCGGCATTGCGCACGGCCTCGAGCAGCTGCGGGTCGCGCACGGCCTTGCTGAGATCCACCCACCGCAGCTGCGGCGCGACCGGCATCGCCTCGGCCACCGCGCCGCGCTGCTCCAGCAGCTGCACCACGCGCCGAGAGGTGCGGTCGGGGGTCTGCGAGGCGGTGCCGAACACCACCCAGCGCGATCCCTTGCCGCCGGCGAGCGTGACCATGCGCTCCCAGATCTCGTCGTTGTCGGCCTTGAGCGCGCCGCCGATGATGACGGCATAGCCCTTCACCGGCTCGCCCACCTTCGGCGCACGGGCGATGGCAGCCCGGTTGGACGCACCGGACGGGGCAGTGACCTGCACCACCGGGGTGCTGGCCGCCGGGGCGGAGGCGGCCGGCGCCGCCCATGCAGCAGGCGTCATCACCAGCACGGCAGCTGCCATGCGGGCAGCCAGACAGGCGAGAAGCGGGGGCGCGGTTCGAATCTGTGTCATTCCGGAACAAGGGGCCGGGGCCTGGGGCCGGCACGGTGCATGCAAAGTTGCTGCCATGCGACGCGAATGTAGCGTGCAAGTTTCCTAAGCCGGCCAGCCTCCCTAGACTGGCGAAGCCCTGAGGATACCTGCCGACACCTGGACCGGGCATCGCTGTTCGCCCGGGCTGTCGCATTCCCCGCCCCCTTCCCCACACAGAAAGCGCACCCGATGACACGCCCCTGCCGCCGCCCTGCCCTGCACTGGCTCGCCCAGGCCGCCCTGCTGGCCCTGGCCGCCAGCCCCGCCGCCCGCGCCCAGACCGCTCCCGCCCCGGAGGAGCCCGCGAAGGTGCAGCGGGTGGAGGTGACGGGCACGGCGATCAAGCGCATCGACGGCGAGACCGCGCTGCCCGTGCAGGTGATCTCGCGCGAGGAGATCGACAAGGCCGGCGTGACCACCGCCTCGGAGATCGTGGCGCGCATCAGCGCCTCGGCGGGCAACCTCACCGACGGCGTGAGCATCGCGGCAGGCGGCTACCGCGACCAGATGGGCTTCAACGCCGCCAACCTGCGCGGCGTCGGCGTGTCGTCCACGCTGGTGCTGCTGAACGGCCGCCGCATGGCCAACTTCGCCTCGCCCGGCGACGACGCGGGGGTGGACCTCAACAACATCCCGGCCGCCGCCATCGAGCGCGTGGAGGTGCTGCTGGACGGCGCCTCGGCCATCTACGGCAGCGACGCCATCGCCGGGGTGATCAACTTCATCACCCGGCGCGATTTCCAGGGCGTGGAAGGCAGCGCCTACTACGGCGACAGCCATGAAGGCGGCGGCGGCAAGCGGTCCGTCTCGCTGGCGGCGGGCTTCGGCGACTACGGCACCGACGGCTTCAACGTCATGGCGGTGGTCGATTTCCAGCAGACCGACCGCCTGGCCTCGCCCCAACGCAAGTTCATCGAGAAGCTGGACATCCCGGGCCGCCTGCCCTGGCTGCTGCTGAGCCGCACCTTCCCGGCCAACATCGACATCACCGAGGAACAGCTCGCGCTGCTGCAGGACAACGGCTTCACCGTCGGCGGACAGCCGCTCACGGAGACCCGGTTCAACCTCGGCTGGCCCAACTGCAACCCGCCGTCCAGCCTGCCCCTGCCCGATGGCATCGGCGGTGCCCAGGGCTGCACCTACAACTTCATGGGCGACGTCGAGCTCTACCCCAAGACCGACAAGCAGTCGCTCCTGGCCCGCGGCGTGCTCGACGTGGGCGGCGGCCACCAGCTCTTCGCCGAGGCCTCCTACGCCAAGTCGACGAGCTGGTACGTGTCGCTGCCCGCGCCGTTCACGCCCGACATCGACCTGGCGGTCACGAACGTGGACGGCCTGTCGGGCTTCGGCCTGGAAGATTTCACCGGCGACGGCGGCTCGGTGATCACCGCGCGCCTGCGCTTCAGCGAGGCGGGCCGCCAGTCCAGCGAGCTGGTGTCCACGGGAGAACGCTACCTCGTGGGCGCCAACGGCATGCTGGGGCCGTGGGACTACGAGGTCGCGCTCAACCACAGCCGCAGCACCGTGTCCGACCGGGCCTCGCACGGCTACCTCAACGAGGAGATGATCTACGAAGGCCTGGAGGACGGGCGCATCAACCCCTTCGGCCCGTCCAGCGCCGACGGCATCGCCCTGATCGCGCAGGCGCAGATCACCGGCGAGATGCGCCGCTCCACCGGCACCATGGAAGCGGTGGACTTCAAGTTCTCACGGCCCCTGACCAAGCTGGCCGGGGGTGACCTCAGCATGGCCGTGGGCGGCGAGTTCCGCCGCGAGACCCAGGAGTACCACCAGTCGCCCGAGCTGGCCGCCGACCTGATCCTGGGGCAGACCTCGCAGGGGCCGGACGCCGACTTCAGCTTCTCACGCAAGGTGGCGGCCGTGTGGGGCGAGCTCGACGCGCCGGTGGCCAAGGGCCTGGACCTGCAGTTCGCCATCCGCCACGAGCACTACGAGGGCACGGGCGGCGCCACCAGCCCCAAGATCGGCCTGCGCTACGAGCACGACAAGTCGCTGGTGCTGCGCGCCTCGGCAGGCGCCGGCTTCCACGCGCCGTCCATGACCGACCTGTACCGCCCGGTCACCGAGTTCGACGGCCCGCTGCTGTACGACCCGGTGTGCGGCGACTCCATTGTCAGCTGCACCGACACCTGGAGCGTGCGCAACTTCAGCAACCCCGACCTGAAGCCCGAGAAGTCGCGCCAGTTCTCGGTGGGCGCCGTGTGGGAACCGAGCCAGCACTTCAACGCCAGCCTCGACTACTGGAACATCACGCGCACCAACCTGATCAGCAAGATCGGCGCCGATGTGATCCTCAAGAACCTCGACAAGTACGAGAACCTGGTGCACCGCTACGGCGAGGACGAGGGCCTGTGTGACTTCTACGAGGACGACACCGAGATCTGCTTCATCGAGCTGCGCAAGGACAACCGCGGCCAGCAGAAGGCGTCTGGCCTGGACATCGCCATGGCCTGGAGCGGCCTGAACACGGGCGTCGGCACCTTCGGCGTGCGCCTGAACGGCACCCTCACGCTGGAATCGAAGGAGCAGTCCGGCGACGGCGACCCGTTCATCAGCAACCTGGGCCGCTTCGTCAACGACCGTGCCGTGCAACGCTGGCGCCACACCGTCGCACTCGACTGGGAGTACGGCGACTTCGGCGCCCGCCTGGCCAACAGCTACCTCTCGGGCTACACCGACCAGAACAGCATGCCCGACGAAGGCACGGGCGGTTATGTGCAGCCCAACCGGGTGAAGGCGTACTCGCTGTGGGACCTGCAGGGCACCTGGCAGGCCACCGAGGCGCTGGCCCTGCGCCTGGGCGTGAAGAACCTGTTCGACACCGCGCCGCCGTTCTCCAACCAGGCGTACTACTACCTCTCGGGCTACGACCCCAGCTACACCGACCCGCGCGGCCGCTTCTTCTACGCGAGCCTGAACTACAAGTTCAAGTAAGCGCGGCCCGTATGCTGGCGGGCATGCACGGCGTGCCCGACCACTTCGACCAGGCCCCCGACCGCGCGGCGTTCCGCCGCCCGTCGGGCTGGCCGGGCGTGGAGCTGTACCGGGCGCACATCGTCCACCACCACTTCGCGCCCCATCTGCACGACGGCTACGGGCTCGGCGTGGTGGAGGCCGGCGCGGAGCGCTTCCGCTACCGCGGCCGCGAGCACCTGGCCGCCGCCGGCACCGTCGTGCTCATGCAGCCGGGCGAGCTGCACACCGGCGGGCCGGCCGCCCCAGGCGGCTGGCGCTACCGCATGCTCTACCTGGACGAGGCCACCCTGCGCGCCCAGCTGGGCGACGCGGCGCCCGCGGCCTGGGTGTTCGAGCAGGCGGTGCACCACGAGCCCGCCCGTGCCCAGGCGCTGGCCCACGCCCTGGGCCGACTGTGGGCCGCCACGGACGCCGGCGAGGCGCTGTCGGCCGACGCCGCCCTGGCCGACGCGCTGGCCGTGCTGGCGCCGCTCAGCGCCCGACCGCCGTCCACCGCCGTGGGGCCGCGGGCTGCGCGCCCCTTCGCCGCCGTGGTGGACGCCCTGCATGCCGACCTGCCGCGCGACTGGCGGCTGGCCGAGCTGGCGGCCCTGGCGGGATTGAGCCCCTTCCACTTCCAGCGCGCGTTCCAGGCGGCGCATGGCGTGAGCGCGCACCAGTGGCGCATGGCGCTGCGCCTGGCGGAGGCCAAGCGTCGGCTGGCGCGCGGCGAGCCACCCGCCGCGGTGGCCGCCGCCGTCGGCCTGGCCGACCAGGCCCACCTCACCCGGCGCTTTGCCGGCATGTACGGCGTCACGCCCGCCCGCTACCAGCGCCAGCTGCGCGCCGCCTGAGGCGCCCCGGCACCGGGCCTGCGCGCCGCCGCAACGGCGTTCAAGACCCGGTCAGGCGGCGCCGGCATGATGGCCGGCATGTGGATCGGAGTTGTCTTTGCCCTGGCCGCCGGCCTGATGTGGGGCCTGGTGTTCGTGGGCCCGCTGATGCTGGCCGACTACCCGGCGGTCATGCTGTCGTTTGGCCGCTATCTCGCCTTCGGCCTCATCGCGCTGCCGCTGGCCTGGTGGGACCGCGCGCACCTGCGCCGCCTGACGCGGGCCGACTGGACGGAGGCGCTCAAGCTCGCTCTGGTGGGCAACGTCGTGTACTACCTGTTCCTGTCGTCGGCCATCCAGCGCGCGGGTGCGCCGCTGCCCACCATGATCATCGGCACGCTGCCCGTGGTGATCGCCACCTGCGCCAACTGGCGCAACGCCGCGCGCGACGGGCGCCTGCCCTGGCGACGCCTGGCGCCGTCGCTGGCACTGATCGCGCTCGGCATCGGCCTGGTGAACCACGCAGAGTGGGTGGCGATGCGGGCCGACCCCGCGGCCGACCTGCCGCGCTACGCCCTGGGCGCGCTGCTGGCGGTGGGCGCCGTCGTCTGCTGGACCTGGTACCCGCTGCGCAATGCCGACTGGCTGCGCGCCCACCCCGACCGCAGCCCGCGCGGCTGGGCCACGGCGCAGGGCGTCGCCACACTGCCGCTGGCGGCCCTGGGCTTCGCGGCCACCTGGCTGTGGTTCGCCGCCACCGATGCCCCCTGGGACATGCCCTTCGGCCCGCGCCCCGCGGCCTACGTGGGCCTGATGCTGGCCATCGGCCTGCTCTCCTCGTGGCTGGGCACGCTGTGCTGGAACGAAGCCAGCCAGCGCCTGCCCACCCACCTGAGCGGCCAGCTCATCGTCTTCGAGACGCTCTCGGCCCTGGCCTACGCCTTCGTGCTGCGCGGCCAATGGCCCGGCCCCGCCACGCTGGCCGGCATCGCCCTGCTGGTGGCCGGCGTCGCCTGGGCGCTGCGCGTGGAGCCCGAGCCCGCGGCGGCGGACGCTCACCCGGCCTGAGCCACCTCGGCGGGCATCGGCTCGCCGGCCACCACCCGGTCCCGCCCGCCGAGCTTGGCGGCGTACAGGCGCTGGTCGGCCAGCGTCAACAGCGCCTGGGCGCCGGCGGCTTCGCGGGCATCGGCCACGCCCAGGCTGGCGGTCACGTGCAGGCCGGGCGACACCTCCGGCCAGGGCTGGGCGGCGATCGCCTGGCGCAGCCGCTCGGCCACCTCGGCAGCGGCCTGCCGGTCCGCCCCCGCCAGGCCCAGCACGAACTCTTCGCCGCCGTAGCGCACCGCCCGGTCGCGGGCGCGGCAGTTGGCCGCCAGCAGGCGGCCCACGCGGCGCAGCACCTCGTCGCCCACGCCGTGGCCATGGCGGTCGTTCACCTGCTTGAAGTGGTCCAGGTCCACCAGCACGAGCGCGAGGCCGTCGCCATGGCCCTGCTCGTCGGGCAGGTGGTCGTGCAGCCAGGCCTGCAGGGCGCGGCGGTTGCCCAACCCGGTGAGCGGGTCTTCGGTGGCTTCGCGCGCCCACTGGTGCGTCAGGCGCGCCAGCTCCAGGCGCAGCTCGCGTTGTCGCACGGCGGCCTGGGCCCGCTCGGCGGTGCTCTGGCGCTCCAGGGTGCGCAGGCGCTTGAGCGCGGCCAGCGCGCCGGCCGCGTCGCCCAGCTGCTCGCGCGCGTCGGCCAGGCCTTCGAGCGCAGCGCAACGGTCTTCCAGCGTGCCGTGCGTCTCCAGCACCTGCAGCGCCTGTTCGTGGCGCTGGGCCGCCTCGGCGAGCCGGCCCAGGGCGGCGAGGCAGCGCGCTTCCTCGGTGAGGCACAGCCCGGCATTGGGCGCCATGCCCAGGCGCTCGTACACGGGCAACAGGGCACGCAGCGCCGCCGCGGCCTCCTCGTCGCGGCCCACCAGGTGCAACGTGATGGCGTGGTTGCCCTCGGCCATGGCCTGCAGGCGCGCCGCGCCCTGCGCGCGGCAGTCGGCGGCCAGGGCCTGCCAATCGTCCAGCAAGGCGGTGTGGGTGGCCTGGCGTGCGGGGTCATCGGGCGACAGCGATTCAGCGTGGCGGTTGCGCGCGTTCAGCCAGGACAGCCGCAGGCTCAAGGTTTCCTCGCCGAGCGCCCGCCCCGCCCCCAGCGCCGCCGCCTCGCCCAGGCACGACATGGCGTGCTGGTGGCGCCCGAGCAGCGAGGCCGCCACACCGATCTGGCGCAGCACGCGCAGCAGGCGCAGCGGGTCGCCCTGCGCACGGGCCGGGACCTCCACGCGCTCCAGCATTTCCAGCGCCGCGGCGTGGTCGCCGGCCGCACGCAGCGCCCCGGCGCACAGCACCAGCGCGTCGTCGGCCCCCACGGCGTCATGCGCCTCGCGGCACAGCGCCTCGGCGGAGATGGCCGCGCGCAGGCAGTCGGTGAAGCGGCCGGCGCTGAGGGCGGCCCACGCCAGCGCGCGCAGCGCCTGGGCACGAGCCTGGCCCTGTGCCCCGCGCGCGCCCTCGCTGGCCAGGGCCAGGGCCTCGTCGATGCGGCCGGCGCCCACGAGATGGCGCACTTGCTGCTCGATGTCGTCGGTGGGTGAATCGGCCGGCGTGCTCATGGGCCGCAAGTCTGCCAGCGCTGCGCCCACCCGGGGCTGACAGCCAGATGGGTGGGTTCAGAATCAATCCCCATGGCCCCTGACCTGAACGACCCCGAGCTCGGCCCCTGGCTGAAGGGCTGGCCCCTGCAGACACCACCGTGCCCACGCAGCCGGGTGGCCGGCCACGGCTGGCGTGTACTGGCGGGCGATCTGCCGCTGCCCCTGGCCGTGTTGCACCGGCCACGCCTTCGGCACAACCTGGGCTGGATGCAGGCCCTGGCGGACGGCGCCGGGGTGGCGCTGGCACCGCACGGCAAGACCACGATGGCGCCCGCGCTGTTCCAGGCCCAGCTCGCCACCGGGGCCTGGGGCATCACCTTCGCCAGCGTGGGGCAGCTCGCCATCGGCGTGGCCAGTGGCGTGCGGCAGGCGCTGATCGCCAACCAGGTGCTGCAGGCCGCCGACCTGCACGCCCTGGCGGCGCTGCAACAGGCCCACCCCGACCTGCGCGCCCCCTTCCTGCTGGATTCGCCAGGCCAGCTGGCGGCCATCGAGCAGGCGGCGGCGGGCAGCGTGTTCGAGGTGCTGGTGGAGCTGGGGCTGCCCGGCGGGCGCACCGGTGTGCGCGACGACGACCAGGCGCTCGCACTCGCCCGCCAGGTGCGGGCCAGCCCCGCCGTGCGGCTGGTGGGGGTGGAGGCCTACGAGGGCCTGTGGGCCACCGGTGAAGACGCCGAGGACCGCCGCCTGGTGGACGGCGTGCTGGGCCGCCTGGGCCGCTTCCTGCACGCGGCCGAGGCCGAGGCCCTGTTCGAGACCGACCGCCCGCTGGTGAGCGCCGGCGGCTCTGCCGTGTTCGACCTGGTGGCCGAGGGCCTGGGCGCGCTGGCGGCGGGCGGTGCCCGCCTGGCGCTGCTGCGGTCGGGCTGTTATGTCACCCACGACGACGGCGCCTACCAGCGCTACGCCAGCGTGGTGAACCGCCGGCTGGGCTGCGCCGAGGCCGCCGGCCTGCAGGCGGCCTTGCAGGTGTGGTGCCTCGTGCAGTCCTGCCCCCGGCCGGGCCTGGCCGTGCTGAACGCCGGCAAGCGCGACGTCTCCACCGACTGGGGCCTGCCCGTGCCGGTGGCCTGGGCCCCCGCGGGCGCGGAGTCGCCGCTGGCCTGCCCGCCGGGTTGGACCATCGAGAAGCTCAACGACCAGCACGCCTACCTGCGCGTGGCCGAGGGCGCGGCGGCGCCCCGGGTGGGCGACCGCCTCGCGCTGGGCATCTCACACCCCTGCACCACCTACGACAAGTGGCGCTGGATGCCGGTGGTGGACGACACGCTGGCCGTGGTGGACGCGATCGTCACCTGGTTCTGAGCGGCGCCGCCGTGCGGCGCACCACAATCACGGCATGCCCCCCGCCCACCCCACCCGATCACCAACCACTGCACTCATCGCCGCCCTGCCCGAGGAGCTCGATGCCCTGCTGTCCACGCTGGAAGGGGCCCGCCCCGAGCCGCTGGCCAGCCGCACGTTCTGGCGAGGCACGCTGGCCGGTCAGCCGGTGCTGGCCGTGCTGTCGGGCGTCGGCAAGGTGGCTGCCGCGTTGACCACCACCTTGCTCGTCAGCCACTTCGGTGCCACGCGCGTGCTGTTCGTGGGCGTGGCCGGCGGCATCGGCGCGGGCGTGCAGGTAGGCGACATCGTCGTGGCCGACGCGCTGCTGCAGCACGACATGGACGCCTCGCCGCTGTTCCCGCGCCACGAGGTGCCGCTGACGGGCCTGTCGCGCTTTCCCGCGGATGCGGGCTTCACCGACGCCGTGCAGCGCGCCAGCATCGCCACGCTGCAGGCACACCGGGAGGTGGCCGCCTTCGTGGGCCGCACGCCGCGCGTGCACCGCGGCCTGGTGCTCAGCGGCGACCGCTTCGTGGCCACTGCCGCCGAGAGCACCGCCCTGCGCGAGCGCCTGCCCGATGCCCTGGCCGTGGAGATGGAGGGCGCCGCCGTCGCCCAGGTCTGCCATGCCTTCGGGGTGCCACTGGCGGTGGTGCGCAGCATCAGCGACCGCGCCGACGACGCCGCCCACCTCGACTTCCCGGCCTTCCTGCGCCAGGTGGCGGGGCCGCTGGGCCGGGAGATCGTGCAGCGTGTGATGCAGGCCTGAGGCTCACGCCGTCGCGGCGCCCCGGCGCGGGCAATCAACGCAAGGGGAACTGCTTCTTGGTGGGCACCGTGGCCCCGGGCTCGGGCACCACGCCGTTGACGCGCACCACCTGGCCGTAGACGTCGGTGAGCTTGAGGTCCACCGCGCCGCTGCCCAGGCCGCTGGCGGCGGTGAAGTAGTTGTAGCTCTCGCGCGGCAGCCGGGTGAAGGCCGCTTGCGTGCCCGCCGGCCGCCAGGCGAGCGTCTTCACCGGGTAGCGGTGGTCACGCACCTGCACCTGTGTCCACCAGGGGTTGGACTCGGGGCGGAAGAAGATCGACAGGCGCGGCGCCGGGCACGCGATGTACTGCCAGGTCACGGGGATGCGGCCCAGCCACGGGTCGGCGATCGCGGCGAAGGCATCGTCGTCCAGGTCCACGTCACCCACGGCGCACTCGGGGCAGCTGTCGTCCACCCGCACGTCCACCGTCTTGCCGTTGGCGGGGTTGGTCACCCGCACGCAGGCGCCGCAGGCCTGCGCGCCGTTGTAGTCGGCCGCGTTCAGCGCCGCCGTGGGCATGGCCGGCACGGGCAGGCTGCAGTGGCCGCCGCCCGAATAGCTGTAGAAGGTGGCATCGCCGCTGTGAACGCGGTCGTAGCCGCCCTGGGCGTAAGTGGCCGCAGCTGCCGCCATCAGACCAAGCGCCAGCGCGAGGGAGTGCAGAGCGGGCGAATGTGACTGGCCAGCCAAGTGGGGCTTTCGCATGGAATCCCTCTCCATCCACTTCCAACGATTCAGTGACGAACGTCCTCGTCCACTCCGTCCTCCGGCGTCACCCGAGCGAACGAAGACACCCGACCCGCGCTCCAGTCGGCCAAAGCCTGGCCTATGTGGGCCGCCTTCTTCTCATTCATCTCGCGGCGATCCTCCTCGGAAGCGGAGCGAGACGGAAGTGCACGCAACGAGGCAATGCGCGGATCGTCGCGTTTAACTACGCCCAACGCCACCCGTCCGTGGATGACCCCAGGAAAAGTGTTCGCTTTGACAAAGTACTCCTTCCCCGCGCGAAGGTCAGCCGTTGCATACGACCAGTTCTCGGCATTGGCCAGAAAGAGATGCCTTCCGGGGGGCAACTGGATCTGGATTCGTGATCCCGCGTTCAGTGAGCCGAGGTACTCGCTTCCGTGCCAGACATCAAACGAGACGCCGTCACCGACAAGGATTGCTGGGCGCACAAAGCTGACCACGGCAGTACCGTCCGTAGGCTTCAACGGTGGGGCGGCGTGCATCGTCACGGACGCACATCCGCTCAGAATAAGCAGCGCCACCGCTGCGAACCCGAGTCGTGTTGTCATAGGCCCCATTCTGACGAATATGGGGCCGGTGACGAACCATGACATGACGATTCAACGAATCGGCGACCAGTCAGGGCGGTGTCGTCTGACTGGCCGATCCGCGCTCGTTCACTCCACGCCCAGCGCCTCGTCCACCACCTCCACCCAGTGCCGCACCGGCCGGCCGCTGGCGGCGCCCAGGTGCTGGATGCAGCCGATGTTGGCCGAGACCACCGTGTCGGCGCTCACATGGCCCAGCGCCTTGAGCTTGCGGTCACGCAGTGCCGTGGACAACTCGGGCTGCAGCACCGAATAGGTGCCGGCCGAGCCGCAGCACAGGTGGCTTTCCACCGGGGCCAGGCGCACGTCGAAGCCGAGCGCGGCGAGGTGGGTCTCCACGCCGCCGCGCAGCTTCTGGCCATGCTGCAGGGTGCAGGGCGGGTGGTAGGCCAGCGGGGTGGGTGGTGCGCCGGCCGGGCGGCGCTGCGCCAGGCGGGGCGCCAGGGCCGGCACCAGGTCGGGCAGCAGCTCGCTCAGGTCGCGTGCCAACTCGCTGATGCGACGCGCCTTGTCGGCATAGGCCGCGTCGTGGGCCAGCGCGTGGCCGTATTCCTTGACCTGCAGGCCGCAGCCCGAGGCATTGACGACGATGGCCTCCACGCGACCGGCATCGGTGAGGCCCTCGACCAGCGGCCACCAGGCGTCGATGTTGCGCCGGGCGTCGGCCAGGCCGCCCGCGTGGTCGCCCAGGTGGGCGCGGATGGCGCCGCAGCAGCCGGCGCCGTCGGCCACCAGGGTCTGGATGCCGGCGGCGTCCAGCACGCGCGCGGTGGCCGAGTTGATGTTGGGCATCATGGCGGGCTGCACGCAGCCCATCAGCATGAGCACCTTGCGCTGGTGCGCCTGCGTGGGCCAGCGGTGCGGCGCCGCCGGAGCGGCGGCCGGCACCTTGGACTTCAGCGGCGCCGGCAGCAGCGGGCGCAGCCATTGGCCGATCTTCATCGCGGGCGCAAAGGCGGACGACGTGAGGCCCTCGCGCAGCAGCCAGCGCTTGGCCTGCTCGGCACGCGGGCGGGTCACCTTGGCGTCCACCACCCGGCGGCCAATCTCCACCAGCTCGCCATAACGCACGCCGCTCGGGCAGGTGCTTTCGCAGTTGCGGCAGGTCAGGCAGCGGTCCAGGTGCAGCTGCGTGGCACGCGTCGGCTCGGCCCCTTCGAGCACCTGCTTGATGAGGTAGATGCGGCCACGCGGGCCATCCAGCTCGTCGCCCAGCAGCTGGTAGGTGGGGCAGGTGGCGGTGCAGAAGCCGCAGTGCACGCAGGCACGCAGGATGGCCTCGGCGGCATCGCCATCGGGCGTGCCGCGGAACTCCGGGGACAGGGTGGTCTGCATGCGGTCAGTTCAATTCGTAGGTCAGCAACCAGTAGTGGGTCGATTCGATCCACTGCATGCCCGTGGCCCGGGGCCCGAGCAGTGCCTCGGCCTGCGCGCGGGTGGGGAAGTTCTTCAGCACTTCATGCGAGCTGCCATCGGCCAGGCGGCGTTGCTGGTAGGTGTTGCCGTCGCCGTCGCGGCGAGACACGGGCGTGGTGCTGCCCGGTACCTCGCGGTTGTCGCAGAACACGACGCGCGCGTGCGGGCGCAGCCGGTCGTGCAGCGAGGCCAACCAGGGGCCCAGCCGCGCCAGCGGCACATGGGACCACCAGAAACCGGCGAACGCCGCGTCGTACCGCTCGTCGGGCGCCAACCCGGCCCAGGTGTAGGCATCGACCACCTGCAGGCGCACCGCCGGCGGCATCGGCTTGGTTCGCGCCAGCGCCAGCGTCTCCGGGTTGAGGTCCGTGGCCAGCCAGGAGGCGGCGCGGGCGGCCGCGTGCGGGGTCCACCAGCCGGTGCCGCAGGCCACCTCCAGCCCATGCCGGCCGTCGAACAGCGGTGGCAAGGCCGCCTCCAGCATGCGCAGGTCGGCCTGGCGTTCGGGCTTGGCATAGACCTGCTCGTACTCGGCGGCGCGGCGCGCGTAGTACGCGGCCATGCTGGCCGGGGTGGCGGGCACGGCGGGATCGGGCGTCACACGTTGTCCAGGCGGCCAGGGTTGAACAGGCCGTGGGGGTCGAAGGCGGCGGCCACCGCGCGCTGCAGGCGCTGCTGCACGGGAGCCAAAGGGTGGAAGACCCCGGCCGCCTTGTCGCCCCGGAACACGGTGGCATGCCCGCGCGCTTCCTCGGCCAGCGTGCGCACCTGCTCGGGCGAGGCGTCGGTGACCAGCCAGCGCTGGCCACCGTGCCACTCGACGAGCTGCTCGCAGGGCAGGTCGATGCGCGGCGCGGTGGGCGCCACCGCCAGGCGCCACAGCCGGGCACCGCCGGACACCGCCTCGGCCGCCTGGGTGAAGAACTCGTCGCGCTGGTCGCGCAGGCCGTCCCAGAAGGCATCGGCCAGCGGCGGTGGCACCGGATCGCCGCCCAGGCGCTGAGCCGCGGCCGCCACGGCGGCGTGCGCGCCCTGCAATCGCAGGATGAGCGCGCCGTCCCACCACGCGCTGGCCGCCAGTGGCAAGGGCTGGCCGGCCCATTCGTTGAGGTGACGCAGGGCGTTGGGCTGGTCCATGTCGAAGCGCAGCGTGGCCCGTGCCGGCGGCACCGGCAGCACCTTGAGCGAGACCTCCAGGACCACACCCAGGCGGCCCATCGAGCCGGCCAGCGCACGCGAGACGTCGTAGCCCGCCACGTTCTTCATCACCTGGCCGCCGAAGCTGAGCAGCTCGCCGCGGCCATTGATGAGCGTGGCGCCGAGCACATAGTCACGCACCCCACCAGCCGCCGGGCGAGCCGGGCCGGCCAGGCCGGCAGCCACCATGCCGCCCACGGTGGCCCCGGCCGCGAGGCGCGGCGGCTCGAAGGGCAGGCACTGGCCCTGCGCGGCCAGCGCGGCCTCCAGCTCGGCCAGCGGCGTGCCGGCCAGCGCCGTGACCACCAGCTCGCTGGGCTCGTAGTCCCGGATGCCCGACAGCGGCCGCACATCGATCGGCTCGCCCTGCAGCGCCCCGCCATCGAAATCCTTGCTGCCGCCGCCGACGATGCGCAGTGGCGTGTGCGCCGCCGCGGCCTCGCGCATGCGCTCGACCAGCCGCCGCGCGGCCGGCACGGCGGCCAGCGCCTCGGGGGACGTCGTCCCGGTGTCCAGCACGTCGCTCAAAACCGCTCCAGTTCGGGAAAGGCCAGCAGGCCGCGCCGCACCAGCATGCGGCCGTACTCGGCGCAGCGGTTCAGGGTGGGCAGCATCTTGCCGGGGTTCAGGCCGCCGGCCGGGTCGAAGGCGGTCTTCAGCGCCTGCATCTGGGTGATCTCCGCGGGGCTGAACTGCACGCACATGGAGCCGATCTTCTCGATGCCCACGCCGTGCTCGCCGGTCACGGTGCCGCCCACGGCGATGCAGAATTCCAGTATCTTGCCGCCCAGCTCCTCGGTCTTTTCCAGCTCGCCGGGATTG
>JACRBA010000039.1 GCA_016213265.1 Burkholderiales bacterium | reverse complement strand
GCGCAGCTTGAGCGTCTCGTCGGTCTCGGCGGCCAGGGCGCGGTCGATCAGCGGCAGGCGCGAGGCGTCCACCCCGTCGGCGAGCGCCGCGATGGCCTGTTCACGCGCCGCCCTCTCGGGCGACAGCAGCGCCAGCGTGGCGGCCATGGCCTCCAGCTCGCGCCGCATGCGGTTGTTGTTGACGACGTCCTGCGCGTCGTCGGGCAGGGTGGCGGGTGCGCCGGTGGCCGCATCGACCACCTGGCTGCCCTGCACCCGCAGCGCACGTGGCGGTTCGCCCGGCACCAGCTTCACCTCGTCGGCCAGCAGCGCCTGCACATAGGCCGCCAGCGCCGGGTCCGCCGCCGCGGCGTTCAGCGCCTCGATGCGCGCATCGCTGTCGCCCGCGGCGATGCGCGACGCCTGCTCCGGCGTGAGCGCGCTCGCGCCGCTGGCGGCAGCTGCCAGGCCAGCGGCGACGAGCGCCCGGCCGATGAGGTGGGCCAGGCGCATCGCTTACTTCTTCTCGGGTTCGTCCTTCTTGCCCTTGTTTTCGGGGATGTACGGGCTCCAGGGCTGGGCCTTCACCGGGCCGGGGGTCTTCCACACCACGTTGAACTGGCCATCGGCCTTGACCTCGCCGATGAACACGCTCTTGTGCAGGTGGTGGTTCTTCTCGTCCATCTTGCTGGTGATGCCCGAGGGTGCCTTGAAGGTCTGGCCGGCCATGGCGGCGATCACCTTGTCGGTGTCGGTGCTCTTGGCCTTGGTGACGGCCTGCGCCCACATGTTGATGCCGATGTAGGTGGCCTCCATCGGGTCGTTGGTGAGCGGCTTGTCCTTGTGGCCAGCGATGCCCTTGGCCTTGGCGTAGGCGGCCCACTTCTTGGTGAACTCGTCGTTGGCCGGGTTCTTGATGGACATGAAGTAGTTCCATGCCGCCAGGTGGCCCACGAGCGGCTTGGTGTCCACGCCGCGCAGTTCCTCTTCGCCCACCGAGAAGGCGACCACCGGCACGTCGGTGGCCTTCAGGCCCTGGTGGCCCAGCTCCTTGTAGAACGGCACGTTGCTGTCGCCGTTGATGGTGGACACCACCGCCGTCTTCTTGCCCTCGCCGGCGAACTTCTTGATCTTGGCGATGATGGTCTGGTAGTCGGCGTGGCCGAAGGGGGTGTACTCCTCCATGATGTCGGCGTCGGCCACACCCTTGCTCTTGAGGAACGCACGCAGGATCTTGTTGGTGGTGCGCGGGTACACGTAGTCGGTGCCCAGCAGCACGAAGCGCTTGGCGCCGCCGCCGTCCTTGCTCATCAGGTATTCCACCGCGGGAATCGCCTGCTGGTTGGGCGCCGCACCGGTGTAGAACACGTTCTTGGAGAGCTCCTCGCCCTCGTACTGCACCGGGTAGAACAGCAGGCTGTTCGTCTCCTCGAACACCGGCAGCACGCTCTTGCGGCTCACGCTCGTCCAGCAGCCGAACACCACGGCCACCTTGTCCTGGGTGATGAGCTGCTTGGCCTTCTCGGCGAACAGCGGCCAGTTCGAGGCGGGGTCCACCACCACCGGCTCGAGCTTCTTGCCCAGCAGGCCGCCCTTGGCGTTGATCTCGTCGATGGCCATCAGCACGGTGTCCTTGAGCACCGTCTCCGAGATGGCCATGGTGCCGGACAGCGAGTGCAGCACGCCCACCTTGATGGTGTCGGCCGCCTGGGCCGGCAGCCCCCAGGCCAGGGCAGCGGCCGCAGCGGCCACGGAAGTCATCAGTCGGCCGGTGAACACGCGGCGGTTGGTCTTCATGGGAACGCCTCTCCTCACAAGGGCAGTCAACAACGGACACACACAGGACTCGGCTCGGCACGCCGGCACACGGCGGTGCAGCGGCCGTGGCGTCTTTCGCAGCTTCCGTGCCACATGTCGTCACAGCGTGGGCCGGACTGGGGCGTGCACCGCGCTGGCATCGTCCTTGCACTCATGCGGGGCACGATGAACCTCACCCCGCACGAAAAGGACAAGCTCTTGCTGTTCACTGCCGCGCTGCTGGCCGAGCGCCGGCGCGCGCGCGGGCTCAAGCTCAACCACCCCGAGGCCGTGGCGCTCATCAGCCTGGCCATCCTCGAAGGCGCCCGCGACGGGCGCACCGTGGCCCAGCTCATGGGCGACGGCAAGCGCGTGCTCACGCGCGAGGACGTGATGGAGGGCGTGCCCGAGATGATCCCGGAGATCCAGGTCGAGGCCACGTTCCCCGACGGCACCAAGCTGGTGACCGTGCACCAACCCATTGCCTGAGGAACCACCGCGATGCGTCGTCCTTCCCTCGTCCCGCTTCTTCGTCGCCTGGCCGTGCTGGCGGCGGCCACGCCGGCGGTGTCGGCCCACGCGCACGAAGGCCACGGCCTCGCGCTGCCGCACCTGCACAGCCATGAATGGATGGGCCTGGCGCTCGCCGCGGCGGTGGGCGCTGCGGTGTGGTGGTGGGTTCGCCGCGGCGGCGGCCGCTGACACCGGAGCCGCGCATGGTTCCCGGTGAATTGCTGGTCGACGAAGGCGAGCACACGCTCAACGCGGGCCGCCGCACCTGCACGCTGGTGGTGGAGAACACCGGCGACCGGCCCATCCAGGTGGGCTCGCACTACCACTTCGCCGAGACCACCCAGGCGCTGCGCTTCGACCGCGCGGCCGCGCGCGGCATGCGGCTGAACATCGCCTCGGGCACGGCCGTGCGCTTCGAGCCCGGGCAGCAGCGCACGGTGGAGCTGGTGGACTACGCCGGCACGCGCGCGGTGTGGGGCTTTCGCGGCACCGTGATGGGCGCGCTGTGAGGAAAGGGCTGTGATGAAGATCGGGCGACGCGCCTATGCCGAGATGTTCGGCCCCACCACTGGCGACCGCGTGCGGCTGGCCGACACCTGCCTGGTCGTCGAGGTGGAGCGCGACTTCACCGTGCCGGGCGACGAGGTCAAGTTCGGCGGCGGCAAGACCATCCGCGACGGCATGGGCCAATCGCAGGTGGTCAACGGCTCCGGGGCGGCCGAGGCCTGCGACTGCGTCATCACCAACGCGCTCATCGTTGACCACTGGGGCATCGTCAAGGCCGACATCGGCCTGAAGGGCAGCCGCATCGCCGCCATCGGCAAGGCCGGCAACCCCGACGTGCAGCCAGGCGTGGACATCGTCATCGGCCCCGGCACCGAGATCGTCGCCGCCGAGGGCCTGATCGTCACGCCGGGCACCGTGGACACGCACATCCACTTCATCTGCCCGCAGCAGATCGAGGTGGCGATGATGAGCGGCACCACCACCATGCTGGGCGGCGGCACGGGCCCGGCCACAGGCACCTTCGCCACCACCTGCACGCCCGGCCCCGAGAACATCGAGCGCATGCTGCTGGCGGCCGAGGCGTTCCCCATGAACCTGGGCTTCATGGCCAAGGGCAACGCGAGCCGGCCCGAGGGCCTGCGCCAGCAGGTGCAGGCCGGCGCGGTGGGCCT
>JACRBA010000037.1 GCA_016213265.1 Burkholderiales bacterium | reverse complement strand
GCTCCTACATCAAGGGCACCACCGGCAAGAGCCAGGGCGTGGTGCCTTTCCTGAAGGTGGTGAATGACACGGCGGTGGCGGTGACCCAGGGCGGCAAGCGCAAGGGCGCCGTCTGCGCCTACCTGGAAAGCTGGCACCTGGACATCGAGGAGTTCCTCGAGCTGCGCAAGAACACGGGTGACGACCGCCGCCGCACCCACGACATGAACACGGCCAACTGGATTCCCGACCTGTTCATGAAGCGGGTGATGGAAGGTGGCGACTGGACGCTGTTCAGCCCGTCCAACTGCCCCGACCTGCACGACAAGATCGGTGCGGACTTCGAGCGCGCCTATGTGGCCTACGAGCAGAAGGCCGACCGCGGCGAGATCAAGCTGTTCAAGCGCATGCCCGCCAAGGACCTGTGGCGCAAGATGCTCTCGATGCTGTTCGAGACGGGCCACCCCTGGATCACCTTCAAGGACGCCTGCAACGTGCGCAGCCCGCAGCAGCACGTGGGCGTGGTGCATTCGAGCAACCTGTGCACCGAGATCACGCTGAACACCGGCCCCGACGAGATCGCCGTGTGCAACCTCGGCTCGGTGAACCTGGCCCAGCACCTGGTCGAGGGTGCCGACGGCCGCAAGGTGATCGACCAGGCCAAGCTGAAGAAGACCGTGTCCACCGCCATGCGCATGCTGGACAACGTCATCGACATCAACTACTACGCGGTCAAGAAGGCGCGCGACAGCAACCTGCGCCATCGCCCCGTCGGCCTGGGCGTGATGGGTTTCCAGGATGCGCTGTACCAGCTGCGCGTGCCGTATGCCAGCGCCGAGGCGGTGGAGTTCGCCGACCGCTCGATGGAATCGCTGTGCTACTACGCCTACTGGGCGTCCACCGAGCTGGCCGAGGAGCGGGGCCGCTACTCGAGCTACCGCGGCTCGCTGTGGGACCGCGGCATCCTGCCGATCGACTCGCTGGACCTGCTGGCCGAGCAGCGCGGCGGCTACGTCGAGGTCGATCGCAGCACGAGCATGGACTGGGCTGCGCTGCGCCAGCGCATCGCCGCGCACGGCATGCGCAACAGCAACTGCGTGGCCATCGCGCCCACGGCGACCATCTCGAACATCATCGGTGTGGACGCGTCCATCGAGCCGTGCTTCGGCAACCTCTCGGTCAAGTCCAACCTGTCGGGCGAGTTCACGGTCGTCAACGAGTACCTGGTGCGCGACCTGAAGAAGCTGGGCCTGTGGGACAGCGTGATGGTGATGGACCTGAAGCACTACGACGGCTCGCTGCGCCGCATCGACCGCGTGCCCGAGGACCTGAAGGCGCTGTACGCCACCGCCTTCGAGGTGGATGCCACCTGGCTGGTGGAGGCCGCCTCGCGCCGCCAGAAGTGGATCGACCAGGCGCAGTCGCTCAACATCTACATCGCCGGCGCGTCGGGCAAGAAGCTCGACGAGACCTACAAGCTCGCCTGGGTGCGCGGCCTGAAGACCACCTACTACCTGCGCACCATGGGTGCCACGCACGCGGAGAAATCCACCATCTCCGCGGGCCAGCTCAATGCAGTGCCCACGGGTGGTGGGGTCACCGGCGCGTCGATGTCGGCGCTCGATGCCGTGGCGGCGCAGGCGCAGGCCATGCTCTCCGCGCAGCCCGCCACCGACATCAAGTTCTGCGGTGTGGATGACCCCACCTGCGAGGCCTGCCAGTGATGCACCACTGACCCACGCGGGGCCTGCACACATGCTGTGTGCGGGCCTCGTGTCGAGGTGCTGTGTCTTCGATGCCAAGCCGCAACAACGACGCCGCGTCGATGTCAAGAAGTGCTTGGTGTTTGAACACAACACTCCCATAATCGCGACCCATAGGAAACACGCTCATGCTGGTCTGGGAAGACGACCTTCGTAACCCGCCGACTCCTGCGACACGCCACACGCCCGAGCCTCTTGGCGATGCGCCCACCGAGCTCCGCATCCAGCCGGCCCTGGCCTCGGCGGTGACCTCGTCACCCCTGCGTTCCGCCCCCGCTGTTTCCGCCCCCGTTGCACCGTCCTCCGCGAACGCCGCCTCGTCGGTGGTGCCGCGCGACACGCGCCGCGTCAACGTGGCCGACAAGCGCATCATCAACGGCCAGACCGATGTGAATCAGCTGGTGCCGTTCAAGTACAAGTGGGCGTGGGAGAAGTACCTCGCCACCTGTGCCAACCACTGGATGCCGCAAGAGATCAACATGTCTCGCGACATCGCCACGTGGAAGGACCCGAACGGCCTGAGCGAGGACGAGCGCCGCATCATCAAGCGCAACCTCGGCTTCTTCGTCACCGCCGATTCGCTCGCGGCCAACAACATCACGCTGGGCACCTACCGCCACATCACTGCGCCCGAGTGCCGGCAGTTCCTGCTGCGCCAGGCGTTCGAAGAGGCGATCCACACCCACGCCTACCAGTACATCGTCGAGTCGCTGGGGCTCGATGAAGGCGAGATCTTCAATGCCTACCACGAGGTCCAGTCCATCCGCGACAAGGACGAGTTCCTGATCCCGTTCATCGACGCGATCATGGACCCGGCCTTCAAGACCGGCACGCCCGAGGCCGACCAGACGCTGCTCAAGAGCCTGATCGTCTTCGCCTGCCTGATGGAAGGCCTGTTCTTCTACGTCGGCTTCACGCAGATCCTCGCGCTGGGCCGGCAGAACAAGATGACCGGTGCCGCCGAGCAGTACCAGTACATCCTGCGCGACGAGTCGATGCACTGCAACTTCGGCATCGACCTGATCAACCAGATCAAGCTCGAGAACCCCCACCTGTGGACGCCCGAGTTCAAGGCCGAGATCAAGGCCCTGTTCCTCAAGGCCGTCGACCTGGAATACCGCTACGCCGAGGACACCATGCCGCGCGGCGTACTGGGCCTGAATGCCTCGATGTTCAAGGGCTACCTGCGCTACATCGCCAACCGGCGTGCCACGCAGATCGGCCTGGAGGCGCTCTTCCCGAACGAGGACAACCCGTTCCCCTGGATGAGCGAAATGATCGACCTGAAGAAGGAGCGCAACTTTTTCGAAACGCGCGTCATCGAGTACCAATCCGGTGGCGCGCTGAGCTGGGACTGAGGTTTGCCTGGGCGCCGCATGGCGCCGGCGCCCGCAGTGCCCGGTCGCGTTGGATCAAGCGCGGGTCATCAGCCCTGACGAGTCAGAAGCAGGGCGGTGATCCGCACACCCCGTTCGTCGTGACGACGGCGGCCTGAAGCGGTCGACAGACCCGCGCAGGAGTGGCCGAAGGCGACGAATCACCGCGTGATATCTCGAGCGCGCGGTGCTTTTCGCAACTTGATCAAGGAGATTGATATGGCAACTGCAAAGAAGGCCCCGGCCAAGAAGGCGGCCCCGGCGAAGAAGGCGGCCCCGGCGAAGAAGGCGGCCCCGGCCAAGAAGGCGGCGGCGAAGAAGGCCGCTCCGGCCAAGAAGGCGGCCCCGGCCAAGAAGGCGGCGCCCGCGAAGAAGGCCGCTCCGGCCAAGAAGGCGCCGGCCAAGAAGGTCGCGTCGTCGCCGCAGCCGGTGTCCAAGCGCGCCGCCCCGGCCGCGAAGAAGGCCGCTGCGAAGAAGGCGGCGCCCGCCAAGAAGGCCCCGGCTGCGAAGAAGCCGGCTGCGAAGAAGCCGGCGGCCAAGAAGGCCGCTGCCAAGCCTGCGCCTGCGGCCGCGCCTGCGCCCGCCCCGGCGGCGAAGACGGCCCTGAGCCCCGCGGCCGCCTGGCCGTTCCCCACGGGCAACAAGCCCTGAGCCTGAGCGCGCGGTGCCGGGTCGCCCCGGCACCGCGGGCCTGCAACGCCCGGCCCCGGCCGGGTTTTTTTTTCCTGGCCGAGACATGGCCACTGCGTCACGTCACCGAACACCCGCCACGGCGCCGACACCCGCATCCACACCGTGCGGCGAGGCGCTGCCCGGCCTGCGCGCCGACGGCGCTGAGCGCTGCGTGCTCACACTGAGCGTGCAGCCGAATGCGCGGCACAGCGAGTGCAACGGCTGGCACGACGGGGCACTGCGGGTGCGCCTGGCCGCACCGCCGCTCGAGGGCCGTGCCAACGCGGCCCTGGTGGAGTGGCTCGCGCGCGAACTCGGCGTGCCCAAGCGTGCGGTGCAGCTGCGCCGCGGCGCGGCGTCGCGCCACAAGCAGGTGGAGATCGACCTGCCGATGGCGCAGGTGGCGGCGTGGCTGCGCCGCCAGCCTGCTTAGGCCAGGCCGAGCGCAGCGCGGTCGATGGTGTGGTTCTGCCCGCCGCGGCAGGCGATCTTGAGCGCGCCGATGCGGTTGCCCAGCGCCACGCAGTCCACCAGCGGCCAGCCGCGCTCCAGCCCATAGAGCAGGGCGCCACGGAAGGCGTCGCCGCACCCGGTGGGGTCCACCACTTCGTCGGCCGCCGTGCCGGGCACGTGCACACGCTCGCCCTGCACCCACACCTCGCAGCCATCGGCGCCCAGCGTGACGATGACACCCTGCAGGTGGGAACGCGACAGCTCGTCCAGCGACAGCCCCGTGCGTTCGCACAGCATGCGCGCCTCGTAGTCGTTCACGGCGACCCAGGTCGCCTGGGCGATGAACGTGCGCAGCGTGTCGCCGTCGAACATGGGCAGGCCCTGGCCGGGATCGAACACGAACGGAATGCCGGCGCCCGCCAGGTCCGCGGCGCGGCGCAGCATCGCGTCGCGTCCGTCGGGGCCCACGATGGCCAGCCGGATGTCGCTGCGCTCGGGCAGGCCGATGCGGTGGGCCTCCTGCATCGCGCCGGGGTGGAAGGCGGTGATCTGGTTGTTGTCCGCGTCGGTGATGATCATCGCCTGGGCGGTGTAGGTGTCCTGCACCTGCAGCACCTGCTGCGTGTCGATGCCCAGCGCCTGCAGCCGATCGAGGTAGGCGTCGCCGTCGTTGCCGAGCGCCGCCAGCACGACCGGCTCGCCGCCCAGCGCAGCGAGCGTGTAGGCGATGTTGCCGGCGCAGCCGCCGTACTCGCGGCGCAGCGTGGGCACCAGGAAGGACACGTTCAGGATGTGCACCTGCTCGGGCAGGATCTGGTCCGCGAACCGTCCCGGGAAGTGGGTGATGGTGTCGAAGGCGAGAGAGCCGCTGACGAGACAGGCCATGGTGTGCAGTGGGGGTGGGCACGGGGCGGCCGGCGGCCTGGCGTGCGGGTTCAGGGGTAGAAGACTTCGACGGTGTAGCCGGTGACGGGCAGCGTGCCGACGGCGAGCAGGGCATCGATGCGCCAGGTGCCTCCCGCATCGATGGCCTCCTGCGCGGCGCCCAGCTCCCGCGCGGGGAACACGCGGCGTGCCAGCAGGCGGCCGGAGGCGTCGGTGAAGGTCACGTCCAGGGCCGGCCGGCGCACCGCATGCGTCGCCGTGTTGTGCAGGTCGGCCGTGAGGCGCAGGACCTGCTCGCGGTCGGTGCGCACCAGGTCGCTGGCCTCCAGCCGCAGCGGGTCGAGCGCGAGCGGCGCCCGCAGCTGGCAGCCCAGCCACTGGCAAGCCGCGGCGAGCGCCGGCGCCCAGCCCGGTTGGCGGGCGGCGATGACGTCACGGTAGCGGTACGCCGCCTGCGCGGCCAGCGTGGCCGACAGCAGCAGCGCCACCCCGCCCAGGGCGGCGCGCACGAGGGGCCGCTGCCACGCGGCCTCGCGTTCGGCCTGCCGCACGAACGCGGGCGTGCGAGCGCGCTGGGCGCGGCGGCCGCTGGCCTGCGGGGGCGAGTCCGGCGACGGCTCGGCGGCCTCCGGGCCGGGAGGGGGCTCCACCGCCCGCTCCGGCGCCACGGGCCTCTCGGTGCGTCGCTTCGGGCCCTTGGCGCGGGCGCGGCGCAGCGCCGTCGTCTCGTCTGCCCACGACGGCATGGGGCCCATGAAGCGCGAGGGTGTGGGCTCGCGCTCGTCGGCGGCGGCATCGGCGCTCTGCCGGGTCAGCACGGCGCGAGGTGGCGGCTCGTCGGACAGTGAAGTCGCGGGCGAAGTCGCGGGCGAAGTGGCGGGCGACGGCGGGGCCGCGACGGGCGCGGCGAACGCAGCGGCCGCGGCCATGGCGGCGTCGGCGTCGTTGTCGGTCACGCCGGGGCTTACCGGGCCGGCCGTGGCCGCGGCGGAGGCGGCGTCGCGGCCGACGGCGCGCGGGGCCAGCGGTGGCGTCGGCGCGCCCGGGTCGGGCGGCGCCCAGTTGTCGGCCGGGGAGGCGGCCAGCTCACGGGCGAGCGCCTCGGCGAGCGCGTCATCGTCGTCGCTCCAGGGCACGGGCTCGGCGGCCGACGGCGTGGTGGCAGGTGCGGCGGGGGACGATGCGCGCGTCGGGGTCGATGGGGCCGGCGGCGCGGCGGGCGCCGGGGACACGTCCAGGTCGAACAGCGTCTCCAGCGCGTTGAAGACCTCCTGGCATTGGCCGCAACGGACCCAGCCCTCGGACACCCGAAGCTGGTCCTGCACCACACGGAACACCGTGTGGCAGGCGGGGCAACGGGTGGCCAGGCTCATCGGCGTGATGTTGCCATGCGGCGCAGGCCGCCAGCGTCGTGCACGGCCGCTCAGCCGGGGAGCTGCCCGCCCATGAGGATCCAGCCGTCCTCGCTGTCGAGCACGTCGATGGCGCACCAGGGGGCGTAGGCGGCCCGCAGCTCGTCGGCCTGGCGCTCCAGGATGCCGGCCAGCACCAGGTGGCCGCCAGGGCCCAGGTGGGCGCACAGCAGCGGCGCCAGCAGCTTCAGCGGCGTGGCCAGGATGTTGGCCAGCACCACCCCGTAGGTGCCGTGCGCTGCGTCGGCCAGGCCCGCCCGCAGGCGCACGCCGTTGGCCTCGGCGTTGGCCCGGGTGGATTCCACGGCGGCGGGATCGATGTCCACGCCGTCGACCTCGGCGGCGCCGTGCAGCGCCGCCCCGATGGCCAGGATGCCGGAGCCGCAGCCGTAGTCGAGCACGCGTGCGTCTTGCAGCGCCGCCTCATGCGCGGCGATCCAGCGCAGGCACATGCGCGTGGTGGGGTGGGTGCCCGTGCCGAAGGCCAGGCCGGGGTCGAGGCGGATCACCCGCTCGGCGGCGGCCGGCGGCTCGTGCCAGGTGGGCACGATCCAGAACCGGGGCGTGATGGGCACCGGCGTGAACTGCGCCTGCGTGAGGCGCACCCAGTCCTGCTCGGGCACGGCCTGCAGCGAGCGCACGGCCAGCCCGTCGGTCCAGTCCTGGGCCAGCAGCAGCGTGCCGGCCTCGGTGGCTTCGGCTTCGTCCGCGAACAGGGCCTTCACCGTGGAGCGGTCCCAACCCGGCTGGGGCGGCGGCATGCCCGGCTCGCCGAACAGGGCGCGTTCGGCATCGGTGTCGGCGTCGGCGTCCTCCACCGACACCGAGACCGAGACCGCGCCCAGCTCGTCCATCAGGGCGTCGGACACCGGCTCCACCAGCGCCTGGGGCGCCAGCAGCACGAGCTCGTACAGGGCCATGGGGGCGCGCTCCGGGGCCATCAGCGGCGGTGTTCCGCCAGCCAGCCTTCGAGGTAGTGGATGCTGGTGCCGCCGGCCACGAAGTTGGCGTCGACCATCAGCTCGCGGTGCAGCGGGATGTTGGTCTGGATGCCTTCCACCACCGTCTCCAGCAGCGCGGTGCGCATGCGGGCCAAGGCCTGCTCGCGCGTGTCGCCGTGCACGATCACCTTGCCGATCATCGAGTCGTAGTTGGGCGGCACGTAGTAGTTGGTGTAGGCGTGGGAGTCCACGCGCACGCCGGGCCCGCCCGGCGCATGCCACAGGGTGATGCGGCCGGGCGACGGCGTGAACTTGTACGGGTCCTCGGCGTTCACGCGGCACTCGATGGCGTGGCCGCGCATCTCGATCTGGCGCTGGGTGAAGGGCAGCTTCTCGCCGGCGGCCACGCGGATCTGCATCTGCACGATGTCGATGCCGGTCACCATCTCGGTCACGGGGTGCTCCACCTGCACGCGCGTGTTCATCTCGATGAAGTAGAACTCGCCGTTCTCGTAGAGGAACTCGAAGGTGCCCGCGCCGCGGTAGCCGATCTTCTTGCAGGCCGCCGCGCAGCGCTCGCCCACGCGCTCGATGATGCGGCGCGGGATGCCGGGGGCCGGGGCCTCCTCGATGATCTTCTGGTGGCGGCGCTGCATGGAGCAGTCGCGCTCACCCAACCAGACCGCGTTCTTGTGCTGGTCGGCCAGCACCTGGATCTCCACATGGCGCGGGTTCTCGAGGAACTTCTCCATGTAGACGGCCGGGTTGCCGAAGGCCGCACCGGCTTCGGCGCGCGTGGTCTGCACCGCGTTGATCAGCGCCGCTTCGGTGTGCACCACGCGCATGCCGCGGCCACCACCACCGCCGGCGGCCTTGATGATCACCGGGTAGCCCACGGCGCGGGCGATGCGGATGATCTCCTTCGGGTCTTCCGGCAGGGCGCCCTCGGAGCCGGGCACGCAGGGCACGCCCGACTTGATCATGGCCTGCTTGGCGGCCACCTTGTCGCCCATGACCCGGATGGAGTCGGGCGTGGGGCCGATGAAGGTGAAGCCGCTTTGCTCCACGCGCTTGGCGAAATCGGCGTTCTCGGACAGGAAGCCGTAGCCGGGGTGGATGGCTTCCGCGTCGGTCACCTCGGCGGTGGAGATGATGGCCGGCATGTTGAGGTAGCTCTGGCCGGACGGGGCCGGGCCGATGCACACCGCCTCCTCGGCCAGGCGCACGTACTTGGCATCGCGGTCCGCCTCGGAGTAGACGACGACCGACTTGATGCCCATCTCGCGGCAGGCGCGCTGGATGCGCAGCGCGATCTCGCCCCGGTTGGCGATCAGGATCTTCTTGAACATGGGAAGCCCTGCTTACTCGATCACGAACAGCGGTTGACCGAACTCGACGGCCTGGCCGTTCTCCACCAGCACCTGGGTGACGGTGCCGGCCTTGTCGGCCTCGATCTCGTTCATGATCTTCATGGCCTCGATGATGCAGATCGGGTCGCCCTCCTTCACCACCGTGCCGACATCGGCGAACGCCTTGGCGCCCGGGCTGGAGGAGCGGTAGAAGGTGCCGACCATGGGCGACTTCACCACGTGGCCCGTCGGGGCGGGGGGCGCGGCCGGCTCGGCGGCCGGGGCTGCGACGGGCGCCGCGGGGGCGGCCACTGGCACCACCAGCGGGGCCGGTGCGGCCACGGGGGCCGCCACGGCGGCCACGGGTGCCGACTTGACGATGCGCACCTTGCCGTCGTCCTCGGTGATCTCCAGTTCGGTGATGTTGGAGTCGGACACCAGGTCGATCAGGGTCTTGAGCTTGCGCAGGTCCATGCGGTTCTCCTCGGGGCTGTGGCACAGGCGGGCGGCTGCCGTGGGTATCGGCGCCGTCCGTGCGGCGATCCGAGTCGATCCTGCGCGCTATTGGCGGCAATCGCTCGGGTCGCCCCGTGTGCGGATGGGTCGGAAATGGGTCGGGCCAGGGTCAGCCGGTGCGGGTGACGTGTGCGACCGGCCCGTCTGGGAAGCGGCGAACTTTACGCCTTTTGCGCGCAGTTGCGACCAGCAGATCCTCAATTAAACCGCAGAAACTGCGCGCGCCCCCGGCGCGGGGCGGGTACGCCGGCGCCCGTCATGTGGCCTGCGCCCAGCGACGAAGCTCATCCGTGGTGGTTGGGCCGAGTTTTGTTTGCTGAAGTGATCCGTTGGCGGCTATTTGCAGGGTGAAAGGCAATCCGCCCCCGGGGTTGCCCAGGCGCCGGATCCAGGCGAGGCCTTCGGTGCCCTCCAGCAGCACCACTGGGAAACGCACGGGCGTCTGCGCCAGGAACCGGCTGACGGCAGCGGGTTTGTCGATGGCCACGCCCAGCACCTGCCAGCCCTGGGCCCCGAACTCCTGCGCGAACCGGTCCAACTCGGGCATTTCCTTCACGCATGGCGGGCACCAGGTGGCCCAGAAGTTGACCACCAGCGGGCGGCCGGCGAGGGAGCGCAAGGGCAGGCGGGCCCCCGTCGGGGTGGGCAGTTCCAGCGCCAGAAAGGCGGCCAGGTCGCTGCTCGGCGTGGGGGCCAGCCGGTGGCGCCACAGCTGCCAGCCCGCGCCAGCGGCGAGCGCCAGGGCGCCGGCGCCGAGCAGCACCGTCCGGCGGCTGGCAGGGGCGGGGGCGCCCGGGGCGGAATCGGTCATGCGGTGTCGTCCTCCGTCAGGCGGCGGCGCAGGGCCGCCGCATCGCCGCGCCAGGTGCGGCCCCGGCCATCGGGCTTGAGCGCGCCCCGCAAGGCGTCGTGGTCATGGACCAGGAAGTGGATGCCCACGGTCTCGCCCAGCGCCCGGCACGGGGCCTGCACGCTGAGCACCACCTCCGCCTCGCCCGGGGCGTCCTGGCTGTCGAAATCGATGCCCTGGTTGAGGAAGGCGATCTCGGCGGCCTTGGGGTCATCGCAATACAGGTCGATGCGCAGGTCCGACAGCCGGGTCGCCGTGCCGCGCCAGACCCCACCGCCGAGGTGGGGGCGGAACTCGGCCAGGCGGTCCATCCACTGCAGCGCCAGCTCACGCAGTGCGCGCAGTTCGGCCGGCTGCGTGTCGGCATGGAACAGCGCGATGTGCTCGCGCACGGCGTCTTCCACCGCCTCATTGGGCGGCAGCGGCATGCGCGCCGCCTGGGGCCCCATTTCCCGTTGGGCCCGTCGCTTCGCGCCCGGGTAGTCCATGCCCTCATCGACCACCCAGCGGGCGGCGCGGGCGCACAGTTCAGCGGTCAGTTCGTCGGAGGGGGGCATGGCCTGGGCACATACGGTCAGGGCAGCTCGACGCCACCCATGCGGGCCACGATGGTGCCAGCGCGGCCACTCACGTAGGCAGAGCCGGGGTTTTTCTCGAAGCGCTTGGGCGCCGGCAGCATCACGGCCAGCCGGGCCGCGGGGTAGGGCGCCAGCTGCGCGGCGTCGGTGCGGAAGTAGTGCCGCGCGGCGGCCTGGGCGCCGAACACGCCTTCGCCCCATTCGACGCTGTTGAGGTAGATCTCCAGGATGCGGCGCTTGCCGAGCACCGCCTCCAGCATGAAGGTGATGACGAACTCCTGGGCCTTGCGGGCGGCCGTGCGCTCGCCCGACAGGAACAGGTTCTTCGCCAGCTGCTGGGTGATGGTGGAGCCGCCGACCACCTTGGGGGCGGCGCGGGGCGCGGGTTTGGGCACGGGTTTGCCGGCCTGGGCCCGCCTGGCCTCGCGTTGCTCGATCTGGGCGTTGCGCCGCTCGGCCAGGGCCTCGGCCCGCTGGTTCTTCTCCCACGCGGCCTCGATGGCGTCCCACTCCACGCCGCTGTGGTCGGCGAAGCCGGCGTCCTCGCTGGCGATCACGGCGCGCTTGAGGTGGGCGGAGATGCGCTCGTCGGGCACCCATTCCTGGCGCCAGGCCAGCCGGTGCTCGTCCACGAGCAGGCGCCAGGCCTCGCTGCGCTGGAAGCTCGTGGACTGCGGATCCACCACCGCCATCAGCGCCACGCGGGCGAGGAAGTACAGCTGCAGCGCCAGGGCGCTGAGCAGCAGCAGGGCGGCCAGGCGGCCCAGGTGGCGCCAGGTGGAGCTCACCGTGCGGCCCCCGGCGGCGCCGCGATGGCGCCCGAGGCCGTGTCCAGCCCGCTGCGCAGCGCCGCCAGCACGGGCTCGGTGTCGGGCCGCACGCCGCGCCACAGCGCGAAGGCCTCCGCGGCCTGCTCGACCAGCATGCCCAGCCCGTCGCGTGCCTGTGCGCCATGCGCGCGCGCCCAGTCGAGGAAGCCGGCCGCGGCGGGCCCGTACATCAGGTCGACGGCGAGGGCGCCCGGGCGCAGCGCGGACGCCGGCACCGGCGAGGCGGCGCCGGACAGGCTGCTGGCACTGGCGTTGATGACGATGTCGAAGCCGACGCCCGGCGCGTCGAGCGGCGCCGCGTGCAGCGCCACGCCATGCCGCTGCGCCAGGGGCGCGTGCCGGGCGCACAGCGCCTCGGCGCGGTCCGCGCTGCGGTTGGCCACCACCAGCTCGGCGGGCCGGGCCTCGATCAACGGCCCCAGCACGCCGGCGCCCGCGCCGCCCGCGCCCACCAGCAGCACGCGCCGGCCGGCCAGGGACTGCGCGGCGTGGCGCTCGATGTCCGCCACCAGGCCGAGGCCATCGGTGTTGTCGCACCACCAGCCGTCGGCGTCCCAGCCGAGGGTGTTCGCCGCTTCGGCCAGGCGGGCGCGTTCGCTGGCCCGGCCCGCGCACAGGCGGAAGGCCTCGAACTTGAACGGCACGGTCACGTTGCAGCCGCGGCCGCCGTCGGCGGCGAACTGGCGCACGGTGGCCTCGAAGCCGTCCAGCGGAGCCGGCAGGGCGTCATAGCGCATGTGCTGGCCGGTGGCCGCGGCGAAGGCCGCGTGGATGGCCGGCGACTTGCTGTGTGAGACCGGCTGGCCGATGACGGCGTAGCGGTCGACGGCGGAGGCGTCAGGGGGCGGCATTGCTGAGCGTCGTCTCGAGGCCTTCGGTGCGGGTGAAGCGGAAGCGCGAGGTCACCACGATCTGGTCGGCCTGGCGCCGCATGGCGTCGGTGAACAGGCCGAAGGGCGAGGCGGCATGGACGATGGCCACGGCGCGCCGGTCGAGCTGGGGCTGGCCCGAGCTGCGCACGACGTCGGCCTCCACCACCCGGCCCCGGGCGTCGATGGTGATGTTCATGGTCAGCTCGCCATAGAGCTTGCGGCCGCGGTACTCGGGAAAGTCGCGCGTGCCGCGCTCCTCGATGCGCCGGCGCAGGCCGTCGTAGTAGATGGCGTAGGTTTCCTCGCGCGTGGCCGGGCTGATGTAGCGCTTCTTGGGCCGCGCGTTCTCTTCGTTGATGCGCTTCTCGATCTCGGCCAGCATGCGCAGCAGCTGGCGGCGGCGCTCCTCGCGTTGCGCCTCCTCGGGCGAGGTGACGGGCCGCGAAGGGTCGGGCGGTGGCAGCAGGGCGATCTCGCGGCGGATCTGCGCGAGCAGCTGCTGCTGCACGTCCTGCATCTGGTGGATCGCGCGGGTGGCGTCGTTGTCGCCCTCGCCCGCCACCGTGACGGCCGACGGCGGCAGCGGCGTGGTGGCACGGCCCTTCTCGGCCTCGCCGCCGCCCGCCAGGCTGGCCTGGGCGATGGCCTGCGGCTTGAGCGGCACTTCGTTGGACCGGGCGTTGACCAGCACCACCTCCAGTGGCGTGTCCTCGAACACCCGGTTGAAGGCCTCGGGGTCGACGAAGCGGACAGATATCGCCACGGCATGCAACGCTACCGACGCCACGATCGCCAACTGCAATGTGCTTAGCAACGCGGCGCGCTGTCGCAGGGCGAGGAGCAGAGCAGGCACTGGCATGGCAGCGGACCTCAGGCTGCGGCGGGCGGTGCGTCGGCGGACGGGGTGTCGCCTTCGGCGTCCGCCAGGTCGATGGCCAGCGCCAGGCCACCGGCGGGCGGGGCGTCGGCCTCCCCGTCCTCGTCCTCGGCGCCCTGCGCGGCGTCCGGTGCCACGTCGTCCAGCCGCGCCACCAGGCTGGCGTGCAGGTCGAGCGTGAGCAGGTCCGTGCCGGTGACGCGCGTGCGCACGTGCGTGCCGCGCGGCAGCTGCTCGGTGCCGAGCGCCCGGAACACCAGGGGCAGGGTGTCGGCCCGCACGAGGCCGTCCTTCATGACCGACGCGTCCAGCTCGGTCAGCCCCTGCTGCTCGATGTGGCGCAGCGTCCAGTAGCGCTCGATGGCGGACTGGAAGCCGTTGTAGGCACTGTAGGCGCCGTCGAACGCGGAGATCACGGAGAACAGCGTCGCGTCCTTGGGCTTGAAGGGCGCCGCCAGGGCCGCGGTGCGCCCGTGGCGCGCGCACGCGATGATCTGCCACTGGTTGACGAGATCGACGTAGCGGCGCAGCGGCGAGGTCGCCCAGGTGTATTGCGCGACGCCCATGCCGGCATGCGGCGCGGGCTTGACGCCCATGCGTACCTTGACGCCCGGCGCCAGGCTGGCCTGGCTGCGGTAGATGCCCGGCACGCCCAGCTCCGCCAGCCAGCCACCCCAGCGGCTGTTGGCCAGGATCATGGCCTCGGACACGATGAGATCCAGCGGCGCGCCGCGGCGGCGCTCGGTGATGCGCACCGTTTCGTCGCCCTGCGGCTCGTGCTCGCCGCCCCCATCGAGCTTGAAGCTGTAGTCCGGGCGGGTGAAGTTCTCGGGTTTGCCGCGCAGCACCTCGCGCCCGGCCTTGAGCGAGGTCGCCAGGCGGAAGCAGAACGCCAGTTCGGTGGCGAAGGGGTAGCCGGCCGGGGCCCCGCCCGTGAGGCTGGCCTCGGTGACCACGCTGTCGAGCTGGTCGTGCCGCAGGTTGGCCACGATGGGCACGCGCTCCAGCCGGGTCTCGGCGCCGCGGATCTCCAGCGTGGCCTCGTCGATCTGCACGTACAGGCTCACCGCCGGGCAGGCGCGGCCTTCGATCAGCGTGTAGGCCTGCACCACCGCATCGGGCAGCATGGTGATCTTCCAGCCCGGCATGTAGACGGTGGACAGCCGGTCGCGCGCGACCTTGTCGAGCGCGGAGTCGGGCGTGATGGCCAGGCCGGGCGCGGCGATGTGCACGCCGAAGGTGACGGTGCCCGAGCCCAGCCCCTGCACCGACAGCGCGTCGTCGATCTCGGTGGTCTGCGAATCGTCGATGGAGAAGGCGCGCACGCCCTCGGCCAGCGGCAGCTCGTCGCGCACGGCGGGCGCCTCGAGCGGGGGAAAGCCATGGCCCTTGGGGAAGTGCTCGAACAGGAAACGCCGCCAGTGGAACTGGTAGGGGCTGGTGATGGCGCCCGCGTCCTGCAGCAGATCGAGCGGCGCACGCTGGCTGCGCCGCGCGGCCTCGACCACCGCCTTGTATTCGGGCGCGTTCTTGTCCGGCCGGAACAGGATGCGGTAGAGCTGCTCCTGCACCGGCGCCGGGCACTGGCCCGAGGCCAGCTCGGTGGCCCAGGCCTCGATCTGCGCGGCCTGCTGCTTCTTGCGCTCGATGGCCAGCAGGGCCGCCTGCACGACCTCCTGCGGGGCCTTCTTGAACTGCCCCTTGCCGGCACGGCGGAAGTAGTGCGGCGCCTCGAACAGGCGCACCAGCGTGGCCGCCTGCTGCTCGACCGTGGCCTGGGCGCTGAAGTACTCGCGCGCCAGCTCGCCGAAGCCGAACTCGCCCTCGGGGGCGAATTCCCAGGCCAGGTCCAGGTCGATCTCGGGCGCCAGCGCCTGCGCGGCGGCCAGCAGCGCCGCAGGCTGCGGCTTGTCGAAGCGCAGCAGCACGTTCGCCGACTTCACCTTGACACGCTTGCCCGAATCCAGCTCCACCTGCAGGGAGCTGTCGGCTTCGGACATCACGCGGCCGGCGAGGAACTTCCCGGCGTCATCGAACAGGGCATACATCACGCGGCGGATTGTCCCATCGCTGCGCACCGCGCCGGCCGGGTGGCCGAGTCCAGCGTGGCCTGGGCCGACCACACGGCCGCCACGCAGGCGTCGTCCAGCCCTTCGGCCGCCTGCCAGGCTGGATCGAACAGCGTGTCGGCGTAGCGTTCTCCGGCGTCGCAGATGAGCGTGACGATGCTGCCCGTTTCGCCGCGGGCGGCCATCTCGGCGGCCAGGGCCAGCGCGCCGGCCAGGTTGGTGCCCGACGACGGCCCGACCCGCCGCCCCAGCCGCGCCGACAGCGCCAGCGCCGCCGAGAAGCTCAGGCGGTCGGGCACGCGCAGCATGCGGTCCACCACCTCGGGCACGAACGACGGCTCCACCCTCGGTCGGCCGATGCCCTCGATGCGCCCGCGCGCGTCGCTGCGCAGGCTGCGGTCACCCCGGGCGAAGGCATCGAAGAACACCGAGTTCTCGGGGTCGGCGACGGCCAGCCGCGTGGTCGCCAGGGTGTCGCGCCGGTAGCGCAGGTAGCGGCCGATGGTGGCCGAGGTGCCGCCGGTGCCGGCGCCCACCACGATCCAGCGCGGCAACGGGTGTGCCTCGTGGCGCATCTGCCCGAAGATGCTGTCGGCGATGTTGTTGTTGCCCCGCCAGTCGGTGGCCCGCTCGGCGTAGGTGAACTGGTCCATGTAGTGCCCGCCGCCCGGGCCGGTGCACTCGCGGGCCAGGCGTTCGGCCTCGGCATACACCTCGGCGGGCGCCACCTCGACGCAGCGGCCGCCGAAGAAGGCGATCTGCGCGAGCTTGGCGGCGGCCGTGCCGCGCGGCACCACGGCCACGAAGGGCAGGCCCAGCAGCCGGGCGAAGTAGGCCTCGGAGATGGCGGTGGAGCCGGACGACGCCTCGACGATGGTGGTGCCCGGCCCGATCTGCCCGTTGCACAGGCCGTAGAGGAACAGCGAGCGCGCCAGCCGGTGCTTCAGGCTGCCGGAGGGGTGGGTGGACTCGTCCTTGAGGTACAGGTCGATGCCCGGCCACTCGGGCAGCGGCAGCGGGATGAGATGGGTGTCGGCCGAACGGCGTGCGTCGGCCTCGATGCGCTGCAGCGCGGTGGCAACCCAGGCGCGGTCCATCGTCAGACCGTCATCCCGCCGGAGACTTCCAGCACCGCGCCGTTGACGTAGCTGGCCTCGTCGCTGGCCAGGAAGGCATACACGTTGGCGATCTCCTCGGGCGTGCCCAGGCGGCGCAGCGGCACCTGCTCACGCATGTGGTCGAGCACCTTGTCGGGAATGGTCGCCAGGATGGGCGTCTCGATGAAACCGGGCGCCACGGCATTCACGCGCACGCCCTTGGGGCCGAGCTCGCGGCTCCAGGTCTTGGTGAAGCCGATGACGCCGAACTTGGCGGCGGCATAGTTCGTCTGGCCGAAGTTGCCGTAGATGCCCACCACGGACGAGGCGTTGAGGATGACGCCCGAGCTCTGCGCCACCATGGTGTCCACCACGGCCTGCGCGCAATGGAACACGCCGCGCAGGTTCACGTCGATCACCTGGTCGAACTGCTCCAGCGTCATCTTCTGCAGGCGCGCGTCGCGTGTGATGCCGGCGTTGTTCACCAGCACGTCGATGCGGCCATGGCGCGCCTTCACCGCCGCCACCATCGCATCCACCTGGGCGCGGTCGACCACGTTCACCACCTCGCCTTCGGCGGCGCCGCCGGCCGCGTGGCCAGCGTCACGGCATCGGGCCACGGCGGCGTCCACCGCCTCGCGCTTCAGGTCGCACAGCACGACGGTGGCGCCTTCACGCGCGAACTTCTCGGCGGTGGCCAGGCCGATGCCCTGGGCGGCGCCGGTGATGAGGCAGACCTTGCCGGCCAGGCGGGGGGAAGCGGTGGGGCTCATGGATTCAGCTGGAGAAAGTGCAGGACAAAGGGAAGGTGGTCGTCGAAGTCGGTGAGGCCGTGGTCGCTGCCATCGAGCAGCCGCACCTGCGCCCCGGCGTAGCGGGCGTGCATCTCGCGCCAGTCGAGCAGCTCGTCGCCCTTGGCGATCACGGCGGCGTAGCGCTCGGGCCGCGTGATGGCGGCCGGCGCCATGGCGCGCAGCTCGTCCACGAACTCCGGCCGGAAGTAGAAGCGCTCCTGCGGGTCGTGCCAGGCGGTCTGCTCGCCGATGTGGCGCGCGAGGTCGCGCGCCGGGTCCACCGCCGGGTTGAGCACCACCGCGCGGCAGCCGGTGCGCTCGGCCACCACGGTGGCATAGAAGCCGCCCAGCGAGCTGCCCACCACCGCCATGCCGTCCACCGGCCAGGCCGCGATGCCGGCCATCACCTCGTCCATCGCCTGGCGCGGCGAGGGTGGCAGCTGCGGGCACCAGACATGCACCTCGGGCCGGTGCGCGGCCAGCCAGGCACCGACGCGCTGTGCCTTGAACGACCGCGGCGAGGAGCGGAACCCGTGCAGGTACAGCAGGTGGGTCGTCATGCCAGTGCCGACAGCAGCTTGGCGTGGATGCCGCCGAAGCCGCCGTTGCTCATGCACAGCACGTGGTCGCCCGGCCGGGCGGCGCGCACGACCTGGGCCACCAGGGCGTCGATGGTGTCGGCCACCTGGGCCTGTGCGCCCATGGGGGCGAGCGCCTCGCGCGCGTCCCAGCCCAGGCCGCCGGTGTGGCAGAAGGCGAGGTCGGCCTCCTCCAGCGACCACGGCAGCTGGGCTTTCATGGTGCCGAGCTTCATCGTGTTGGACCGCGGCTCGAAGACGGCCAGGATGCGGGCCGCCCCGACCTTGCGGCGCAGGCCGTTGACGGTGGTGCGGATGGCGGTGGGGTGGTGCGCGAAGTCGTCGTAGACCTTCACGCCGCCCGCTTCGCCACGCAGCTCGAGCCGACGCCGCACGCCCTCGAAGCGGCCCAGCGCATCGGCGGCCTGCTCGGCCGGCACGCCCACGTGGTCGGCGGCCGCCAGCGCGGCCAGGGCATTGAGCTGGTTGTGTTCACCCAGCAGCGGCCACTCCACGCGGGCGACCTTCATGGCCCCGCGCAGCACGTCGAACGCCTGCGGCTCGCCGCGCGCGCGCCAGGCGCCGGGCTCCTCCTTGCGGGCGCCGAAGCGCTCCACGCTGCTCCAGCAGCCGCGCGCCAGCACGCGTTGCAGCGATTCCTCGCGCGCGTTCACGACCAGACGGCCTTGCGCCGGCACGGTGCGCACCAGGTGGTGGAACTGCGTCTCGATGGCCGCGAGGTCGGCGAAGATGTCCGCGTGGTCGAACTCGAGGTTGTTGAGGATGGCCGTGCGCGGGCGGTAGTGCACGAATTTGCTGCGCTTGTCGAAGAAGGCCGTGTCGTACTCGTCGGCCTCGATCACGAAGGGCCCGCCGGGGCGGCCCAGGCGGGCCGAGACGGGGAAGTTGCCCGGCACGCCGCCCACGAGGAAGCCCGGTGCCTGCCCGGCCTGCTCGAGCACCCAGGCCAGCATGGCCGTGGTGGTGGTCTTGCCATGCGTGCCGGCCACCGCCAGCACGTGGCGGCCCTGCAGCACCTGCTCGCTCAGCCACTGCGGCCCGCTGGTGTAGGCCGCGCCCGCGTCGAGGATGGCCTCCATCAGCGGGTTGCCGCGCGTGACCACGTTGCCGACGACGAAGACGTCCGGGCGCAGGGCCAGCTGCTCGGCGCCGAAGCCCTCGATCAGGTCGATGCCCAGCGCACGCAGCTGGTCGCTCATGGGCGGGTAGACATTGGCGTCGCACCCGGTGACGCGGTGGCCGGCTTCGCGCGCCAGTGCCGCCACGCCGCCCATGAAGGTGCCGCAGATGCCGAGGATGTGGATGTGCATGACAGGCCGCAGGAAGGGCGCCGCGGCAGCGCCAGGCGCGCCGCGGCTCAGCGGGGCCGTGCGGGCCCCGAAGGGGTCAGCTGGCGCGCAGGGCGTCGCGGGCGGCGGCCAGGGTGGCTTCGATGTCGGCCTCGCTGTGCGCGGCGCTGACGAAGCCCGCTTCGTACAGCGCCGGTGCGAGGTACACCCCACGGTCGAGCATGGCATGGAAGAAGCGGTTGAAGCGCTCCTTGTCGGTGGCCATGACCTCGTCGTAGTTCTGCGGCAGGCGCGGGCCGAAGAAGAAGCCGAACATGCCGCCTTCGCTGTCGCTGCAGAAAGGCACGCCGGCCTCGTCCGCGGCGCGCTGCAGGCCTTGCACCAGCGTGCGCGTGGTGGCGCCCAGCCGGTCGTGGAAGCCGGGCTTGGCGATCTCGCGCAGGGTGGCCAGGCCGCAGGCGGTGGCCACGGGGTTGCCCGACAGCGTGCCGGCCTGGTACACCGGGCCCAGCGGCGCCAGCTGCTGCATGATCTGGCGGGTGGTGCCGAAGGCCGCCAGCGGCATGCCGCCGCCGATGACCTTGCCGAACACGCTGATGTCGGGCTTGAAACCGG
>JACRBA010000042.1 GCA_016213265.1 Burkholderiales bacterium | reverse complement strand
CAGGATCATGACGACGTCGGCGCCCTTGACGGCTTCCGCCACCTCGGCCACCTTCAGGCCGGCCTTCTCCACCTTGGCCCAGGAGGCGCCGCCGCGGCGCAGGCCGACAGTGACCTTGACGCCGCTGTCGTTGAGGTTCTGGGCGTGTGCATGGCCTTGTGAGCCGTAGCCGATGATCGTGACGTTCTTGCCCTTGATGAGGCTGAGATCGGCGTCCTTGTCGTAAGAGACCTTCATGGTGGTTCTCTCTTCGCTGGCGGGGAAAGGGGATGGGAGTCGGGGGAGGGCAGGCCGTCAGACCCGCAGGATGCGTTCACCGCGGCCGATGCCGCTGGTGCCGGTGCGCACGGTTTCGAGGATGGCCGCGCGGTCGATCGCCTCGATGAAGGCGTCGAGCTTGCCGGCGTCGCCAGTCAGCTCGATGGTGTAGCTCTTCTCGGTCACATCGATGATGCGGCCGCGGAAGATGTCGGCCATGCGCTTCATCTCGTCGCGGTCCTTGCCGACCGCGCGCAGCTTGATCAGCATCAGCTCGCGTTCGGTGTAGGTGCCCTCGGTCAGGTCGACGACCTTGACCACGTCGACCAGCCGGTTCAGGTGCTTGGTGATCTGCTCGATCACCTCGTCGGACCCGGTGGTCACGATGGTCATGCGTGACAGCGATGCGTCCTCGGTGGGCGCGACGGTCAGGCTCTCGATGTTGTAGCCGCGCGCGGAGAACAGGGCGACCACGCGCGACAGGGCACCGGGCTCGTTCTCGAGCAGCACGGCGATGATGTGTTTCATGGGGAAAGCTCCTGCGGCGGGCTCTTCACGGCCGGCGGCGGTAACCGCCGGCGCTTGGCGCGCCGTCGAGTGGACAGGAAGGAACGCGGTCCGGTCGTTCAGGCGATCCGGCTGCCGGCCCGCGCCGGGCGGTCACCCGACGCACACCGCCAGCCTTCAGGCCGTCACAGGTCCTCGGACCCCAGCAGCATCTCGGAGATGCCCTTGCCCGCCTGGACCATCGGCCAGACGTTCTCGGTCGGGTCGGTCCGCACGTCGAGGAACACCGTGCGGTCCTTCAACCGGATCAGCTCCTTGAGCGCGGGCTCCACCTCGGAGGGCTTCTCGATCTTCAGTCCCACGTGGCCATAGGCCTCGGCGAGCTTCACGAAATCGGGCAGCGCATCCATGTAGCTGTGCGAGTAGCGGCCTTCGTAGTCGAGTTCCTGCCACTGCCGCACCATGCCGAGATAGCGGTTGTTCAACGAGATGATCTTGACCGGCGTCTTGTACTGCTGGCAGGTCGAGAGCTCCTGGATGCACATCTGGATCGAGCCCTCGCCCGTGATGCAGAAGACGTCCGAGTCCGGCTTGGCCAGCTTGATGCCCATCGCGTAGGGCAGCCCCACGCCCATCGTGCCCAGGCCACCGGAATTGATCCAGCGGCGCGGCTCGGTGAAGCCGTAGAACTGGGCGGCCCACATCTGGTGCTGGCCCACGTCGCTGGTGATGTAGGTGTCGCGGCCGCGCGTGAGCTTCCACAGCGTCTCGATCACGAACTGCGGCTTGATGACCTCGTCGCTCTTGCGGTAGGCCAGGCATTCCTGCTTGCGCCAGTCGTTGATCTGCGACCACCAGCCGTTGATCGCCTCCTTGTCGGAGCGCACGGTGGCCTCCTTCAGGTGGGCGATGAGCTCCTGCAGCACGTCCTTGACGTCACCGACGATGGGGATGTCGACCTTCACCCGCTTGGAGATGGACGACGGGTCGATGTCGATATGGATGATCTTGCGCTCGACCGACGCGAAGTGCTTCGGGTTGCCGATCACCCGGTCGTCGAAACGCGCCCCCACCGCCAGCAGCACGTCGCAGTGCTGCATGGTCATGTTGGCCTCGTAGGTGCCGTGCATGCCCAGCATGCCCAGGAACTTCGGGTCGCTCGCCGAGATGGCACCCAGGCCCATCAGCGTGTTGGTGCAGGGATAGCCCAGCAGGTCGGCCAGCTCGCGCAGCTCGGCCGTGGCGTTGCCGAGAATCACGCCGCCACCCGTATAGATATAGGGTCGCTTGGCGCCCAGCAGCAGCTGTGCGGCCTTGCGGATCTGGCCGCCGTGCCCCTTCTTCACCGGGTTGTACGAGCGCATCTCCACCCGCTCGGGGTAGTGGAAAGGCGCCGTCTTGAGCGACACGTCCTTGGGAATGTCGACCACCACCGGCCCCGGGCGCCCGGTGCGTGCGATGTGGAAGGCCTTCTTCAGTGTCGTCGCGAGGTCACGCACGTCCTTCACCAGGAAGTTGTGCTTGACGATGGGCCGGGTGATGCCCACGGTGTCGCACTCCTGGAAGGCGTCCAGGCCGATGGCCGGCGTGGGCACCTGCCCGGTGATGATCACCATCGGGATGGAATCCATGTAGGCCGTGGCGATGCCGGTGATGGCATTGGTGACGCCCGGGCCCGACGTGACGAGGGCGACACCCACCTCGCCGGTGGCACGGGCGTAGCCGTCGGCCGCGTGGATGGCCGCCTGCTCGTGACGCACGAGGACATGCTGGATGCTGTCCTGCTTGTACAGCGCGTCGTAGATGTACAGCACCGCACCGCCGGGGTATCCCCAGAGGTACTTGACACCCTCGGCCTGCAGCGAGCGCACGAGAATCTCGGATCCGTTCGGATCCGCGGCGGGGGAGGAGGAAAGGGGGGAATGCGGCTGAGCCGTGGCGGCACGCCTGACTTCCGCGGCAGACAAGTCCATGTCGAACCTCTGTGAATTTCTCTGACGAAAAACCATCGGTGCCCCTTCTCGCGCCCTTGTGAGGCGGATGTGGAGCCTGCGCGGTCAACACAGCCGACACCCGCGGTCGGGGCGGCTTGGTAACCAGATCGCAATTGTGCGAAGCAGCATTATTGCATCTTCGGCGTGCCCAGGCGGCCTCATCCGACGAACGGCGGGGGTGAATGACATAATCCGACGCGCATTCGCGTGGCCCAGCAGGGTTGCGCCCCCAGCCTTGGCCACCGACAAAGAACTCACCGACTTCCTCAAGAGCGTCGAGAAGCGCGCCTTCAAGCGCACGGTGTATGCCGTGCGTGACGACGACGCCGCGCTCGACATCGTTCAGGACTCGATGATCCGTCTGGCCGAGAAGTACGCCGACCGGCCGGCCGCCGAGCTGCCCCTGGTGTTCCAGCGCATCCTGTCCAACGCCACGATGGACTGGTTCCGGCGCCAAAAAGTGCGCAACGCCGTCATGCAGAACCTGTCGGACTTCGACGGTGCTGACGATGATGGTGACTTCGACCTGCTGGAACTGCTCACCACCGTCGAGGGTTCGCTGGGTGCGGAAAGCGCGGCCGACACGGTGGGACGAGAACAGATCCTGCTTCTCATCGAAAAGGAGATTGGACAGCTGCCCGGCCGTCAACGCGAGGCCTTCCTGCTCCGTTACTGGGAAGAACTGGACGTCGCCGAGACGGCCGCCGTCATGGGCTGCTCAGAGGGAAGTGTGAAGACGCACTGCTCCCGGGCTGTCCACGCGCTGGCCAGATCACTCAAAGCCAAGGGAATTGCGCCATGAACCGCCCTGTCGACCCTGCCGCCGCTGGCCGCCTCGACGCCGAGCGGCTCGAAGCCCGCTTCGGCCTGCGCGTGGGTGCGCTGCTCAGCGAGCAGGCACAGCACACGCCGCATGACATCGCGGAGCGCTTGCGCATCGCGCGCGAGCAGGCGCTGTCGCGCGCCCGGGCGGCCCGCGCCGCCGGCGCCTCGGCCGACACCGTCGTGGGACGTGGTCACTCCGCCACCCTCGCCCGCCGACCGACCTGGTGGTTCCGCGTGGCCTCGGTGCTGCCGCTGGTGTTGCTGGTGGCGGGCCTGATGCTGATCGACGAGTGGCACGACCGCGCCCAGATCGAGGCGGCGGCCGATGTCGATGTGTCCTTGCTGGCCGATGAGCTGCCCCCCGACGCGTACCGCGACCCTGGGTTCGTCGAGTTCCTGCGGGAGGTCGAGTGACGCGCCCACGGCCCGGTCATCTGTGCGCGCACTCCGCCGTCGCTTCGTTGCTGTCCGCGGCTGCGCTGGCCTTGGCGCTTGCCGGGGCGGCACACGCCCAATCCCCGGACGGTGGGCCCGCCTGGTCCCAGCTCAGCCCGACCCAGCAGCGGGCGCTGTCGCCGCTGCAAGGTGAGTGGGATCGGCTGGATGGCCCGCGCAAGCAGAAATGGCTGGAGGTCGCCTCCCGCTTCGATCGCATGCCACCCCAGCGGCAGCAGCGGGTGCAGGAGCGCATGGACGAGTGGGCGCGCATGTCGCCCTCACAGCGCACCGAAGCGCGCCTGAATTACCAGCAGAGCAAGCGCCTGCCCGCCGAGGACCGTCGGGCGCGCTGGGAGGCCTACCAATCCCTCCCGCCCGAAGAGCGGGCCGCGCTGGCGGAACGTGCCGCGAAGAAGCCGGCACCGGTGTCGGGCGCGCCCGAAGCGGCGACGCAGTCACTGCGCAGGGCGCCCGTTGACGCCCAGGCACCGAAGTCCAATGTGGTCGCTCCGGCGCCGGGTCGTTTGCCACCGCCAACGGCGGTATCGCCCTCGATCGTGCAGGGCAACCGCGGGGCCACCACGTCGCTGGTGACCAACGCGCCGCGCGCGCCCACGCACCAGCAGCCCGGACAAGCCAAGATCGTCGCCTCGCCCAAGCTGGTGGACCGCACGACCCTGCTGCCCAAGGCCGGGCCGCAAGCCGCTGGCGCACAGGCGCCTCAGGCCTCGCGCCCGCAGCGGCAGAACGGCCAGGCCGGCCAGGGCGGTCGGTGACCCCCGCTGCTCCCGACGCGCCGCACACGCTGGCGGCGGCGGCCACGCCACAGGCGCCCTCCCTCACCCGCCGACTGGCCGCCTTCGTGTACGAAGGGGTGCTGCTGTTCGGCGTGCTGATGATCGCGGGCTTCGTGTATTCCGTCAGCACCGGCATGCGCCACGCCTTGCAGGGCCAGGCGGGCCTGCAGGCCTTCCTGTTCGTCGTGCTGGGCCTGTACTTCACCTGGTTCTGGACGCACGGCGGCCAGACGGTGGCCATGAAGGCCTGGCACGTGCGTCTGGTGGACGCCCAGGGCCAGCCGGTGCGACCTGCCCGCGCCGCCCTGCGCTATGTGTTGTCCTGGCTCTGGTTCGCCCCCGCCCTGCTGGCGGCGCACCTGGCCGGCCTGCACGGCGGCAGCGTCTACGGGCTGCTGATGGTGGGCGTCCTGGCGTATGCAGCCCTCTCGCGCCTGCACCCAGGGCGGCAGTTCTGGCACGACGCCGTGTGCGGCACGCGCCTGGTCGACGCACGACAGCATCCCGTGCCGCGGACGGCCACCCCGTGACCGACCGCGGCCGCTTCACTGTCTGTGTGTACTGCGGCTCCCGGCCAGGCGGGTCGCCCGCGTTCGCCGACGCTGCACGCCGCCTGGGTGACGAGATCGGCCGCCGCGGCTGGGCGCTGGTGTACGGTGGTGGCCGGGCCGGTCTGATGGGTATCGTGGCCGATGCCGCCCTGGCCGCCGGCGCCACGGTGACCGGCGTGATCCCGGAGCGCCTGATGCAGCGCGAGCTGGGTCACCCGGGCCTGCACGAGTTGCGGGTGGTGACCACCATGCACGAGCGCAAGCAACGCATGGCCGAGCGCGCCCATGCCTTCGTGGCCCTGCCCGGCGGCATCGGCACGTTCGAGGAATTCTTCGAAGTGTGGACCTGGCGCCACCTGGGCTACCACGACCAGCCCATCGGCCTGCTCAACGTGAACGGCTTCTACGACGGCCTGCTCGCCTTTCTGGCGCGCACGCAGGCCGATGGTTTCGTGGACGGGCGGCAGCAGGCGATGCTGCAGGTGCATCAGGACGTCGGCCCGCTGCTCGACCAGCTGGCCGATCTTGCGGGACGAGCCACCGGGCCGGACGACTACACCGCGATCTGAGCGGCGAGCGTGCCGCCCTCAGCGGGCGGCGACGCCTCAGACGGCGGACTCGTCGGTCTCGCCGGTGCGGATGCGCACCACCTGCTCCACCGCAGTGACGAAGATCTTGCCGTCGCCGATCTTGCCCGTCTTGGCGGCCTTGACGATGGATTCGATGGCGCGGTCGACATCGGCATCGCGCACGACCACCTCCACCTTCACCTTGGGCAGGAAATCGACCACGTACTCCGCGCCGCGGTACAGCTCGGTGTGGCCCTTCTGGCGGCCGAAGCCCTTCACCTCGGTGACGGTGAGGCCGGACACGCCCACCTCGGCCAGCGCCTCGCGCACCTCTTCGAGCTTGAAGGGCTTGATGATGGCGGTGATCTGCTTCATGGAGGGCTCCGACGGGCGTGGGGGACGTTGATTCGGCTCGATTTAAGCACGGAACTTCGAGGTGATCGGATAGCGCCAGTCGCGCCCGAAGGCGCGGTGGGTGATGCGGATGCCCACGGGGGCCTGCCGCCGCTTGTACTCGTTGATCTTGATGAGCCGGGTGACCTTCTCGACGTCGGCCCGCGCGAACCCGGCGGCCACGATCTCCTCGATGGACTGATCGCCCTCCATGTACCGCGCGAGGATCGCGTCGAGCACCTCGTAGGGCGGCAGGCTGTCCTGGTCGGTCTGGTCGGGCCGCAGCTCGGCCGACGGCGGGCGGGTGATGATGCGCTCGGGGATGACCGGGCCGACAGTGCCATCGGCGCGGGCGGCGGGCTGCCGGTTCTTCCACTCGGCCAGCCGGTACACCAGCGTCTTGGCGACGTCCTTGATGACCGCAAAGCCGCCCGCCATGTCGCCGTAGAGGGTGCAGTACCCGGTGGCCATCTCGCTCTTGTTGCCGGTGGTGAGCACGATGTCGCCGGTCTTGTTCGACAGCGCCATGAGCAGCGTGCCGCGCACACGCGCCTGGATGTTCTCCTCGGTGGCATCCTCCGGCAGCCCGGCGAACTGCGGCGCCAGGGCCTCGCGGAAGGCATCGAACATCGGCGCAATGGCGATTTCGTCGTAGCGCACACCCAGCCGCTCGGCCATGTCGCGCGCGTCGATCCAGGAGATGTCGGCCGTGTAGCGCGACGGCATCATCACGCAGCGCACCCGGTCGGCGCCGAGGGCGTCCACCGCGATGGCGAGCACGAGCGCCGAGTCGATGCCGCCGGACAGGCCGATGATGGCCCCGGGGAAGCCGTTCTTGCCCAGGTAGTCGCGCACACCGACGACCAGCGCCGACCACGCCTGCTGTTCGAGCTCGGGCACCGGGGTGACGGGCCCGCTCACCTCGCCGTCAGACCCGAGCGTCAGCAGGAGCGTCTCGGCCTCGAAGCTCGCGGCCCGGGCCTGGACCTGCCCGTGCGCGTCCATGGCGAAGGACGCGCCGTCGAACACCACCTCGTCCTGCCCACCCACCAGGTGGGCATACAGCAGCGGCCGCCCGCAGGCGCGGGCCCGCTCCGCCATGCGCTGCTCGCGCTCGTCCTGCTTGTCCAGGTGGAAGGGCGATGCGTTGATGACACACAGCAGCTCGGCGCCTGCCTCGCAGGCCAGGCGCGCCGGCTCTTCGAACCACGCGTCCTCGCAAATCAGCACGCCGATGCGGCGGCCCTGCACCTCGACCACCAATGGGCCCAGGCCCGCGTCCCGACCGGAGGCGAAGTACCGGCGCTCGTCGAACACCTGGTAGTTGGGCAGCTCGCGCTTCGCATAGGTGCCCACCACCCGCCCCCCTGCCAGCACCGAGGCGGCATTGAAGCACGCGGGCAGGGAACGAGACTTCGACCTAACATCCTCCGCCTGATGCCACGCCACCGGATGCCCCACCACCACATGCAGACCTTCGTACTCCGCCAGCTCAGCCGCCAGGGCATCGAGCTGCGCCTCACAGGCCTGCAGGAAGGCCGGACGCAGGAGCAGGTCCTCGGGCGGGTAACCGGTGAGCGCCAGCTCGGGCGCCACCACCAGGCGGGCGCCCTGCGCATACGCGGCGCGGGCCGCCTGCGCCACCTGGCGCGCATTGCCAGGCAGGTCGCCCACCGTCGTGTTGATCTGGGCCAGGGCCACCATGAGGGGGCCTGAAGCAGGAGCCGGGCTGGGCATGGGCGAAGGGCAGGACGGAGCGAAAGATTATGTCATCCGGGTCCACGCGGACCCGGCGGAGATTCCAGCGGCGGCGTGGAACGCGCTGCTGGAAGCGCAGGCGCAGCAACCGCCGTTCCTGCGCCACGAGTTCCTGACCGCCTTGCACGCCACGGGCTGTGCCGTGCCACGCACCGGCTGGTCCCCGGCCTTCCTCACCGCCTGGCGCGCAGACACCTTGGCCGGCGCGGTGGCGGCCTACGTGAAGTCGCACTCGTACGGCGAGTACGTGTTCGACTGGGCCTGGGCCGAAGCCTACGAACGCCATGGGCTCGCCTACTACCCCAAGCTCGTGGCGGCCCTGCCCTTCACGCCAGTGCCGGGCCCGCGCCTGCTGGCGGCCCGACCGGGGGCTCGACTCGCGCTGGTGCAGGGGCTGCGCGGTCTGGCGGAGCGCGGCGGCCTGTCATCCGCCCACCTGTTGTTCGGCACGGATGCCGACATCGAGACCGCGCAGGCCGATGGCTGGATGGTGCGCCACGGCCTGCAGTTCCACTGGCGCAACCGGGCACCGCAGCCGTATGCCGATTTCGCGGAGTTCCTCGCCGCCCTGCAACGCGACAAGCGCAAGAAGATCCAGCAGGAGCGCCGACGGGTTGCCGATGCAGGCATCGACTTCGAGGTGCTGGAGGGCCCGGCCATCGATGGGGACGCCTGGCGCTTCTTTCACCGCTGCTACACGCTGACGTACCGGGCCCACCATTCCACGCCCTACCTCAATCTGGCGTTCTTCGAGGCCGTGGGTGCCGCGCTGTCTGCGCATTGGCTGATGTTCGTCGCGCGGCGTGGCGGCGAGCGCATCGCCGCCTCGCTGGTGGCGGTGGACCGGCGCAGCGGCTGGGCCTGGGGCCGCTACTGGGGCGCCACCGAGGCGGTGGATTGCCTGCACTTCGAAGCCTGCTACTACCAGCCGCTGCAGTGGTGCATCGAACAGGGGTTCAGCTGCTTCGAAGGGGGCGCCCAGGGCGAGCACAAGATGGCACGTGGGCTTGCGCCGGAGCCAACGCGCTCGGCGCACTGGCTCGCCCACCCGCAGTTCGCCCGGGCGGTGGAGGACTTTCTCGCCAGGGAGGGCGAAGGCGTGGCGGCCTACCTGGACGAGCTGCGCGAACGCAACCCGTTCAAGGCGCAGGCCGCCGGGCCCGCGCCGCTCACTGGCCCTTGAAGTCGCCCGCCACGGCGCTGACGAAACGATTCGGGTCGATGTACTTGCGCCACGCGGCGCTGGCCTGCTCGGCCGTCACCGCGGCGATCGCATCGTCCAGCTGTTGCGCCACCGTGAACCGTCGACCCAGGTAGTCGTTGTTGGCCAGCCCCCCGGCCAGCGCCGCGTCCTGCGCCCGCTGCAGCCGACGGTAATTGAGCAGGCCCGCCTTGGCCTGGGCGATCTCGTCGGCGGTGAAGCCTTGCTTGAGCGCGCGGTCGGCCTCCTCGCGGAACGCCCGTTCCACCTTGGCGCGGTTGGACGGCGCGAAGATGGCACTGGCCTGCCAGGTGCTGTGCACGTCGATCGGGCTCCAGAGGACGCCGCTGCGCACGTCGTAGCTCAGGCCTTCGGTCTCGCGGATGCGCTTCCACAACCGGGAGTTGCCGCCGGACCCGAACGCGAAGTTGGCCACCATGAGCGGCGCCTGGTCGGCGTCGAGCTCCTTGATCGCCAGCGGCTGACGCACGACCAGGGTCGCGTTCTGCTTGTCAGGCGTCTCGAACGACAGGCGCGCCGGCGCCAGGGCCACGAGCGGCCTCGGCACGCGCTGGAAGCCGGCGGGCTGCGCCCAGCCGCCAAACGCCTTGTCGAGCGCAGCGCGCACGGCCGCCGGGTCCATGGCGCCGACCGCAGCGAACTGCGCCTGCCGCATGCCCACGAAGCGCTGGTGGAATGCCTTCAGCTGGTCCACCGTGACGGCGGCCACCTGGGCCGCCACCTCGTCGAAGCTGCGGGCGTGGCGCACGTCACCCGCCGGATACGGGTTGCCATGCCGGTCCAGCGCATCGTCCACGATCGCCTCCGGCTCCTTGCGGGCCTGCTCGATGGACGACAAGGTCTGCCGGCGCACCTCCTCCAGGCCATCGGCCGGCCAGGCGGGCTCGCGCAGCATCTGGCCCACCAGCTCGATGACGGCCGGGAGGTTGTCCCGGGTGGTCATCACGTTCACGGCCAGCTGCTCGGCCGAGCCGCTGAACCGGATCTCGGCCTTCAGGGCCGTCATGCGGTCCTGCAGCTGCTGGCGGCTCAGACGCACCGTGCCCATGTCGAGCATGTCCGGCAGCAGCTCACCCGCCGTGGCCAGGCCCTTGAGGCTTTCCGCATCGCCCAGGCGCAGCACGAGCTGCGCCTGCACCACGTCACCGCGGGTGCCCTTGGGCAGCAGCGACACCTTCAAGCCGGGGGCCAGCTCGAAGCGCTGGGTGCGTGCCTCGATGTTCGCGGGCGTCGCTTCGAAGGCCTCGGCCTTGGCGACGGTCTCCACCGGCCGGAAGTCCTTCAGCTGCGCCGCGACGTCCACCTGCTCGGGGCGGGGCGCGCGGCTGGGTTTCTCGGTCGGCACGTAGGTCGCCAGCGTGCGGTTGTCCCGCAGCAGGTGGGCCTGGGCCACGCGGTTGACGTCGGCCGCCGTGGCCGCCTTCACCCGATCCCGCAGCAGGAAGAACAGGCGCCAGTCGCCTTGGGCGACGGTCTCCGACAGCGCCACGCCCACCGTCTCGGGGTCGGAGAAGCGCAGCTCCCACTCCTTCAGCCACTTGGCCTTGGCGCGCGCCACCTCCTCGTCCGTCACGGGCTGGGCGGCCAGCGACTCCAGCGCCGACAGCATCGCGTCGCGCGCCTTGTCAGCGTCCTGCCCAGGGGCCAACTGGGCACCGTAGAGCGCAAAGCCCGGGTCGGCCAGGGTGGCGTTCCAGGAAAAGACGCTGGCGGCGAGCTGGCCATCGACCAGGCGCTTGTGCAGGCGCCCCGCGGGCACATCGCTCATCACCAGGCCCAGCAGCTCCACGGCGGCCGTGTCGGCATGCGGCCCCGGCGGCACGTGGTAGCCGGCGAACAACAGCGGCACACCCCCCTGGCGACGCAGCGTGATCGCGCGTTCCCCATCCTGCACCGGGTCGATGGTGTACAGCGTGGGCAGCTTGCGCTTGGGCGCAGGCACCTTGCCGAACTCGGCCTGCACCCAGGCCAGCACCTTGGCGGGGTCGAACTTGCCGCTGACGATGAGGGTGGCGTTGTCGGGCTGGTAGTACTGGCGGTAGAAGGCCTGCAGGCGGCCGATGTCCACGTTCTCCACGTCGGCCCGCGCGCCGATCGTGTCCTTGCCGTAGTTGTGCCACTGGTACATGGTGGCCAACGTCTTCTCGAACAGGATGCGGGAGGGGTTGTTCTCGCCCATCTCCATCTCGTTGCGCACCACCGTCATCTCGGTGTCCAGGTCACGCTTGGCGATGAAGCTGTTGACCATCGCGTCGGCCTGCCAGGCCAGGTACCAGCGCAGGTTGTCCTCGTTGGCGGTGAAGCTCGCGAAGTAGTTGGTGCGGTCGAGCCAGGTGCTGCCGTTGGCGCGCAGGCCGCGCTTGGTGAACTCGGACCAGGCCTTGGGGTACTTCGGCGACCCCTTGAACAGCAGGTGTTCCAGCAGATGCGCCATGCCGGTCTCGCCGTAGTTCTCGTGGCGCGAGCCCACCCGGTAGGTGAGGTTGACCGTGGTGGTCGGCTTGGAGTCGTCCTGCGCCAGCAGCACCTGCAGCCCGTTGGGCAGGCGGTACTCGGTGATGCCCTCGACCGCCCGCAGCGGGGCCAGCGGCGCCACGGCGGCAGCGGCCGGCGCGGCCTTGGCCGACGCGGCGGGCTTGCGAGCGGCAGGCTTGGCCTTGCCCTGTCGGGCCGGGGCGGCCTGGGCGGAGGCCACGAGCAGGGCGCTGGCGACGATCAGCCAGCGGGCGGGGTAGGTGCGCATGGGCAGGGCAACTCCTGGTCAGGACATGGGACGCTGCCCATTCCCTGCCGCTGCGAGAAGCGAGCACGCCGCCCGAGGGCGGCGTGGAATGTGGCACCGCGGCCGCCGCGGATGGCGGCGCGCCGGCGGCAAAGATACCGCATGCGGTGCGGCCAGCCGATCAGCCGTGCTTGGCCTTCCAGTTGGCTTGGCCGGTCACGATCTCCTGGCGGGCGGCTTCCGGGCCCTCCCAGCCGATCACCTTCACCCACTTGCCGGGTTCCAGGTCCTTGTAGTGCTCGAAGAAGTGCTGGATGGACTTCAGCCGCATCGGGTTGAGGTCCTCCGGCTTCTGCCACTGGCTGTAGAGCGAGAGGATCTTGGTGGTCGGCACCGCGATCAGCTTGTTGTCGCCACCCGCCTCGTCGTCCATGCGCAGCATGCCGATCGGGCGGCAGGTGACCACCACGCCCGGAATCAGCGGCACTGGCGTGATGACCAGCACGTCCACCGGGTCGCCATCGTCGGCCAGCGTCTGCGGGATGTAGCCGTAGTTGGTGGGGTAGTGCATGGCCGTGGCCATGAAGCGGTCCACGAACAGGGCGCCGGATTCCTCGTCGACCTCGTACTTGATCGGGTCGGCGTTCATCGGGATCTCGATGATCACGTTGAACTCGTCGGGCGCCTTGGGGCCGGGGGTGACGTTGTGCAGGCTCATGCTGTTGGAAAGGGTGGAGTTGGCGGGAAGCGGGGAAACCCCGATTCTACGAAGGGCGCTTGCCTCGCCCTGACGGACGACCGTCTTTGACGCACCGCAGGAAAACACCATCCCGAGCGGGTAGGCCTTCACTTAGGATGGCCCGGCGCCCTGCAACAGGGCCATGCAACGACAGCCCCGTCCACGGGGCGCCCAGCACAAATGTGTCAGTGAGCGGAAGGAGAACCCTTTGATGTCGACCACCATGGCGCTGTATGTGGCGCTGGCGTGCGGCCTTGTGGCCGTGCTGTACGGATTCATCCAGCGCAGCTGGATCCTCAAGCAGGACGCGGGCAACGCCCGCATGCAGGAGATCGCCGGGGCGATCCAGCAGGGGGCGGCGGCCTACCTGGCACGGCAGTACAAAACCATCGCCATCGTCGGCGTGGTGCTGGCGGTGCTGATCTTCTTCTTCCTCGGCGGCCAAACGGCCGCCGGGTTCGTTCTGGGGGCCGTGTTGTCGGGTGCCTGCGGCTTCATCGGCATGAACGTGTCGGTGCGCGCGAACGTGCGCACCACGCAGGCCGCCACCCGCGGCATCGGGCCGGCGCTCGACGTCGCCTTCAAGGGCGGCGCCATCACCGGCATGCTGGTCGTGGGCCTGGGCCTGCTGGGCGTGGGCCTGTTCTTCTGGTACCTCACCGGTGGCGCCCAGGCCGACTCGGCCACGCTGAAGCCGCTGCTGGGCCTGGCCTTCGGCTCCAGCCTGATCTCCATCTTCGCCCGCCTGGGCGGCGGCATCTTCACCAAGGGCGCTGACGTGGGCGCCGATCTGGTGGGCAAGGTCGAGGCCGGCATCCCCGAGGACGACCCGCGCAACCCGGCCGTGATCGCCGACAACGTGGGCGACAACGTGGGCGACTGCGCCGGCATGGCCGCCGACCTGTTCGAGACCTATGCCGTCACGCTCATCGCCACCATGGCGCTGGGTGCCCTCATGGTCAGCACCGCGGGCAGCGTGGCCGCGGCGGTGTACCCGCTGCTGCTGGGCGGCGTGTCCATCATCGCCTCCATCATCGGCTGCAGCTTCGTCAAGGCCAGCCCGGGCATGAAGAACGTGATGCCGGCCCTGTACCGCGGCCTGATCATCGCGGGCGTCATCTCCCTGGTGGCCTTCTACGGCGTCACCGTGGCGCTGTTCCCCAACGGGCTGGAGCTCGCCGCCGGCGGCACCGTCTCGTCCATGGCGCTGTTCGGCGCCTGCGTGGTCGGCCTGCTGCTGACGGCGGCCATGGTGTGGATCACCGAGTACTACACCGGCACGCAGTTCGCGCCGGTCAAGCATGTGGCACAGGCCTCCACCACCGGCCACGGCACCAACGTCATTGCCGGCCTGGGCGTGAGCATGAAGTCCACCGCCTGGCCGGTGATCTTCGTGTGCATCGCCATCGTGACCGCCTACTGGCTGGGTGGCCTGTACGGCATCGCCATCGGCGCCACCGCCATGCTGAGCATGGCCGGCATCATCGTGGCGCTGGATGCATACGGCCCGATCACGGACAACGGCGGCGGCATCGCCGAGATGGCCGAGCTGCCCGACAGCGTGCGCGACGTGACCGACCCGCTGGACGCGGTGGGCAACACGACCAAGGCCGTCACCAAGGGCTACGCCATCGGCTCGGCGGGCCTGGCGGCGCTCGTGCTCTTCGCTGACTACACCCACGCGCTGGAAGCGCGCGGCATGCACGTCACCTTCGACCTGTCCAACCACATGGTCATCGTGGGGTTGTTCATCGGCGGCCTGATCCCCTACCTCTTCGGCGCCATGGCGATGGAGGCCGTGGGCCGGGCAGCCGGCTCGGTGGTGGTCGAGGTGCGCCGCCATTTCCAGGGCGGCGAGATCATGGCCGGCCGCAAGAAGCCCGACTACAGCGCGGCGGTGGACATGCTCACCACCGCGGCCATCAAGGAAATGATCGTGCCCTCGCTGCTGCCGGTGGCCGTGCCCATCCTGGTGGGCATGCTGCTCGGCCCGGCTGCCCTGGGTGGCCTGCTCATGGGCACCATCGTCACCGGCCTGTTCGTCGCCATCAGCATGTGCACGGGCGGCGGCGCGTGGGACAACGCCAAGAAGCTGATCGAGGAGGGCTTCACCGACAGCAACGGCGTCCTGCACAAGAAGGGCTCCGATGCGCACAAGAGTGCCGTCACCGGCGACACGGTGGGCGACCCCTACAAGGACACCGCCGGCCCGGCCGTGAACCCCCTCATCAAGATCATCAACATCGTCGCCCTGCTGATCGTGCCGCTGCTGCCCATCGGCACCAGCGCCGGTCCGGCGACCGCCGCGCACACGGCGACGCCGCCCGCGGTGGTGGCACCGGCCACGGACCCGGCACCCGTGCCCTCGCCGGCCATCGAGGCGGCGCCGCCGGCAGCCTCCGCGGCGTCGAACTGACGCCCTGCCTCGCCGCGGGCCCACCGCGGCGCACCACAAAGGGCCAGCCTCCGCGCTGGCCCTTTGCCTTTGGGGGCAGTCGCGGCGGCCGCTATGCTGGCAGTCCATGCAGCTGACCTGGCTTGCCGCCGACGACCCGTTCCCGCCCACGGCCCTGGCCCTGGGCCCGGACACGGACGCCCCCGGGCTGCTCGCCGCGGGCGGTGACCTCTCCCCCGCCCGCCTGCTCGCCGCCTACCGCATCGGCGTGTTCCCCTGGTACGGCCCGGGGCAGCCGGTGCTGTGGTGGACGACCGACCCGCGCATGGTGCTGCCCGTGGACGACTTCCGCCTGCACCGCTCGCTGCGCAAGACGCTGCAGCGCTTCTTGCGCACGCCCGGTTGCGAGGTGCGCATCGATGGCGACACGCCGGGCGTGATCCAGGCCTGCGCGGCCGCACCGCGCGAAGGCCAGCACGGCACCTGGATCGTGCCCGACATGGTGCAGGCCTATGAGCGCCTGCACCGGCTCGGCCATGTGCACAGCGTCGAAACGTGGATCGACGGCGAACTGGTGGGCGGCCTGTACGGCGTGAGCATCGGCCGCATGTTCTATGGCGAATCGATGTTCGCCCGCCGCACGGATGCCTCGAAGATCGCACTCGCCGGGCTGGTGGCGTTCTGCCGCGCCGTGGGCATTTCGCTCATCGACTGCCAGCAGCAGACCGGCCACCTGGCCAGCCTGGGGGCGCGCCCAATTCCCCGCCACGACTTCGAGGCGCACCTGGCCCGGGTGGTGGGCCTGCCACCGCCCGCGCGCTGGGCCTATGATCGGGCGTATTGGGCGCACCTGGGATTGGCCGACACAGGCGCGCCACTTGCCCACCCCGCGCCGTGACCCATCCGAAAGAGCTTCCGTTCGCGTCGCTCCAGTTCTACGCGACGGCGCCCTACCCCTGCAGCTACCTGCCGGACCGGTTCGCGCGGTCGCAGGTGGCCACGCCCGGCCACCTGATCCACGCGGAGGCCTACTCCGCCCTGGTGGCCAGCGGGTTCCGACGCAGCGGGATGTTCACCTACCGGCCCTACTGCGACAGCTGCCGGGCGTGCCAGCCCCTGCGCATCCCCGTGAAGGACTTCCAGCCCAGCCGCAGCCAGCGCCGCGCCTGGGCCGCCCACCAGCACCTGAAGACGCGGGTGATGCGCCTGGGCTTCGTGCCGGAGCATTACCAGCTGTACCTGCGCTACCAGGCGGGCCGGCATGCCGGTGGCGGCATGGACCACGACAGCGTGGACCAGTACACCCAGTTCCTGCTCCAGAGCCGGGTCAACTCGCGTCTGGTGGAGTTCCGCGAGCCGCCGGGGCCAGGCGAGGCCGGCCCGGGCGCCTTGCGCATGGTGTCCATCGTGGACATCCTCAGCGACGGGCTGTCGGCGGTCTACACCTTCTACGACCCCGACGTGAAAGGCAGCCTGGGCACCCATTGCGTGATGTGGCAGATCGAGCAGACCCGTTCCCTGAAGCTGCCCCACCTGTACCTGGGCTACTGGATCGCGCAAAGCCCGAAGATGGCCTACAAGCAGCAGTTCCGGCCCCATGAGCTGCTGCTCGACGGGCGCTGGCAGCGCGTGGACGAGGCCCCGCCCGCCTGACCCGGCTCCGCCTGTCCGGCAGCGACGCAGTTCGTCACCCGCAGCCGCCGGCGCGTCGCGCATGGCTGGCCGGTGCGGGCCCGCCTGCCTAGCATGCGGGCCATACCGAACATTCACGGAGCCCGCCATGTCCCTGCCCCGCCGCATGCATGCCACCGCCCTCCTGGCCGCGCCGCTGCTCACCGCGCTGGCCGCCTCGGCCGCGCTGATGCTGCCCACGTCGGCCGACGCCTTCACCATCGACATCTCCACCGGATTGGGCGCGACGCGCGTGGTGGGTTCGGGCAAGGTGGTGGACGACCGGCGCAGCGTCGCGGCCTTCCAGCGCCTGCGTCTGGACAGTGCCATCACGGTCAACGCCCGGCCGGGCAGCACACCCGCGGTGTCGGTGCGGGCCGACGACAACATCGCGCCGCTCATCCTCACGGCCGTGGAGGGAGACACCCTCGTCGTGAAGCTCAAGCCCAACACGTCCATCCGCACCGACTCGGCCCTGCAGGTGGACGTCGCGTTCACTGCCCTCAGCCAGGCCGACCTGCGCGGCAGCGGCGACTTGAACATCCATGGCCTCAAGGCGGACCAGTTCGAGCTCTCCCTGGCCGGTTCGGGCGACGTGCGCTTCGACCAGGCGGAGTTCGGGCGGCTGTCCACCCGCCTGGCCGGCTCGGGCGACATCTGGATGAAGGGGCGCGCCGATGAGGTCAGCTTCAACGTGGCCGGATCAGGGGACATCCACGCCGCCGAGCTGGTGGCGCGGCGCGTCAATGTGGACATCGCCGGCTCGGGCGACGTGCGCGTGCACGCCAGCGACGCCCTGGCGGTGCAGATCGCCGGCTCCGGCGATGTGGTCTATAACGGCACGCCCACCAAGCTGACCAGCCGTATCGTCGGCTCCGGCGACATCCGCGCCGCCCGCTGAGAGCGGAAGCCCCGGCGTGAGCAGCCTCACGCCGGGGGCCTTGGGTGGGTGGCGCGTCGGCGGCGCCTGCGCCATCATCGGCGCATGAGCACACGCATCGACCCCGCCCTGAAGCAGCTCGACGTCGAACTGCCCGCCAGCCCCGCCGCCACCCTGCGCCTGACAGAACTGCTGGCGCAGGAGGACACCTCGGTGCCCGAAGTGGCCGAAGTCATCGAAGGCGACCTGGCGCTCGCCTCGGCGGTGGTGCGCACGGTGAACTCGGCCATGTTCGGCATCCTCCGGCGCGTGGAGACGGTGGCCGAGGCGGTGATGTACCTCGGCATGCGCGAGGTGGCCGCCATCACGCTCGAGCTCGGCCTGCGCAAGAGCTTCCCGCCCTCACCCACCATGACGCGGCTGTGGGACCAGGCCCGCCTGCGCGGGCTGCTCATGGGCCGCACCGCCGTCACGCTGGGTCTGCATGCCTGGCGGGCCCAGTCGGCCGGCCTGTTTGCCCAGAGCGGGCAGGCCGTGTTGTGCCTGCACGCGCCGGACGCCTACCCGGCCCTGCTCGCCCGGGAAGGCGGCCGCGTCGCTGACTTGCTGGCCGCCGAAACCGCTGCCTTCGGCCTGAGCCATGAGGTGCTGGGGGCTTCGCTGTGCCGCGCCTGGGGCCTGGCCGCCGAAGTGGCCGACTTCGTGCACGACCGCCCGCTGCCCCCCGAGCGCTGGGCCGCGCGGCCGCAGCCGGTGCGCGCCATGCTGGCCTTGGGCGCCGTCGCCGATGTGCTCATCGCGGCCGAGGACAGCGCCCCGACGCGGGAAGCGGTGCAGGCCATCGCCGAGCAGGTCGCCCCCGTGGCGGGCATGGACGCCGATGACCTGGCACAGGCCGCCTGGCAGCACTGGGAGCGTGTCAGCACGGCAGCGGCGGCAGGCGACTGACGCCCCCCACACGCCACCCGGCAGCATCAAGAAAAAGGCCCTGCAAGCATCGCTTGCAGGGCCTTGTCCTGGTGGGCGGTGCAGGGTTCGAACCTGCGACCCCTGCCGTGTGAAGGCAGTGCTCTACCGCTGAGCTAACCGCCCGGAATTTGGGTTCAGCGCTTCAGTGAAACGCTGTATCCGGGAAAGCCTTGGATTATGCCACAAGTTTTCGCCACTGTGTCTTCCCCCCGCTCACTTTGTCGAGTTCTGCCAACAGGGCCTCGTGCGCGGCGGTCTCTTCCGCCGAGGGTGGCACCACGATGAGCTCGAATGCCGACAGGTCGATCTCGGCCACCTGCAGCACCTGCCCCTCGGCTTCCGCCGTGTCGATGACCAGGGCATCCTGCCCGCGCGTCAGCCGGATGTACACCTCGGCCAGCAGGCCCGCATCGAGCAAGGCGCCGTGCAGCGTGCGGCTGGAGTTGTCCACCTCCAGGCGCTTGCACAAGGCGTCGAGCGAGTTGCTCTTGCCGGGGAACATCTCCCGTGCCATGAGCAGCGTGTCCTTCACGCCCGCCACACATTGCGCGAACGGTGGCCGGCCCAGGCGGCGCAGTTCGGCGTCGAGAAAGGCCACGTCGAAGGCGGCGTTGTGGATCACCACCTCCGCCCCGGCCAGGTAGTCCATCAACTCATCGGCCACGGCCGCGAACACCGGCTTGTCGGCAAGGAACTCGTCCGTCAGGCCGTGCACCCGCACCGCGTCCTCCGAGTTCTTGCGCTCGGGGTTCAGGTAGAAGTGCTTGTTCTGGCCCGTCAACCGGCGGTTGACCATCTCGATGCAGCCGATCTCGATGACGCGGTCACCGCTGTCGGGAGACAGGCCCGTGGTCTCGGTGTCGAGGAAGATCTGCCTCATGCGCGCGCCCCTTCAGTGGGGGACGGCGCCGAGGAGCGCCCTCGCACCCACAACCAGGCGCCCACGGCCACCATCGGCACGCACAGCCACTGGCCCATGCTCATGTTCAGGGCCAGCAGGCCGAGGAAGCTGTCCGGTTCGCGGAAGTATTCCGCCGTGAAGCGAAAGACGCCGTAGCCCACCAGGAAGGCGCCGGAGACCTGTCCCACGCCACGCGGCCGACGCGCGTACCACCACAGCAGCACGAACAGCAGCAGGCCCTCGAGCAGGAACTGGTAGATCTGCGACGGATGACGCGGCAGGCTCGAGCCCGATTGCGGAAACACCATCCCCCACGGCAGCGACGGGTCGGCGAACCGGCCCCACAGCTCGCCGTTGATGAAGTTGCCCACGCGCCCGCTCGCCAAGCCCGTGGGCACGCACGGCGCGATGAGGTCGGTCACTGACCAGAAGGAACGTTGACGCATGCGGGCGAACAGCGCCATGGCGAGCGCCACACCGATCAGCCCCCCATGGAACGACATGCCCCCCTTCCACACCGCGAATACCTCCAGCGGATGGCTGGCGTAGTAGCCCGGCTTGTAGAACAGCGCATAGCCCACCCGACCGCCGATCACCACGCCCAGCACGCAGTAGAACAGCAGGTCCTCCACGTCACGCCGTGTCCCGCCCGCCTCGGCGAACCAGGGCAGGCGCGCGCGGCGCACCGCCAGGAAGAGAAACAGGCCGAATGCGACCAGGTAGGTGAGGCCGTACCAGTGGATCTGCAGCGGCAAGCCCAGGCCGGACAAGTCCAGCGCCACGGGGTCGAATTGAGGGTGCACGAGCATGGGGCGGCATGATACGGCGCAGGCTTGACGCAAGGCCCGGCGTCTATAGTGAAGGGGTTTGCTTTGACCACCCGATCGCCGCAGCCGCCATGTCCGACCTGAACCGCCGCTCCAAGAACATCACCGAGGGCGTCGCCCGTGCCCCCAACCGCTCCATGTACTACGGCATGGGCTACCAGGAGGGCGACTTCGGCAAGCCGATGGTCGGCGTGGCCAACGGCCACTCCACCATCACGCCCTGCAATGCCGGGCTGCAGAAGCTGGCAGACGCGGCCGTGCAGGGCCTGATCGAGGCCGGTGCCAACCCCCAGATCTTCGGCACGCCGACCATCTCCGACGGCATGGCCATGGGCACCGAGGGCATGAAGTACTCGCTGGTGTCGCGCGAGGTCATCGCCGACTGCGTGGAGACCTGCGTCGGCGGCCAGTGGATGGACGGCGTCATCGTCATCGGCGGCTGCGACAAGAACATGCCTGGCGGCATGATGGGCATGCTGCGCGCCAACGTGCCCTCCATCTACGTCTATGGCGGCACCATCCTGCCCGGCCACTACAAGGGCGAGGATCTCAACATCGTCAGCGTCTTCGAGGCGGTCGGCCAGTTCTCCGCTGGCAAGATGAGCGAGGAAGACTTCTGCCAGATCGAGAAGCGCGCCATTCCCGGCACCGGCTCCTGCGGCGGCATGTACACCGCCAACACCATGAGCTCGGCGTTCGAGGCGCTGGGCCTGAGCCTGCCCTTCGCGTCCACGATGGCCAACGTCGAAGAGGAGATCGTCGCCAGCGTCAAGCGCTGCTCGGCCGTGCTGGTGGAGGCGATCCGCCGCGACCTCAAGCCGCGCGACATCGTCACGCGCGAGTCCATAGAGAATGCCGTGGCGGTGATCATGGCCACGGGTGGCTCCACCAACGCCGTGCTCCACTTCCTGGCCATCGCCCACGCGGCGGGCGTGGAATGGACGATCGACGACTTCGAGCGCGTGCGCCGCAAGGTGCCAGTGATCTGCGACCTCAAGCCCAGCGGCCGCTTCCTCGCCATCGACCTGCACCGTGCAGGCGGCATTCCCCAGGTGATGAAGCTGCTGCTCAACGCCGGCCTGCTGCACGGCGACTGCATGACCATCACCGGCAAGACCGTGGCCGAGAACCTCGCCGAGGTGCCGGACACGCCGCCCGCCGGCCAGCAGGTGATCCGGCCCATCGACCAGCCGATGTACGCCCAGGGGCACCTGGCCATCCTCAAGGGCAATCTCTCGCCCGAGGGCTGCGTGGCCAAGATCACCGGCCTGAAGAACCCGGTCATCACCGGGCCGGCGCGGGTGTTCGATGACGAGCAGTCCGCCCTGGCGGCCATCATGGGCGGCCGCATCCAGGCGGGCGACGTGATGGTGCTGCGCTACCTAGGCCCGAAGGGTGGCCCGGGCATGCCCGAGATGCTGGCGCCCACGGGCGCGCTGATCGGCCAGGGGTTGGGCGAATCGGTGGGCCTGATCACCGACGGCCGCTTCTCAGGCGGTACATGGGGCATGGTGGTGGGCCACGTGGCGCCCGAGGCGTACGAGGGCGGCACGATCGCGCTGGTGCAGGAAGGCGACTCCATCACCATCGACGCCCACCGGCTGCTGCTGCAGCTGCACGTGGACGACGCCGAGCTGGCACGACGCCGCGCCGCCTGGACGCGGCCGGCGCCCCGCTACACGCGCGGCGTGCTTGCCAAGTTCGCGTTCAATGCCAGCAGCGCCAGCAGTGGCGCGGTGCTCGACAAGTTCTGAGCGGCGAGACCGGGCGCGTCAGGCGCCGGGCGCCCGTTGGCGCCGCCGCATCACCGGCGGCGGCCGTGCGCGTCCTTGCCGTCCTTGGGGCCCAGGCCCAGGTTGGCGATGTTGCGGGCGCGACGCTCGGCCTTGCGCTGCTCGTCGCGTTCCATTTCGCGGCGCTTTGTCCAGCCGCTGGCATCGGACCAGGCCCACCACACCAAGGCCGCCACGAAAGGCCAGACCATCTTCCACAGGTCGCCGGTGAACTCGAAGTTCCAGTCCGCCATGGGCCCCACGCCCAGAAGCTTCAGGACGAGCAGCGCAACGCCGAGGAGGATGAAGATCATGGAGCGGGAATCTTGAGCCGTGACAACAAGCCGACAATACGCAAGCGCGGCGTCAACGGGAATCCGTACACTCACGTTTCTCGACTGTAACCCGCCTGGCGCCCTGTGGGCCGAGGCAAGATTGCATCATCGCAAAGGACCTCATGAAAGCTCTGATCGCTCTGCTCGCCGTGGCCGCTGTGTCGCCGGCTTTCGCCAGCGCCGAACTCGCCGGCAAGAAGAACTGCCTGGCCTGCCACGCCACCGACAAGAAGCTGGTGGGCCCGTCCTACAAGGAAGTGGCTGCCAAGTACAAGGGCCAGAAGGACGCCGTGGCCATGCTGGCCACCAAGATCCAGAAGGGTGGCGTCGGCGTGTGGGGCCAGGTGCCCATGCCCGCCAACAACGTGACGCCCGACGAAGCCAAGCAGCTGGCCACCTGGGTGCTCTCCATCAAGTGAGGCCCCGCCGGCCTCGAGCCGGCTGCCGGCCCGCTGTGGCCTGAAAGAAAAAGCCCCGCGATGCGGGGCTTTTTGCTGGGCGCGCCGGATCAGTTGTTTTCCGACAGCTGCTCCAGGATGGCCGGGTTCTCCAGCGTCGAGGTGTCCTGCGTGATCGCCTCGCCCTTGGCGATGGCGCGCAGCAGGCGACGCATGATCTTGCCCGAGCGTGTCTTGGGCAGGTTGTCGCCGAAGCGGATGTCCTTGGGCTTGGCGATCGGGCCGATCTCCTTGCCCACGTGGTCGCGCAGCTGCTTGGCGATCGCCTTGGCCTCCTCGCCCGTGGGCCGGGGGCGCTTGAGCACCACGAAGGCGCAGATCGCCTCGCCCGTGGTGTCGTCGGGGCGGCCCACCACGGCGGCCTCGGCCACCAGCTCGGTGCAGCTGACGAGGGCCGACTCGATCTCCATCGTGCCCATGCGGTGGCCGGAGACGTTCAGCACGTCATCGATGCGGCCGGTGATGGTGAAGTAGCCGGTCTTCGCGTCGCGGATGGCGCCGTCACCGGCCAGGTAGTAGCCCTTGAGCTCGGACGGGTAGTAGCTCTTCTTGAACCGCTCGGGGTCGCCCCAGATCGTGCGGATCATGCTCGGCCACGGCTTCTTCACCACCAGGATGCCACCCTGGCCGTTGGGCACGTCGTTGCCCGTTTCGTCCACGATGGCGGCCTGGATGCCGGGGAACGGCAGCGTGCAGGAGCCCGGTACCAGCGTCGTCGCGCCGGGCAGCGGCGTGATCATGTGGCCGCCGGTCTCCGTCTGCCAGAAGGTGTCCACGATGGGGCAGCGGCCGCCTCCCACATGCTGGTGGTACCACTCCCACGCCGCGGGGTTGATGGGCTCACCCACCGAGCCCAGGATGCGCAGGCTCGACAAGTCGTAGCTCTTCGGGTGCACCGCCGCATTGGCCTCGGCCGCCTTGATGAGCGAGCGGATGGCCGTGGGCGCGGTGTAGAAGATGGAGACCTTGTGGTCCTGGATCATCTTCCAGAACCGGCCCGCATCGGGGAAGGTGGGCACGCCTTCGAAGACGATTTCGGTGGCGCCCAGCGCCAACGGGCCGTAGGTGATGTAGGTATGGCCCGTGACCCAGCCGATGTCGGCGGTGCACCAGAAGACGTCGTCGGCCTTCAGGTCGAACGTCCACTTCGTGGTGAGCGCTGCATGCAGCAGGTAGCCACCGGTGGAATGCTGCACGCCCTTGGGCTTGCCGGTGGAGCCGGAGGTGTAGAGCAGGAACAGCGGGTGCTCGGCCTCCACCCATTCCGGCTCGCAGGTGGTGGGCTGCTGGGCGACCACATCGGCCATCCACAGATCGCGCCCGGCCGTCATGGCCACCTCGGCACCGCTGCGCTTGACAACCAGCACCTTCTGCACGGAATCACAGCCGCCCAGGCCCAGGGCCTCGTCGACGATGGCCTTGAGCGGCAGCTGCTTGCCGCCGCGCACCTGGTGGTCGGCGGTGATGATGGCCTTGGCGCCGGTGTCCTCGATGCGGTCGCGCAGGGATTGCGCCGAGAAACCGCCGAACACCACCGAGTGCGTCGCACCGATGCGCGCGCACGCCTGCATTGCGGCCACGCCATCGATGGACATCGCGATGTAGATGACGACCCGGTCACCCTTGCGGATGCCCAGCGACTTCAGCCCGTTGGCGATCTGGCAGGTGCGCGCCAGCAGCTCGGCATAGGTGACCTTGGTCACCTCGCCACCGTCTGCCTCGAAGATGAGCGCCGTCTTGTCGCCCAGGCCGCGCTCCACGTTGCGATCGAGGCAGTTGTAGGACGCGTTGAGCGTGCCATCCTCGAACCACTTGAAGAACGGCGCCTCGCTGTCGTTCAGCACCGAGGTGAACGGCTTCTTCCAGCTCAGGAACTCGCGCGCCAGGCGGGCCCAGTAGCCGGTGTAGTCGGCGTCGGCCTCCTTGCACAGCGCCTCGTAGGCGGCCATGCCGGACACCGCGGCCTGCGCGGCCATGGCCGCAGGCGGGGCATAGGTCTTGAGCTCGTCGGTCATTGCTTGTCTCCTCAGTGCTTCAAAGGCGCATGCCGGCCACCCTCGGCGCCGGCGATGGGGTGACTGTCGTGCGGGCGTCTGACGAACGGCTTACTCCAGCTGTCACCGGCTGTCAAACAGCGCCCGTGGCTCGGCTCCTACAATGCCGCGCTTCTCTTCCACACAAGCCCATGACCCAGCCCACGCCCGCCCGCACCGACCCGGCCCTGCGCCCCCTGCCGCGCCTGATCTTCGCCAGCCGCTGGCTGCAGATGCCGCTGTACCTGGGCCTGATCCTGGCCCAGGCGGTGTACGTCTATCAGTTCTGGGGTGAACTCATCCACCTCATCGAGGCGGTGTTCGGCAGCAAGGACGCACTGAACAGTCTGGTCACCAGCCTGGGCTACAAGGGCACGCCCATCCTGGACGCCGCAGGCCACGTCACGGGCTACGAGCCCATCGCCCGTCTGTCGGAGACCATCATCATGCTGGTGGTGCTCGGCCTGATCGACGTGGTCATGATCTCCAACCTGCTCATCATGGTCATCGTCGGGGGCTATGAGACCTTCGTCTCCCGGCTCGACCTGGAAGGCCACCCCGACCAGCCGGAGTGGCTGAGCCACGTGAACGCGTCGGTGCTGAAGGTGAAGCTGGCCACCGCCATCATCGGCATCAGCTCGATCCACCTGCTCAAGACCTTCATCAACGCCGCGAACTACACCGAGCAGGTGCTGATGTGGCAGACCATCATCCACATCGCCTTCCTGCTCTCGGCGCTGGCCATCGCCGCGGCCGACCGGGTGATGGGCGCCGCCCACGGAAAGCATTGACGGGGCGCTGCGCCGCTCTCCCGAGCAGCGCGCGCAATGCCCGGCGTCAGAGCGTCACGGCAACCGTCCGCGAGGTCGTCTGTCCGTTCGCGGGCACGGCGATATTCGGCAGATTGCCATTGACGCTCACGTCGGTGAGCACCGTGGAGTCTCCCTGCGTGAAGACCATGTACTGGGTGGTCACGATGGCATTCGTGTTGTTGATCACCCAGGAATAGTTGATGTTCGGCACACACGCTGCGGTGCTGCCGGTGCGCGTGGCCTTGACCGTCTTCTGGTTGGTGATCACCGTCCCGGCCGGATCGACCACGGTCACGTACTGCGTGCAGTAGATCACCCAAGCCGTCGGGATGGACGTCTTGTTGGTGATGTTGATGCGCAATGCCAACAAGCCGCCATACGTGCCCACGGCCAGGGGGTCGACGTCCGCCTGCGGTGACACTGCCGCCTGGGCAGTGAACTGTCCCGTCCGGGCGTCGAGGAACCCCGGGATCTGCGGGCGTTGAGGCCCCGCGGCCCATGCCGAGGCGGAAGCGGCCAGGACGCAGGGAATGACGGCATAGCGGAACAAGCTGTAAACGTTCATGAGGACTCCGAAGCAGGTGGTGGTGTGAGGCGTGCGACCCGGTACGGGCTCGGATGCACCGGCCGGGCGCCGCCCGGGGCCAGCCGTCGCATCATGACAAACCGTGCCGGGTCTCCTCCCCCCATGCTGTAGGGGTGACGACAGGGACGTTCGCTACACTTTCGTCCTCTCCGACTGGCCCGCCACCATGACCACGATTCGCCAAGCCGACCTGATCGAGTCGGTCGCTGCCGCCCTCCAGTACATCAGCTACTACCACCCGGCCGACTACATCGCCCATCTCGCGCGCGCCTACGAGCGCGAGGAGTCGGCTGCCGCCAAGGACGCGATCGCCCAGATCCTGACCAATTCGCGCATGTGCGCCGAAGGCCGCCGGCCCATCTGCCAGGACACGGGCATCGTCAACGTCTTCCTCAAGATCGGCATGGACGTGAAGTGGGAAGGCTTCACCGGCTCCATCCAGGACGCGATCGACGAGGGCGTGCGCCGGGGCTACAACCACCCCGACAACAAGCTGCGCGCCTCGGTGCTGTCCGACCCGATCTTCGAGCGCAAGAACACGCGCGACAACACCCCCGCCGTGGTGTTCATGGAGGTGGTGCCGGGTGACAAGCTCGACGTGACGGTGGCCGCCAAGGGTGGCGGCTCGGAGAACAAGTCCAAGGTCTACATGCTCAACCCGTCGGACAACATCGTCGACTGGGTGCTCAAGACCGTGCCGACCATGGGTGCTGGCTGGTGCCCGCCCGGCATGCTGGGCATCGGCGTGGGCGGCACGGCGGAAAAGGCGGCCTTGCTCGCCAAGGAAGCGTTGATGGACGACATCGACATGTACGAGCTGCTGCAGCGCGGGCCGCAGAACAAGCTCGAGGAGCTGCGCATCGAGCTGTACGAGAAGGTGAATGCACTGGGCATCGGCGCCCAGGGTCTCGGCGGCCTCACCACCGTGCTCGACGTGAAGATCAAGACCTACCCCACGCACGCCGCCTCCAAGCCGATCGCCATGATCCCCAACTGCGCGGCCACCCGGCATGCGCACTTCGTCATGGACGGCTCCGGGCCGGTCTACCTGGATCCGCCGAGCCTGGACCTGTGGCCCAACGTGCACTGGGCACCCGACTACAACAAGTCCAAGCGCGTCGACCTGAACACGCTGACCAAGGAGGAAGTGGCGAGCTGGACCCCGGGCCAGACGCTGCTGCTCAACGGCAAGATGCTCACGGGCCGAGATGCCGCGCACAAGCGCATCCAGGACATGCTGGCCAAGGGCGAGCCGCTGCCGGTGGACTTCACCAACCGTGTCATCTACTACGTCGGCCCCGTGGACCCGGTGCGCGAGGAAGTGGTGGGCCCGGCCGGCCCGACCACCGCCACGCGCATGGACAAGTTCACCCGCATGATGCTGGAGAAGACCGGGCTCATCGCCATGGTGGGCAAGGCCGAGCGGGGCCCCGAGGCCATCGCCGCCATCAAGGACGCCAAGAGCGCCTACCTGATGGCCGTGGGCGGCTCCGCCTACCTGGTGTCCAAGGCCATCAAGGCGGCCAAGGTGGTGGGCTTTGCCGACCTGGGCATGGAAGCGATCTACGAATTCGACGTGGTCGACATGCCCGTCACGGTGGCCGTGGACGCAGGCGGCACCAGCGCCCACATCGAGGGCCCCAAGACCTGGCAGGCCAGGATCGGGAAGATCCCCGTCGCCGTGGCCTGACCCAGGCGCTGGCCCGCGGGGCCAGCGCCGTCACCGCCCCGCTAGCGGCATGCCAGACTGGCGGGGGCACGTGCCGCTTCGCAGTGCCCTCCGACCGAGATGGCACACCTCGCCGCCTCTGCGCTGTCGATGGCAGCCATGTCGAACGAGCGACAGGCCTCCGCGTGGGTCGCGTCCAGTCTCAATGCGATGGTGCCTTTTGATGCCGGCGCAAAGCGGACCCGGTTGGCGCTGACCTTGACATGGCGGGTAGGCATCTTGTCGTGTCGGTCCACCAGGATGCCGATGGCCCCGTCGGAGGTGGACAGGTCGATGTCGTTGTCGCTGACCACGACATCGCGCACGGCCCCGGTCTTCTCCGAGCCCAGGCGCATGCCGCCCATGGTCGCGCCCGCAATGCGGTTGTGGGTGACGCGAATGTCCTCGGCATAGCGCTGTGCCGTGTCCTGCGGCCCCAGGTACCAGCCGAGCAGCGTGATGCCGAAGGCCTCCGACTGCTTGCGCTGGCCGTCGGGCGCTCGCCAGATGCCGCTGTCACGGATCTGGTTGCCGACAATCGTCACATCCTTTGCGCCCAGAGAGACGGTGATGCCGTGACCCAGCGAGCCTTCGATCACGTTGTCCTTGATGACGGCAGCGTCGCCGCCGAAGTGGGGGCCGTCGAACCACTCGTTCGTCTTCTTCCGGACCAAGGCTGGCGGTACGTCCGTCTCCAGCACGCAGGGCACCTGGGACGTGTCCTTCTCGTCCCACCCGTCGATGCGCAGAATGACGAAGTCGGCGCCGCGTCGCAAGGTCAACCGCGTTCCCACCATGCCGTAGCGGAAGAACTTCCCGTCGGTTGACCGCAGCCGGCAGCGCCCGCCGGCCCCCATCGCCGCCAGAGGCTCCAGTTCAAACGCCTTGTCCGGGTTGCCCGCATAGTTGATGCCGCCCACGAATACCCCGGCGCTCTTGCAGTTCACAAGACGGTTGCGTGCGACGGTGACGTCCCGGTTGCCACGGCTGACCGACAGGCAGTTGTCGGAACTGTCCTGCACCACGTTGTTGAGGATCTCGACATGGCTTGAGCGCAGGATGCCCGGGTCCTTGGTGGAAAGAAACTGGCTGCCCGCAATGCGTACCCGCGAGAACCCTTCTATCCACACGGGCAGGTTGGCCGTCCGGCGGAACACCGTGTTCTCGACCACGACGTACGTGGTGTCCGGCGCATCCGCGGCGGCCAGGAGGTTGAAGGCGCGGCCATCCGTGCCGTGGCCATCGAAGGTCACGTTCTTGACGCTGAACCCGCGGATGCGCGTTTCCGCCCCCCTCACAGGGCTGGAATGAAAGGGGTTGATGTCGGTCTTCCAGGTGATCCGCACATCCGCCGGGTTGTCTGACAGTCCCAACAAGGCCAGCTCCTGCCCGGTGCGCATGAAGACGTGGTCGGTGAACAGGTATTCGCCGGGGGGCAGGCAGATGGTGCGGACCTTGGGATCCTTGAACGCCTGGGCGAAAGCCGTGCTGACGTCCTTGGAACCATCGGCTCGCGCGGCATAGGGCGGTTGGGTGATGTCGGTGCCGCCAGGCGGGCACGCGACGGGGGCGGCGAAGCCCGACGTGGCATGGGCAGCCACCAGGGCGGCCAGGCCACGCCAACGTGCCCCCCTCGTGATGGAGGCCAGACGGATCTGCAACATGACGATCTCCTTCGCGCGCTGCATGACGGACATTGGATTCATGGCGCCCCGGTGGGCAGGGTGCGTACCACCCGCTGCGGGAACGGAATCTCCACCCCTTCGCGCTCCAGGCAGCGCAGCACGGCCAGGTTCACCTCCGAGCGTGCGTTGCCTGTGCCGTTCTCCGGGTCGCCGATCCAGAAGTTGAGCGTCAGCTCGAGTCCGTCCGCGGCGAAGGACGACAGTTGCACGCTCGGGCCGGGGTCCTTCAACACGCGCGGCACCTGGGCGATGGCCTCGACCAGCTGAGGGAACAGCCCATCCAGCGCGGTACCGTACGCCACCTGCACGGTGGACTGCAGCGCCACCTTCGGGTCGGCCAGGGATGAGTTCTCCACGCGCTGGGTGATGAGCAGTTCGTTGGGCACGATGGATTCGCGGCCGTTGAGCGCGCGGATCACCGTGTAGCGCGTGGCGATGTCGGTGATCCGGCCTTCGAAGCCGTCCACACGCACCATGTCGCCGATGCGCAGCGAGCGCTCGGCCAGGATGACGAAGCCGCTCACGTAATTGGCGGCCAGCTTCTGCAGGCCGAAGCCCAGGCCCACGCCGATGGCGCCGCCCAGCACGGACAGCGCCGTGAGGTCGATGCCCACCGCCGTGAGCGCCAGCAGCAGCCCCACGAAGGTGAGCAGCGCGCGCACCGCGTTCGCCGCCGCCTTGCGCAGCGACAGCTGCTCGCCATAGGCGCCCTTGAGCAGCCGCGCCTCGATGGCCGCGGACACCCACAGCACCAGCACCAGCACGAAGCCGGCCACGAGCGCGCCTTCGAGCAGGCTGCGCACCGAGACGGTGGCGCCGCCCATCTTCCAGTGGATGGCGTCCAGCTCCTCCAGCACCACCGGCAGCAGGCCGGTGATCCAGCCCACCACCGCGAGCCAGGCCAGCCACGAGATGGTGCGTTCGGCCACGCGCACGACCCGGGAGTTCGGGAAGGCCGCGGAGAGCACCCGCACCGACAGCCGGATGACCGCGAACGACAGCAGCACCGGCAGGGCGACCTTGAACACTGCCAGCGGCACCTCGAGCGCGCGCAGCGCCACCTGCGCGGCGTAGGCGCCGGCCAGCGCCAGGGCGGGGAACAGCACGCCGTCGATGATGCGGCGGCCGAACCACACCGACTGCGCGGGAGCCTCGGGCCCCCTCACCAGCCGCACGACCAGCCACGCCGTGGCCAGACAGGCGGCCACGGCCGCGAGTTCGATCCAGGCACTGCGGTGGTTCAGCGCCGCGAACAGCTCATCCAGGGTGACGGCCGGCAGGGGAGACGATCGGGACATGGCGCGATTGTCTCAGCGCCACCCGGTGGCGCGGCGTCAGGCCGACCTGCTCACACGCCGGCCAGGGCCCGCAGGTGCGCCGCCACGCTGCGCGCCAGCGCGCTCAAGGCGTAGCCACCCTCCAGGCAGGACACGATGCGGCCGCCCGCGTGGCGGCGCGCCACGTCCATCAGGCGCAGCGTGATCCACTCGTAGTCGGCCTCCACCAGGCCCAGCTGGCCCAGGTCATCTTCCCGATGGGCATCGAAGCCCGCGGAAATGAAGATCATCTGGGGGCGGAACTCATCCAGCCGCGGCATCCAGTTGGCCTCGATCAGCTCACGGATCTCACCGCCACGCGTGTAGGCCGGGATGGGCAGGTTGACCATGTTGGTGCCCAGCGGCACCCCACCCGAGTAGGGGTAGATCTGGTCCTGGAAGAAGCTGACCATCAGCACGCGGTCATCGCCCGCGATGATGTCTTCGGTGCCGTTGCCGTGGTGCACGTCGAAATCGATGATCGCCACCCGGTCCAGCCCGCGCACGTCGAGCGCATGGCGCGCCGCCACCGCCACGTTGTTGAAGAAGCAGAAGCCCATCGCCGCCGAGCGCGTGGCGTGGTGGCCGGGCGGCCGCACGGCGCAGAACGCGTTCTCCGCCCGGCCGTCGATCACCGCATCGGTGGCGGCCACGGCGGCTCCGGCGGCACGCAGTGCCGCCTGCCAGGTGGCCGGACACACGGTGGTGTCGGGGTCGAGCGCACGGTGCTCGCCGGTGGCCTCGGCCTGCTGCATGAACTCGGCCAGCTCCAGCAGGTAGCCCTCGGCGTGGGCGAGCATCAGGTCTTCGTGGCGTGCCAGCGGTGCGTCCACCCGGTGCAGCGCGATGTCGAGCCCCGTGGCGAGCAGGTGGTCCTCGATGGCATCGAGCCGGGCGGGGCATTCGGGGTGGCCGCGGCCCATGTCGTGGGCGCGGCAGTCGGCGTGCGTGAAGTAGGCAGTGGTCATCGCGTGAGCCAGGAGCGAGGGGGTCTCGTTCGGGTTATCGTCTTGAGACCATGATGAGCGCCGAACTTCAGTCTCGATTGACCGACCTCAAGGTTCAGATTAACACGGTGATCGTGGGCAAGGCGGCCCAGGTGGACGACAGCATCGCGTGCCTGCTGGCCGGTGGCCACCTGCTCGTGGAAGACGTGCCCGGCGTGGGCAAGACCACGCTCGCCCACGCACTCGCGCTGTCGCTGGGCCTGCAGTTCGCGCGCGCCCAGTTCACGGCCGACCTGCTGCCCAGTGACCTGGTGGGCGTGAGCGTCTACGAGCGGGCCAAGGAGGAGTTCGTGTTCCACCCGGGCCCCGTGTTCTCGCAGGTGCTGCTGGCCGACGAGATCAACCGCGCGGGGCCCAAGACGCAGAGCGCGCTGCTCGAGGCCATGGAGGAGCACCAGGTCAGCGTGGATGGCCGCACCCTGCCCCTGCCGGCACCCTTCTTCGTGATCGCCACGCAGAACCCCACCGACCAGCTCGGCACCTACCCCCTGCCGGAGAGCCAGCTCGACCGCTTCCTGCTCTGCATCACGCTCGGCTACCCCGACCAACGCGCCGAGCGCGCCCTGCTGTCCGGCGAGGACCGGCGCGACACCCTGGCACGCCTGCAGCCGGTGATGCGCCCGGTCGACCTGCTCGCCTTGATGGCGGCCGTGCCCCGCGTGCACGCCTCCGAGCCTCTGCTGGACTACCTGCAGGCGCTCATTGCGGCCACCCGCTCGGGGCGCTGGTTCATCGACGGCATGTCGCCGCGTGCCGGCCTGGGCGTGCTGCGCGTCGCACGCGCGCGGGCACTCATGGCTGGGCGCGACCACGTGATCCCGGACGATCTGCAGGCCGTGCTGCCGCAGGCGATCGGCCATCGCCTGGTGCCCGTGCCGGGTGCCGGGCGCGGCCGGCGCGAGCAGGTGCGCGCCATGGTCGAGGCCGTGCCCCTGCCCTGAGGCGCCGATGACCGCCCGGCCCTGGGCCCCCTGGCGCCTGCGCTGGCAGGCGTGGTGGGAGGCGCGACACCGCCCCACCGAGCGCTGGCAGCTGGGGCAGCGCAACATCTACATCCTGCCCACGCGCGCCGGCCTGGCCTTCGGGCTCACCTTGCTGCTGCTGCTGGTGGCGTCCATCAACTACCAGCTGAACCTGGGTTACGCACTCACGTTCCTGCTCTCGGGCAGCGCGCTGGTGTCCATGCATGTCACCCACGCCAGCCTGCGCGGGCTCACCCTGCACGTGAGGCCGCCCGCACCCGCCTACGCAGGCGACGCGGTGGCGCTGGAGATCGTGGCCACCAACCCGGGCGCGGCGCGCCACGGGGTGGGCGTGGGCGTGCACGCGCGCGGGGCCGAGGGCCTGGCTTGGGCAGAGCTGGCGGCCATGGGCCAGACGACCATCGCCATCACGGCCGCGCCGCTGGGTCGCGGGCTGCACGCCCTGCCCCTGCTGCGCATCGAAACGCGCTTTCCGTTCGGCCTGTTCCGCGCCTGGTCCACCTGGCGGCCGGCGGGGCAGCTGTGCATCTACCCGCGCCCGGAGGCGCCCTGGCCTGCCCTGCCCACCGCCGGCCCCGCGCACGACGGCCCTGCCGCCAGTGGCGCGCGACAGGGCGGCGGCGAGTTCGACGGCCTGCGCGCCTGGCGCCGGGGCGACACGCTGCGCCAGGTGGCGTGGAAGGCCTATGCCCGCACCGGCGAGCTGGTCAGCCGCGAGAGCCGCGTACCGGCGCGGCGCGACCTGTGGCTGGATTGGTCTCAGGCGGGCCCGTCCGACACCGAGGCCCGGCTCTCGCGCCTGGCGGCATGGGCACTGCGGGCCGAGCGCGAGGGGGTGAGCTATGGCCTGCGTCTGCCGGGTGCCGAGCTCCCACCGGGCGCGGGCCAGGCGCATCAACAGGCCGTGCTGCAGGCGCTGGCGGCATGGGGCTGAAGATGGTGACCGCGCCCGGCACGTCTTACCTGGCCCGTGGGCGCCTGGCGTGGGCCGGGACCAGCCGCGACAGCCGCGACACGCTCTTCATGCTCGTGGTGATCGGCTGGACCATCCTGCCCCATCTGCTGCGCCTGTCGCCCTGGGTGGCCGTGCTGTGCACGGCGGTGCTGGGCTGGCGGGGCTGGCTGGCCTGGCGCCAGGCGTCGCTGCCTGGCCGCGGCTGGCTGGTGCTCACCCTCGCGGTCGCGGTGGGCCTCACCTTGCTGACCGAGCGCACCCTCATCGGGCGCCAGGCGGGGGTGACCCTGCTGGTCGTGCTGATGGCGCTGAAGACGCTGGAGCTGCGGGCGCGCAGGGATGCGCTCGTGGTCTTCTTCCTCGGCTTCTTCCTGGTGCTCACCCAGTTCCTCTACTCCCAGTCGGCCTGGACCGCGCTGGCGATGGGCTTGTCGGTGTGGGGCTGGCTGACGGCCCTGACGCTCGCCCACATGCCCACCGGGCGTCCGCGCCTGCGCACGGCGGCCGCGGTGGCCGGCCGCGCCGCGCTGCTGGGCACGCCGGTGATGGTGGCGCTGTTCCTGCTCTTCCCCCGCATCGGGCCGCTGTGGGCCATGCCCGGTGCAGGGGCACGCACCGGCCTGTCCGACACCCTGCAGCTCGGCGACGTGGCCCAGCTCGCCAACGACGACAGCATCGCCATGCGCCTGCGCTTCACCGCCGGGGCGCCGCCGGCCGAAGCCCTGTACTTCCGCGGGCCGGTGCTCAGCGACTACGACGGCCGCCAGTGGCGGGTGGACACCTTCTCCCCGCTGCGGGCCGGAAGCCCCCCGCCCCTTGACCCCGCCGCGGCCAACCCGACGCCCATCTACGCCTACGAGATGGTGATGGAGCCGCTGCGGGTGCCGTGGCTGCCCCTGCTGGACGGCACCCGCTCGCCGCCCACGGCATCGGCGCCGCTGGCGCTCCTGCCCGGCCAGCCGGATGCCGAGGGCCAGTGGCGCCTGTCGCGGCCGCTGGGTGAGCGGGTGCTGCTCTCGGCGCGGGCCGACCTGCAGCCGCCCGCCATGTCCCCGCTGCGCCCCTCGGCGCGGCGCGCGCTCACGGTGCTGCCGCCCGAACGGCACCCGCGGCTGCGCGCCTGGGCCAGCGCCTTGCAGACGCGGCTGCCGGCCGGCTCGGGCGCCCGCGAACGTGCGCAGGCCGTGCTGGCCCACATTCGCCGCGAGCCCTTCGTGTACACGCTGGCCCCGGGCAGCTACGGCGACGACCCGGTGGACGAGTTCTGGTTCGACCGGCGGGCCGGCTTCTGTGAACACTACGCCTCGGCCCTGGCGGTGGCCCTGCGCGCCATGGCCGTGCCCGCGCGCATTGTCACGGGCTACCAGGGCACCGACGTGCTGGCGGTGGACGGCTGGTACGCCGTGCGCCAGAGCCACGCGCACGCCTGGGTGGAGTACTGGGACGAACAGCGCGGCTGGACGCGCGCCGACCCCACCGCCGCCGTTGCCCCGGAGCGCATCCTGCGCAGCGCCGCGCTGGAGCCGCCGCCGGGGCTCTTCGGCGGGGCGATGGAGGCGGTCACGCCCGGCCTGCGACAGCAGTTGCGCCGCTGGGCCGAAGGGCTGGATCAGCGCTGGACGCAGTGGGTGCTGGGCTACGGCAAGCGCGAGCAGTTCCGGCTGCTGGGCCAGTTGGGCGTCGAGTCGCCCGATCTCGCCACCGTGGCGCGCGTGCTCGTGGGCCTGTTCGCCGTGGCCGGCGGCCTGGGTGCCCTGTGGGCCTGGCTGGACGGCCGGCGGCGCACGCCCTGGCAGCGCCTGCGCCTGCGCATGGCGCGCCGCGTGGCGCGGCATGGCGTGACCCTGGCGCCCGCCGACAGCCTGCGCGCCCTGGCCGATCGGTTGCGGCAGCGGCACGGCGCGGCGGCAGGCGCGGCGGCCGACGCACTGCTGGCGCTGGAGCAGCACCGCTACGGCCGAGGCGGCGAGGAAGGCCTGCCCGCGGGGTGGTGGGCCCGGTTCGATGCGGCGCTGGCCGAAGTGCCCCGGGATAATCCCGGCCAATGACTCTCCGTGCCCCTTGCTCCCTGGCCGCGTGGTCGCCGCACGCCATCGCCACCCTGGCCGCCGCCCTGTGCGGGTGGTCCACCTCGCCGGCCTGGGCCGCTCCTGCCGCGCCCACCGCCTCACGCGCCGCCGTGCGGCACGACAGCGCACCGGACGTGGTGCTGTACGGCCGGCGCGATGACGTGGTGGCCTTTGCGCGCCAGGCCGCGGAACAGCGCGGCTTCGATGCCGACTGGGCGATCGCCCAGCTGGCCCAGGCGCGCTACCAGCCCAGCGTCGCCCGGCTGGTGATGCCCGCCGCCACCCCGTCGGCCAAGAACTGGGCCGCCTACCGCGAACGCTTCATCGAGCCGCAGCGCATCCAGGCCGGCCTGCGCTGGTGGCAGGCGAACGAGGTGTGGCTGCAGCAGGCCCAGGCACGCTGGGGGGTGCCCGCCGAGATGGTGGTGGCCATCGTGGGCGTGGAGACCTTCTATGGCCGCATCCGCGGCAACTTCAAGGTGATCGACGCGCTCGCCACGCTGGCGTTCGACTTCCCCAGCGGCCGGTCCGACCGCAGCGGCTTCTACCGCGCGGAGCTGGAGGCCTTCCTGCACTGGTGCGCCACCGAGGGGCGCGACCCGCAAGCGGTCAAGGGCTCCTACGCGGGCGCCATGGGGCTGCCGCAGTTCATGCCCAGCACCCTGCTGCGCTACGCCGTGGATTTCGACGCGGATGGCCACATCGACCTGGACCAGAGCGCGGCCGACACCGTGGGCAGCATCGCCCACTACTTCGCCCAGTTCGGCTGGGAGCAGGGCCTGCCCACCCACTACGGCGTGCGGCCGCCCGAGGACGCGGCCGACCGCGCCGTGCTGCTGGCGCCGGACATCGTGCCCAGCTTCACCACCGCGCAGTTCGCCGAGCGCGGCGCGCTGCTCGACGACGCCGGCCGCCGCCACAACGGCCCGCTGGCCCTGGTGCAGCTGTTCAATGGAGACGCGCCACCCAGCTACGTGGCCGGCACGCGCAACTTCTACGTGGTCACGCGCTACAACTGGTCGAGCTACTACGCGCTGGCCGTCATCGAGCTGGCCCGGGCGCTGAAGCAGATGCGCCCCGAGGCCGATGCGCCACGGCCGGTGCCGCCGCCCGAGCCGGCTCAGGCCGGCAGCCAGCTGCCGCCCGCGGCGAGCCAGTCGCAGCCGTAGATCGCCTGCAGCGTCGGCGCGTCGAGCATGTCGGCCACGGGGCCGGCGCGCCAACGGCCGTCGCCCCACAGCGCCAGCACGTGCGTGGCGGCGCGGCCCACCCAGTGGATGTCGTGGCTGCTGGCCACCCAGGCCCGGTCAGGCCGCGCATCGACCCAGGCCGCCAGCCAGCGGGCCACCAGGCCCTGGTGCGTGGGGTCCTGGAAGGCGATCGGCTCGTCCAGCAGCATCAGCGCCGCCCCTTGCGCGGCCGTCTGCGCCAGCGCCACGCGCTGGCGCTCGCCTCCGGAGAGCTGGGTCACGGCACGGTCGGCCAGCTCGGCCACGTCCAGGCCGGCCAGCAGCGTCATCGCATCGGCCCCGGCGTCGGGGCGCACCACGGACAACTCCATGAGACGCCGCACCGGCAGCGCGAAGCGGTCGGTCGACTGCTGCGGCATCCACGCCCGCCAGGCCGCCGCCTCGGCGGCCGACCAGCTGGCCTGAGGGCGCTCCGCCCAGCGTACCTCGCCCTCGCGTCCAGGCACCGCCAAGCCCGCCAGCGCGCGCAGCAGGCTGCTCTTGCCGGCCGCGTTGCGACCGATGAGACACCAGCGCTCGCCGGCCCGCACCTGCCAGTCCAGCCCACGCAGCAGGCAGCGCCCGCCGGACTGCAGCGACAGGCCGCTCACCTCCAGCAGGGGGGCCTCGTGCCCGCTCACCGGGGGCCCCTCAGCAGCAGCGCGATGAAGCACGGCGCGCCCACCAGGGCCATCACCGCCCCCACCGGCAGCTCCATCGGGGCCACTGCCGTGCGCGCCAGCAGATCGGCCGCCACGAGCACGGTGGCGCCGCCGATGGCCGACAGGCCGGCCAGCTCGCGCGTGTCGTGCACGCCCATCAGCCGCCACGCCTGCGGCACCACCAGGCCGACGAAGCCGATGGCGCCGGCGGTGGACACGGCAAGCCCCACGGCCAGCGACGCGGCCACCAGCAGCTCCAGCCGCAAGCGGCGCACGGGCTCGCCCAGCAGGCCGGCGGCCTCGGTGCCGAGCATCAGCCGGTCCACCGAGCGGCCGCGCGCGCACAGCAGCGCGAGCAGCGCCAGCGCGCCCACCCCGGCCATGCCGCGGTCCTGCGCGGCCGACAGGTCCCCCACGAGCCAGAAGATGGCGCCGCGCAGCCGCTCGTCAGGCGTGAGCATGAGCAGCAGCGTGGCCACGGCGCCGAACAGCGCCGCCAACATGGCCCCCACCAGAATGAGCCGGGGCGAAGCGTCGTCACTCGCCGCCAGCGCCGAGCGGGCCAGCAACAGCAGCAAGGCCCCCGCCGCCAGCGCGCCGCCCCCCGCGCCGGCCCACAGCGGCAGCCCCAGCAGCAACGCACCCAGCGCGCCGACGGAGGCGCCGCCCGAGGTGCCGAGCACGTACGGGTCGGCCAGCGGGTTGCGCAGCAGCACCTGCATCACCAGGCCGGCCAGCGCCAGCAAGGCGCCCACCCCGGCGGCGGCGAGCACACGCGGCCCGCGCAGCAGGCGAACCAGCTCGGGGTCCCACCCGCCACTGCCCGCGAGCACGGCGGCCAGGACGACCCCTGTGGCGGCCCCGATGGCCAGGCTCCAGCGCAGGACAGGGGTCGGCATGGGACGGCAGGGGGGCGCTGGCAGGGGGCTCGGGAAGGCGGCCGGGATGCTAGCACCGGCCCCTACAATGGCCGCTTCCCCCACCGCCACGCCCTGGGCCCATGTCTCGCCTGCCGGATCTTGCCGAGCGGATCGACCGCCTCGTGCTGCGCCACGAGGAACTCGCCCGCACCAACGCACTGCTCAACGAACAGCTGCAGGCCATGACCGCGGAGCGCGACAGCCTGCGCTCCCGGCTGGCTGCGGCGCGGGCGCGCATCGACGCCCTGCTCGACCGGTTGCCGGCTGACCCTGGGGCCCGGGCCGGAGGCGCTGAATGAAGCAGATCGAAGTCACCATCCTCGGCCAGAGCTACCTGCTGGGCTGCCCGGACGGCGGCGAGGCGCTGCTGCAGGCGGCCGTGGCCACCGTGGACCAGGAGATGAGCGCCATCCGCGATGCGGGCAAGGTGAAGGCCCGGGAGCGCATGGCCGTGCTGGCGGCACTGAACCTCGCCTACCGGCTGGCCGAGCGGCCGGCGCCGGCCACCGTCGCACCGCGCACCCTGGCCGACTCGACGGCCACCCCGGCGGGCGCCGCCGAATCCGAAGCGCTTATCGAGTCGCTCATCATGCGCGTGGACGGCATCCTCGGCAACGACGGCCAACTCCTCTGACGCGGCGGCGTGGTTTCCTACGCCAGGGGCCTGCACCTCGGCCTAGAATGGACCCGTCCATCGCATCCGCGTGGGTTTTATATTTCCTTGAACCGATGCTCATATGAGCCGGGGCTTGGAACATTGCCCGGTTGGTGTGATCGTCTCGCGTCAGATGAACCCGACGCCGGTGCTGACCTCGCCCACCTGAATCCCCTGGGTTCAGGAATGCGGCCCACGGTTTGCGGTGGACACCCTCCCCTGACCCGTTCTTCGCGCGCAGCGGCGCGCGCGGCACGCTGCCCTTGCCCGCTGCGATGACCCAGTTCTGGCTGATGAAGAGCGAGCCCGACGAGGCGTCGATCGACCACCTCGCCGCCGCCCCCGGCCAGACCCTGCCGTGGACGGGCGTGCGCAACTACCAGGCACGCAACTTCATGCGCGACGCCATGCGGGTCGGTGACGGCGTGCTCTTCTACCACTCGTCGTGCGCCGAGCCGGGCGTGGCCGGGCTGGCCGAGGTGGCCCGCGCCGCCTACCCCGACGCCACGCAGTTCGACCCGGCCAGCCCGTGGTTCGATGCCGAGTCCACCTTGGCGCAACCGCGCTGGGTGCATGTGGATGTGAAGCTGGTGCGCAAGACCCGGCTGCTCAGCCTGCGCGAGATGCGCCAGGCGCCGGCCCTGTCCACCATGCTGCTGCTGAAACCGGGCAACCGCCTGTCGATCACCCCGGTGACGCCCACCGAATGGCAGGCCGTGCTGGCCCTGCTCGACGCCTGACCCTCTTCCCGATGGACCTGCTTTCCCTGTTTCCCCCGCTGCTCGTGGCGGAGTTGCTCGCGCTCGGCCTGGCCGCCGGCTTCCTCGCGGGCCTGTTCGGCATCGGTGGCGGCATGCTGATGGTGCCCTTTCTCACCTTCATCCTCAGCCACCGCGGCGTGGAGCCCGGCTTGGCGGTGAAGATGGCCATCGCCACCTCGATGTCGACCATCGTCTTCACCTCGCTGTCGAGCGTGCGGGCGCACCACCGCCGCGGCGCCGTGCGCTGGGACATCGTGCGCGGCATGGCGCCGGGCATCTTCGCCGGCGGCCTGCTGGCAGGCGCCGGCGCCTTCGCCCTGCTCAAGGGACAGGCGCTGGCCCTGGTGTTCGGCCTGTTCGTGGCGTTCTCGGCCACCCAGATGCTGCGCGGCCGCAAGCCCGCCGCGAGCCGGCAGATGCCCGATTGGCCGGGCCAGACGGCGGCCGGCACCGGCATCGGCTTCGTCTCCGGCCTGGTGGGCGCCGGCGGCGGCTTCCTCAGCGTGCCCTTCATGACCTGGTGCAACGTGCCCATCCACCACGCGGTGGCCACCAGTGCCGCGCTCGGCCTGCCCATCGCCCTGGCCAGCACCGCCGGTTATGTGGTGGGCGGCTGGTCGCTGCCGCCTGCATTGCCCGGCGCGGCCGGCTACCTCTTCCTGCCGGCCCTGGTCGTGATCGCGGCGGCCAGCGTGTCCATGGCCCCCCTGGGCGCCCGCGCCGCGCATGCGCTGAACGTCGCCCAGCTCAAGCGCGCCTTCGCCGTGCTGCTCTACGTGCTGGCCGCCTACATGCTGGCCAAGGCCTTCACCGGCTGAGCGGCCCTTCGCATGGCCGACCACCGATTCGACGCCGTCGTCATCGGCGCCGGGGCCGCCGGCCTGTTCTGCGCCGCGCAGGCGGGCCAGCGCGGGCTGCGGGTGCTGCTGGTCGACCACGCCGCCAAGGTGGCCGAGAAGATCCGCATCTCGGGCGGCGGCCGCTGCAACTTCACCAACCGCGACGCGTCGCCCGCGCAGTTCCTCTCCGAGAACCCGCACTTCTGCCGCTCGGCGCTGGCGCGCTACGGCGCCGCCGACTTCATCGCCCTGGTGCAGCGCCACGGCATCGCCTTCCACGAGAAGCACAAGGGCCAGCTGTTCTGCGACCACTCGGCCGAGGACATCATTGCCATGCTGCTGCGCGAATGCGAGGCCGGCGGCGTCACCCGTTGGCAACCCTGCCGCGTGCACGAGGTGCAACCGGCCGAGGGCGGGTGGGCGGTGGGCACCGAGCGTGGCGTCGTCGCTGCGCCATCGGTCGTGGTGGCCACCGGTGGCCTGCCGGTGCCCAAGATCGGCGCCACCGACTTCGGCCTGCGCCTGGCCAGCCGGCTGGGGCACCGCCTCGTGGAGCCGCGCCCCGCCCTCGTGCCGCTCACCTTCGACGCGGCCGACTGGGCGCGGTTCGTGCCCATGGCCGGCATCGCCCTGCCGGTGGCCATCTCCACCGACGTGCCGGCCCGCCGCGGCCACACACGCACGACCTTTCACGAGGACCTGCTTTTCACGCACCGGGGGTTGTCCGGCCCGGCGGTGCTGCAGATCTCCAGCTTCTGGCGCGCCGGCCAGGCGATCGAGGTCGATCTCGCCCCCGGCCACGACCTGGCGGCCGAGTTGGCCCAGGCCAAGGCGCGCTCGCGACGGCAGCTGGGTAACGAGCTGGCCGCCTGGCTGCCCGCCCGACTGGCCGACGCCTGGCTGGCGGTGCAGGGGCCTGCGCCCGACACCCCCATGCCACAGCTGCCCGACGCGGCCCTGCGCGCCCTGTCCAGCGGCCTGCAGGCCTGGCGGCTGGTGCCCACCGGCACCGAGGGCTGGCGCAAGGCCGAGGTCATGGCGGGCGGCGTGGACACCCGTGACCTCAGCTCGCAGACCCTGGAAAGCCGCCTGCACGCCGGCCTGCACTTCATCGGCGAGGTGGTGGACGTGACCGGCTGGCTCGGCGGCTACAACTTCCAGTGGGCATGGGCCAGCGCCCATGCCTGCGCCGAGGCGCTGGCGGAGCGCCACGCGGCCGGCACGGCGGCCATGGCCAGCGCGTGAATTTCAGGGTAGAATGCCCGACTTTGCTAGCAAACCGCGTGTCGATCTTGCGTCCACTCGAGTGCGGCTGGCGTGTCCCACACCAGCCGGCGCAAGGCACCGAGCGCATCTTCCCCGAAGGATCCTTCCCCTCATGACGACCATCCGTGTCAAGGAAAACGAGCCGTTCGACGTGGCCCTGCGCCGCTTCAAGCGCACCATCGAAAAGCTGGGTCTGCTGACCGAACTGCGCGCCCGCGAGTTCTACGAGAAGCCCACTGCCGAGCGCAAGCGCAAGAAGGCCGCCGCCGTCAAGCGCCACTACAAGCGCGTGCGCAGCATGCAGCTGCCCAAGAAGCTGTACTGAGCCCGGCGCTCGCGGCCCGGGCTGCCTCGGCAGCCCTTGCCCTTGACCGAAAGCCCGCGCGGGACGCCGTTGCGGGCTTTTGTCGTTTCTGAGCCCCCGCCGCCCACCGCGGCATTGCCCGAAAGACCCCCATGAGCCTCAAAGACCGCATCACCGACGACATGAAGGCCGCCATGCGCGCCAAGGAAGCCGACCGGCTGTCCACCATCCGCATGCTGCTGGCCGCCTGCAAGCAGAAGGAAGTCGACGAGCGCGTCGAGCTGGACGATGCCGCGGTCGTGGCCATCGTCGACAAGCTCATCAAGCAGCGCAAGGATTCGATCGCCGCCTTCCAGCAAGCCGGCCGCACCGACCTGGCCGACAAGGAGAGCGCCGAGGTGGCCGTGCTGGCCGCCTACCTGCCCCAGCGCCTGAGTGCCGACGAGATCGTGGCCGAGGTGAAGGCCCTGGTGGCCGAGCTGGGCGCCACCGGTCCGGGCGACATGGGCAAGGTGATGGGCGCGGCCAAGGCCCGCCTGGCGGGCAAGGCCGACATGGGCCAGGTCTCCGCCGCGGTCAAGCAAGCCCTGGCACAGTGAGCGGCATGAACACCGCCCTGCCCCTGCGCCCCGTCGCCGACGACGTCTTCGTCGCGCCCCAGCTCGATGCGGCCGCCATGGCCGAGGTGGCCCGCCTGGGCTTCCGCAGCGTCGTCAACAACCGGCCCGATTTCGAAGGCGGCGCCGACCAGCCCACCAGCGCCGACGTCGAGGCCGCCGCCCGGGCGGCTGGCCTGGAATACCGCTTCCTGCCGGTCAACGGCGCCTGGCAGTCGCCCGAGCAGATCGCCGCCTTCGGCGCCCTGCTCGCCGAGCTGCCGCGCCCGCTGCTGTGCTTCTGCCGCTCGGGCGCGCGTTCCACGCGCCTGTACCTGAGCGCCACCCAGGGCTGACCCGCGCGGCGTGCAGCCACGCCGCCCGTTTCAGAGTTCTTTCAGGGCCAGTCTTCTACAGTGCGGGCCAGCTGGGCGCGGCTGCCCGTGCCCGGCGATGAGATCCACAGGAGACAACCTTGGCCACCTTGCTTCGACTTTCCGCCTGGATAGACTCGTTCGACGAGCTGCTGGGCAAACTGATCCGCTGGCTGGTGCTGGCGGCCGTGCTCATCAGCGCCGGCAATGCCATCGTGCGCAAGCTGTTCAACTACAGCTCGAACGGCCTGCTGGAGATCCAGTGGTACCTCTTCGCCGGCGTGTTCATGCTGGGCGTGGGCTACGTGTTCCTGCACAACGGGCACGTGCGCATCGACTTCGTGTCTGCTCGGCTGTCGTCGCGCACCAATGCGGTGATCGACGCGCTGGGCATGGTGGTGTTCACCATCCCGCTGTCGATCATCATGATCTGGCTGGGCTGGCCGCTGTTCGAGAACGCCTGGGTCAGCGGTGAGATGAGCCAGAACGCCGGTGGCCTGATCCGCTGGCCGGTCCTGCTGCTCATCCCCGTGGGCTTCGCCCTGCTGCTGGTGCAGTCGGTGTCCGAGCTGATCAAGCGGGTGGCCTACCTCACCGGCCACCGTGACCAGCCGTTCAGCGTCATCCATGCCAAGTCGGCCGAGGAAGAACTCGCCGAGGAACTGGCCGCCGCGGCCGCCGCCGAGAAGACCGCCGCCGGGAGCCGCGCATGAGCCAGTTCGTTGCCGAGAATTTCGTGCCGCTGATGTTCAGCGGCCTCCTGGTCTTCCTGCTCACCGGCATTCCGGTGGCCTTCGGCCTGGCCGCCACCGGCCTGCTGTTCGGCTTCATCGGCATGGAAGTGGGCCTGTTCGGCTCCAACCTGTTCCAGGCCCTGCCGCTTCGGGTGTTCGGCATCATGCAGAACGACACCCTGCTGGCGATCCCCTTCTTCACCTTCATGGGGATCATCCTGGAGCGCTCCGGGATGGCGGAGGACCTGCTCGAAACCGTGGGCCAGGTGTTCGGCCCGGTGCGCGGCGGCCTGGCCATCGCGGTGATCCTGGTGGGCGCGCTGCTGGCGGCCACCACCGGCGTGGTCGCCGCGGCCGTGATCTCGATGGGCCTGATCTCCCTGCCCATCATGCTGCGCTACGGCTACAACCGCACCATCGCCACCGGCACCATCACGGCGTCGGGCACGCTGGCGCAGGCCATCCCGCCGTCGCTGGTGCTCATCGTGCTGGCCGACCAGCTCGGCCGCTCGGTGGGCGACATGTACGCCGGCGCGCTGGTGCCGGGCGTGGCGCTCGTGGGCCTGTACCTGGCCTTCATCGCCGTGGTGGCCATCGTCAAGCCCTCGTGGGTGCCGGCGCTGCCGCCGGAAGCCCGCATCTACCGTGAGCCCACCGGCGCCAGCGGCCACCGCTCGCTGCTGGTGCTGCTGGCCGTGTGCGGTGCGGCCGGCTGGGCCTGGTCGCAGGTGCACGGCCAATGGGTCAACGCCTGGATCGAGCGGGCCACGCCCGCCCCGGGCGACGAGGTGCTGATCATGTCGATGACGGTCGCCTCGCTGCTGGCCCTGGCACTCGCGGGCCTGAACCGCCTGCTCAAGCTCGGCCTGCTGTCGCGACTGGCCGAACGGGTGACCTTCGTGCTCATTCCGCCGCTGGTGCTGATCTTCCTGGTGCTGGGCACCATCTTCCTGGGGATCGCGACGCCCACCGAAGGCGGCGCGATGGGTGCGCTGGGTGCGCTGCTGATGGCCATCGGGCGCCGCCAGCTGTCGTTCAAGCTGCTCAACCAGGCGCTGGAGAACACCGCCAAGCTCGCCACCTTCGTGCTGTTCATCCTGATCGGCTCGACCGTGTTCAGCTTCACCTTCAATGCGGCCGACGGCCACGTGTGGGTGGAACACCTGTTCGACAAGCTGCCGGGCGGCGCGCTGGGCTTCCTCATCATCGTCAACCTGCTGATCTTCATCCTTGGCTGCTTCATCGACTTCTTCGAGATCGCCTTCATCGTGATCCCGATGCTGGTGCCGGTGGCCGAGAAGCTGCTGCCGGAGATGCTGCCTGGTGTGCCGGTGGACGCGGTGATGGTGTGGTTCGGTGTGGTCATCGCCATGAACCTGCAGACCTCGTTCCTGACGCCGCCCTTCGGCTTTGCCCTGTTCTACCTGCGCAGCGTGGCGCCCAAGGCCGACTACAAGGACCGCGTCACCGGCGAGGCCATCCCTGCCGTGACGACGCCGCAGATCTACAAGGGCTCCATCGCCTTCATCATCCTGCAGCTCATCATGGTGGGTCTCATCATCGCCATGCCGAGCCTGGTGGTGAGCGGCCTCAGCGAGCAGACCCAGGTGGACCCGAACCAGGCGCTCGAGCAGCTGATGCAGAGCGACAGCGCCCCCAGCGGCGAGCCCGGCGCCAGCGAGCCGGCGTTCGACCCGATGCAGGGCCTGAGCGACACCCCGGCCAAGCCCTGATCGTCGGCCCGGCGAGGCGGCCCGCCCGGGCCGCCTCGCCGCGACCTCCAGGCGCCTTCCCCCTTCCTGAACCGACGCGCGCGCCGCGGCGTGCGCCGACACGCCATGCTGACCACCGCCCTCGTCGTGATCTTCGCGATCGCCTACCTGGCGATCGCGCTCGAGCACCCCCTGCGCATCAACAAGTCGGGCTCGGCCCTCATCGGCGCCGGCCTGATGTGGACCCTGTACGCCGTCTCGGCCGGTGACGCCACGCGCGTGGGCACCGAGCTGGGCGAGACGCTCACCGCCACGGCGCAGATCGTGTTCTTCCTGATCGGCGCCATGACCATCGTGGAAGTGGTGGACGCGCACAACGGCTTCGACGCCATCACGTCGCGCATCCGCACCACCACGCTGTCCGGCCTGCTGTGGCTGATCGCGGTGGTGACCTTCTTCCTCAGCGCGGTGCTGGACAACCTGACGACCACCATCGTCATGATCTCGCTGACCCGCAAGCTGCTGGCGCGCACGGCCGACCGGCTGTATTTCGCCGGCGCCATCGTCATCGCCGCCAACGCGGGAGGCGCCTGGTCGCCCATCGGCGACGTGACCACCACCATGCTGTGGATCGGCGGCCAGATCACCAGCCTGGCGATCATGAAGTCGGTCTTCCTGCCGTCCCTCGTGAACCTGCTGGTGCCGGTGACGGTGATGGGCTGGCTGCTGCGCGGGCAGCGCGTGGAGCCGCCCGCCGGCGCGCAAGGCGACGGCGGGCTGCTCACCACGGCCTTCGAGCGCAACCTCATGCTGGCCCTCGGCCTGGGCATCCTGGTGGCCGTGCCGGTGTTCAAGACCGTGACCCACCTGCCGCCCTTCCTGGGCATCCTGTTCGGGCTGGGCCTGCTGTGGCTGGTGGGTGACCTGGTGCACCGCGGCAAAGACGAGGAGAGCAGCCAGCCGCTCACGCTGGTGAACGCCCTCAGCCGCATCGACATGGCGTCCATCGTCTTCTTCATCGGCATCCTGCTGGCGGTGGCCGTGCTGGAGCACACCCACCTGCTGTCCAGCCTGGCCGCCCACCTCGACCAGACCATCGGCCGGGTGGACCTCATCGTGCTGGCCATCGGCGTGGTGAGCGCCGTGGTGGACAACGTGCCGCTGGTCGCCGCCGCCATGGGCATGTACAGCCTGGACACCTATCCCACCGACCACCTGCTGTGGGAGTTCCTGGCCTATTGCGCCGGCACGGGCGGGTCCATCCTCATCATCGGCTCGGCCGCCGGCGTGGCCGCCATGGGCATGGAACGCATCAGCTTCGGCTGGTACCTGCGCAAGTTCAGCGGCCTGGCCCTGCTGGGCTACGCGGCGGGCGCGGCCGTCTACCTGCTGCAGAACGCCTGAGCCGCACGGCAGGCCCTGCGGGCACAAAAAAAGGGGCGCGATGTTCGCGCCCCTTTGTGTTGGCTGCGACGCGTTGCGCCACCTCGCGGCGGCGCACCCGCCGAATCACAGCTTCTGCTGCTGCATGAAGTCGTCGAAGCCGGCCTCGGCAAAGCGGAACCACAGGTTCTGGTCGCGGCGGAAGTTGGCGTAGTCCTCGTACACCTTCTTCCAGTTCGGGTTCTTGCCAGACAGCTCGCTGTACAGCGCCATGGATTCCTTGAAGGCCGCTTCCATCACGTCCTTCGGGAAGCGGACCAGCTTGGTGCCCGAGCCCACCAGCGCCTTGAGCGCGGTCGGGTTCTTGACGTCGTAGTCGGCCTGCAGATCCACGTGCGCGGCGGCGGCCGCGCACTGCACGATGGACTTGTACTCGGGCGTCAGCGCGTCATACGCCTTGCTGTTGATGTAGAAGTCCAGCTGCGGGCCACCTTCCCAGAAGCCCGGGTAGTTGTAGAACGGCGCGACCTTGTTGAAGCCCAGCTTCTGGTCGTCGTACGGGCCGATCCACTCGGCCGCGTCGATGGTGCCCTTCTCCAGCGCCGAGTAAATCTCGCCACCGGGGATGTTCTGGGGCACGACGCCGATGCGCTCCATCACCTTGCCGCCGAAGCCGCCGGTGCGGAACTTCAGGCCCTTCATGTCGGCCAGCGACTTGATCTCCTTGCGGAACCAGCCGCCCATCTGCGCACCGGTGTTGCCGCCGGGGAAGTTGACGATGTTGTAGTTCCGGTAGAACTCGCGCATCAGCTTCAGGCCGTTGCCCTGGAACATCCAGGCGCTCATCTGCCGGCTGTTCAGGCCGAAGGGGATGGCGCAGCCCAGGGCGAAGGTGTCGTCCTTGCCGAAGAAGTAGTACGGCGCCGTGTGGGCCATTTCGACGGTGCCGTTCTGCACGCCGTCCACCACGCCGAACGGGGGCATCAGTTCGCCGCCCGCGTGCACGGAGACCACGAACTTGCCGCCCGTCATTTCCTTGATCTTGGCCGCGAAGACGTCGGCCGCGCCGAAGATGGTGTCCAGCGACTTGGGGAAGCTGGAGGCCAGGCGCCAACGGATGTTGGCTTGTGCGTGCACGATGGCCGGCGCGGCGCCCGCGGCCAGCACACCGGCGAGGCCGGCACCACGAACAAAGGAACGACGTTCCATAGACAGAGTCTCCTGTTGCGAAAGTCTGGGTCGATCAACCGATCGATGGCGGATGTTAGGAAGGCCCTCCGCCCACGCCGCCGCGGGATTACCCGCGCACGCGCGCACCCGGCCGGCACGACGCCACGATCTGGGCGCATGATGGACGGCCCCACCTTGCAGCCGCCTGAAATTCGGGTTCGCCCCAGGTGGCTCCGCGCCCCGGCATGCTGGCTCAGGTGCCGGCGATCTTCATGCGGTCGACGAGCACCGAGCCCATCGTCTTGGCGCCCGTCGTGTAGACGTCCGCCCCCACGGCCACGATGCCACGCAGCATGTCGCGCAGGTTGCTGGCGATGGTGATCTCGTGCACCGGGTAGGCGATGCGGCCGCCTTCCACCCAGTAGCCGGCAGCCCCGCGGGAGTAGTCACCCGTCACGTAGTTGACGCCCTGGCCCATGAGCTCGGTGACGAACAGACCGCGGCCCAGCTTGCGCAGCATCTCTTCCAGGTGGTCGCCCGGCCGCGTGAGCCGGCTGGTCAGGCGCAGGTTCTGCGAGCCGCCGGCGTGGCCGGTGGTCTGCATGCCGAGCTTGCGCGCCGAGTAGCTGGAGAGAAAGTAGCCCTGCACCACGCCGGCGTCCACCACGCGGCGCGCCCGCGTGCGCACGCCCTCGTCGTCGAAGGGGGCGCTGCCCTTGCCGCGCCGCTCGTGCGGGTCCTCGTGGATGTCGATGTGGTCGGCCCACACCCGCTGGCCCAGGCTGTCCTGCAGGAAGCTGGCCTGGCGGTACAGCGCGCCGCCGCTGGTGCCCTGCACGTACGCGCCCAGCAGGCCGGCGGCCAGGGTGGACTCGAACAGCACGGGCGCCTCGCCGGTAGGCAGCTGGCGGGCCTTGAGGCGCGACAGTGCCCGCTCGGCGGCATAGCGGCCCACGGCCTCGGGCGAGGCCAGCTCCAGCGCGTTGCGCATGGAGGTGTACCAGTAGTCGCGCTGCATGTCGTTGCCCTTGCCGGCGATGGGCGACACCGACAGCGCGTGGCGCGAGCTGGCATAGCCGCCCCGGAAACCGCGGCTGTTGCCGGCCCAGAAGTGCGACTGCTGCGCCGACACCGAGCCGCCATCGGAATTGGTGATGCGGCGGTCCACGGCCAGCGCCGCCGCCTCGGCCCGGCGGGCGAGGTGCGCGGCCTCCTCGGCGTCCAGCGCCCAGGGGTGGAACAGGTCGAGGTCCATCGCGGCCTCGGCCTCGGTGGCCAGGTCGTCCGCCTCGGGCAGGCCGGCAGCCGGGTCCTCGGCGGTGAAGCGGGCGATGTCGTAGGCCGCGCGCACCGTCTGCTCCAGCGCCGTGCGCGAGAAGTCGGAGGTGCTCGCATTGCCACGGCGCTGGCCCAGATAGACCGACACGCCGACGGACTTGTCGCGGTTGCGCTCGACGTGCTCGACTTCACCCTTGCGCACGGAGACGGACAAGCCGCTGCCCTCGCTGACCTCGACACCCGCGTCGCTGGTGCCCAGCGCGCGGGCCATGGTGAGCACGTCCTCCACGATCTGCTGGAACTGGTCACGGCGGAAGGAGAAGCCGTGCAGGGCGTCGTCGTCGGGGCGGTCGGTCAGGCTCATGCGATGGGCGGAAGGCGTGGGGGGATGGCGCCGCTGCGCGCAGGGCGGCAAAGCGCGGGACAATCATAGCCACCCTCCCCTCCGGCCCCGACCCCCTGAGCCCATGCCCCGAGCGCGCGCCCGCCCAGAACCCGCACCCCACGACGACCCCGGCCTCGACCCGGTCGATGGCCTCGACGAGGGCGTCGACGCCGACGACGGCCGCCCGAGCAAGTCCGCCCTCAAGCGCCAGATGCACAGCCTGCAGGCGCTGGGCCTGGCGTTGGCCGAGCTGCCGGCCTCGCGGGTGGCCAAGCTCGAGCTGCCCGAGTCGCTGCGCGACGCAGTGGCCGAATACCGGCGCACCCGCTCGCACGAAGGCCGCCGGCGCCAGCTGCAGTTCATCGGCAAGCTGATGCGCCAGGTCGATGCGGCGCCCATCCAGGCCGCGGTGGACGCGTTCCGCCTCGGCGGGGCCCAGGAAACGCTGGCCCTGCACGAGGCCGAGCGCTGGCGAGAGGAACTGCTGGCCGATGACGGGGCCGTCACCCGCTGGCTGACGCAGCACCCCGACACCGACGCACAGCGCCTGCGCGCCCTGCTGCGCAGCGCCCGCAAGGACGCCGCCACCCCGGTGGCGCCCGGCCAGGAAGCCCGGCACGGGCGCGCCTACCGCGAGCTGTTCCAGCTGATCAAGGCCACGCTGTCCACCCCGGGGCGCGCGAGCGACCAGCCCGATGACCTCGAAAGCCACGACGATGAGTGAATCCCAACTCGAGCCCGTCCGCATCGGGCTGGTGTCGATCAGCGACCGCGCGTCGACCGGCGTTTACGCCGACCAGGGCATCCCGGCCCTGCAGGACTGGCTGGGCCGCGCGGTGCGCAACCCGATCACCTGGGAAACGCGCCTGATCCCCGACGAGCGCGCCGCGATCGCCGACACCCTGCGCGCACTGGTGGACACCGCCGGCTGCGCGCTGGTGCTGACCACCGGCGGCACCGGCCCCGCCCCACGCGACGTGACGCCCGAGGCCACGCTGGACGTGGCCGACAAGGTCATGCCCGGCTTCGGCGAGCAGATGCGTGCCATCAGCCTGCACTTCGTGCCCACCGCCATCCTGTCGCGGCAGGTGGCGGTGATCCGCGGGAAGGCGCTCATCCTCAACCTGCCCGGCCAGCCCAAGTCGATCGCCGAGACCCTGCAGGGCCTGCCGCAGGCCACGCCGGCCGTGCCGGGCATCTTCGCGGCCGTGCCCTACTGCATCGACCTGATCGGCGGGCCTTACCTCGTCACCGACCCGGCGGTGTGCGATGCTTTCCGGCCCAAGTCGGCCCGGCGCCCGGCCTGAACCGGACCCCGTGGGGCCACGCCCTCACTTGACCAGGCGGTTCAGGCGCTCGGCGTCGAAGGCCTCGGTGGTGCGGGCATCCTCGGGCACGCAGTCGCTGGCGGGCAGTTCACGCGCGCGGGCCGAGAGCTTCTCGATGGCCTGCCACAGCAGGGCGATCTGGTGCTCGTGGGTGCCGGCGTTGTCGATCAGGCCCTTCATGGCCTGGGCCACCGGGTCATCGCCGCTGGTCACGCCGTAGGCAGAAAAGCCCATGCGGGCGGCCGTCGCCTCGCGGGCCTGGTCCTGCTCGTGCTGGATGATGCGCGCGGGGTTGCCCACCGCCGTGGCGCCCGCGGGCACCGGCTTGGTCACCACCGCGCCCGAGCCCACGCGGGCACCGATGCCGACGGTGAACCCGCCCAGCACGGCCGCATTGGCGCCCACGATGACGCCACGCTCCAGCGTCGGGTGGCGCTTGGCCCCTTTCACCAGCGAGGTGCCGCCCAGGGTGACGCCCTGGTAGATGGTGCACTCGTCGCCGATCTCGGCCATCTCGCCGATGACCACGCCCATGCCATGGTCGATGAACACGCGGCGGCCGATGGTGGCGCCGGGGTGGATCTCGATGCCCGTGAGCCAGCGCGACAGGTGCGAGATGAAGCGGCCCAGCCACTTCAGCCCGTGCCTCCAGCACCAGTGGGCCCGCCGATGCAGCACCAGCGCATGCAGGCCCGGGTAGCAGGTGAGCACCTCCCAGGTCGAGCGGGCCGCGGGGTCGCGCTCGAGGATGCAGGCGATGTCTTCGCGCAGGCGGGCGAACATGGTGGCGCTCTGTGCAGGCAGGGGGTGGCGGGCCAGTGTAGCCGGCCCTCAGGTGCGCTGCTTGCCCGGGGAATGCCCCGCAGCGCGCTGCATGGCGGTGGCGATGCCGCGCAGGATGTGCACCTCCTCGACCGTCACCCCCGCGCGGTTGGCCAGCTGGTTCAGGCGCGGCAGCAGCTTCTTGGGTGCAGCCGGGTCGAGAAAGCCGATGTCCTGCAGCGCCTGTTGCCAGTGGGCGAGCAGGCCCTGCACCGCCGCGCCATCGGCGTGCGCGGGCCGCGCCGTGCGGGGCGCCACCGCGAAGCCGCCCAGCGCCTGGCGCCAGTCGTAGGCGATGACCTGCACCGCCTGGGCGAGGTTGAGCGAGCCGTAGGCGGGGTCGGTGGGGATGGAGAGGCAGGCATGGCAGCGGTAGACGTCGTCGTTGGCCATGCCGAAGCGTTCGCCGCCGAACACGAACGCCACCCGCCTGCCCTCGCGCGCCAGGCCGTCGAATCGCTCGCGCGGCGCAACGGTGGGCGGCCCGAAGTCGCGCGGCGTCATGGCCGTGGCGCAGGCATAGTCGACGCCGTCCAGCGCCTCGGCCAGCGTGCCCACGATGCGCGCGCGCGCCAGCACATCGGTGGCGCCGCTGGCCATGGCCAGCGTCTCCTCGCGGCCCAGCACATCGGCGTGGCGCGGGGCCACCAGCACCAAGTCGGTGAAGCCCATCACGCGCATGGCGCGCGCCGCCGCACCCACGTTGCCAGGGTGGCTGGTGTGCATGAGGACGAATCGCGTGGAATCGGGCACGGGGGGTGGCAGCCCAGGGGCGGTCGGGTTCGGCGTCATGAGAGGCTAAAATCGGCGGTTTGCAGCCATTGTCGATGCCCGCGCCACGCGGCCACCCGGCCCGCCACGCGCCCGACACCCCGGTTGCCCGCTCTTTCCCCACCGCTGCCCGGTTTCCCCTTTCGCCTGCCGCTTTTCCAGGTCGCCCATGTCGCAATCCATCCATCCCATGCTGAACATCGCCGTCAAGGCGGCCCGCACCGCGGGGGCGATCATCAACCGGGCCTCGATGGACGTGGACCTGCTCAAGGTCACGGCCAAGAGCACCAACGACTTCGTCACCGAGGTCGACCAGGCGGCGGAGGCCGCCATCATCGAGACGCTGCTCACGGCCTACCCGGGCCACGGCATCCTGGCCGAGGAGTCGGGCCGCACGCACGGGGCCAAGCACAGCGACTTCCTGTGGATCATCGACCCGCTCGATGGCACCACCAACTTCATCCACGGCTTCCCGGTCTACTGCGTGTCCATCGCGCTGGCGTTCCGCGGCAAGGTGGAGCAGGCGGTCGTCTACGACCCCACCCGCAACGACCTGTTCATCGCCTCGCGTGGCCGCGGCGCGTTCCTCAATGACAAGCGCCTGCGCGTGTCGCGCCGCGCCCGCCTGGGCGAGGCCCTCATCGGCACCGGCTTCCCTTTCCGCAAGGGCGACAACTTCCAGCGCTACCTGAAGATGTTCGAGGCCGTCGCGCCGCACTGCGCCGGCCTGCGCCGCCCCGGCTCGGCCGCGCTGGACCTGTGCTACGTGGCCGCCGGCTGGTACGACGGCTTCTTCGAGACCGGCCTGAACCCCTGGGACGTGGCGGCCGGCTCGCTGATCATCACCGAGGCCGGCGGCCTGATCGGCAACTTCACCGGCGAGGCCGACTTCCTGCACCAGCGTGAGGTGGTGGCGGGCTCGCCCAAGATCTACGGCCAGCTGGTGCAGCTGCTGTCGCCCTTCACGCGCGTGATCCGCGAGGACGAGCCAGCGGCGGCGGCCCCCGCTCCCGCGCCCACCGCTGCGCCGGCCGTGCCGGGTGAGCGCAAGCCGCTGCGCGTGCGCCGCAAGGTGGAGGCCGATCCGGTGGACGGCGAGCAAGCCGACTGACGCCGCGCACCGGGACGCAAGGCGATGAAGAGCGAAAGCCTGCCGCCGGCGCAGGATTTCAGCGCCCACACGCCCATGATGGCGCAGTACCTGCGCATCAAGGCGCAGCACCCGGACACGCTCGTGTTCTACCGCATGGGCGATTTCTACGAGCTGTTCTACGACGATGCGCGCAAGGCGCACCGGCTGCTCGACATCACGCTCACCACGCGCGGCCAGAGCGCCGGCGAGCCGGTGGTCATGGCCGGCGTGCCGGTGCACGCGGTGGAGACCTACCTGGCCCGCCTGCTGAAGATGGGCGAATCCGTCGCCGTGGCCGAGCAGGTAGGCGACGTGGCCACCGCCAAGGGCCCGGTGGAGCGCAAGGTGGTGCGCGTGGTCACGCCCGGCACCGTCACTGACAGCGAGCTGCTGGACGACCGCGCCGAGACACTGCTGCTGGCCGTGCACCGCCAGCGCCAGGCCTGGGGGCTGGCCTGGCTGGGCGTGGCCAGCGGCCAGCTCGGCGTGGCCGAATGCAGCGAGGCCGAGCTGCCCGGCTGGCTGGCCCGCCTGGCCCCCGCCGAGCTGCTGGTGGACCGCGACGCCGTCGAGTCGGCCAGTGCCCGCCTGCCCGCCGCCCTGCGCCAGTGCGGCGCCGCGCTCACCCCGCGCCCGGCCTGGCAGTTCGATGCCAGCCTGGGCCTGCGCAAGCTGTGCGAGCAACTGGGCGTGGCCTCGCTCGCCGGCTTCGGCGCACAGGACCTGGGCTGCGCCCACGCCGCCGCGTCGGCCCTGCTGGCCTATGCGGAGCACACCCAGGGCCGGGCGCTGGCCCATGTGGCGACGCTCACGGTGCAACGCAGCAGCGATCTGCTCGAGCTGCCGCCGGCCACGCACCGCAACCTCGAGCTCACCCAGACACTGCGCGGCGAGCGCCACCCCACCCTGCTGTCGCTGCTGGACAGCTGCCGCACGGGCATGGGCAGCCGGGCGCTGCGCCACTGGCTCACCCACCCCCGGCGCGAACGCACGGTCGCCACGGCGCGCCATGCCGCCATCAGCCAGCTGCTGGCCACCGGCTGCGAGGGCCTGCGCGAGGCCTTGCGCGCGGTGAGCGACGTGGAGCGCATCGCCGCCCGGCTCGCCCTGCGCCAGGTGCGCCCGCGCGAGCTGGCCGGCCTGCGCGCCACGCTGGCGGTGCTGCCCATGCTGCGTGCATCCACCGCCCGCGGCGTGGCGCTGCTCGACGAGTGCCATGCCGCGCTGTCGCCCGACCCCGCGCTGGCCGGCCTGCTGTCGCGCGCCATCGCCGACGAGCCGGCCGTGCAGGTGCGCGACGGCGGTGTCATCGCCACCGGCTTCGACGCCGAGCTGGACGAGCTGCGCGCCATCGGCCAGAACTGCGACGCCTTCCTGATCGACCTGGAAGCACGCGAGCGTGCGCGCACCGGCATCGCCAACCTGCGCGTGCAGTTCAACCGCGTGCATGGCTTCTACATCGAGGTCACCGCATCGGGCCTCGACAAGGTGCCCGCGGACTACCAGCGCCGGCAGACGATGAAGAACGCCGAGCGCTTCATCACGCCCGAGCTCAAGGCCTTCGAAGACAAGGCGCTGTCGGCCCAGGACCGCGCGCTGGCGCGCGAGAAGTGGCTCTACGACCAGCTGCTGGAGCAACTGCAGGCCTGGCTCGCGCCGCTGTCTGCCCTGGCCCGCGCGCTGGCCACGCTGGACGCGCTGGCCTGCCTGGCCGAACGCGCCACGAGCCTGGACTGGTGCCGCCCCGAGTTCGTGAACCACCCGTGCATCGACATCGAGGCCGGCCGCCACCCGGTGGTGCAGGCCCGGCTGCAGGAAACCGGCGGGCCGGCGTTCATCGCCAACGACACGCGGCTGGACGCGCGCACCCGCATGCTGGTGATCACCGGCCCCAACATGGGCGGCAAGAGCACCTACATGCGGCAGGTGGCACTCATCGTGCTTCTGGCGGCCATGGGCTCCTTCGTGCCCGCGCGCCGGTGCCGCCTGGGCCCCGTCGACGCGATCCACACCCGCATCGGCGCGGCCGACGACCTGGCCAATGCGCAATCGACCTTCATGCTCGAGATGACCGAAGCCGCGGCCATCGTGCACGGTGCCACCGAGCACTCGCTGGTGTTGATGGACGAGATCGGCCGTGGCACCTCCACCTTCGATGGCCTCGCGCTGGCCTCGGCCATTGCCACGCAGCTGCATGACCGCAACCGCGCCTTCACCCTGTTCGCCACGCACTACTTCGAGCTGACCGAGTTCCCGCGTCGGCATGAGCGCGCACAGAACTGCCACGTGAGCGCCACCGAAAGCGGCGACGACATCGTGTTGCTGCACGCCATCGAGCCGGGCCCGGCCAGCCGCAGCTATGGCGTGCAGGTGGCGCGCCTGGCCGGCATGCCCCCCTCGCTCATCCGCCAGGCCCGCGCGACGCTCGAAGCGCTCGAGGCCCAGTCGCGAGAGCGCGATGCCCAGGTCGATCTCTTCGCCGCACCGCCGGCAGCCGCCCCAGCGGCGCCGTCGGCGGTGGAAGAGGCGCTGGCGCGCATCGAGCCTGACACCCTCACCCCCCGCGAGGCTTTGGACGCGCTGTACCGTCTGAAGCAGTTGCAGCCGAGAGCCCAGCCATGACCTACTGTGTCGGCATCCGCCTGAACGCCGGACTGGTGTTCCTGTCCGACTCGCGCACCAACGCGGGCCTGGACGCCATCAGCACCTTCCGCAAGATGATCGTCTACGAGCGGCCCGGCGACCGATTCATGGTGCTGCTGTCGGCGGGCAACCTGTCCATCTCGCAATCGGTACGCGAGATCCTGCAGGTCGAGCGCATCCCGGGCCCCGACGGCGAGCCGCTCACGATCTGGAACGTGCGAAGCATGTTCGACGCGGTGCGTGTGCTGGGCAGCGCGGTGCGCCGCGTGTACGACCACGACGCCGCAGCCTTGCAGAACGCCGGCGTCGACTTCAACTGCAACATGATCTTCGGCGGCCAGATCCGCGGCGAGGCCATGCGGCTGTTCCATGTGTACTCGGCCGGCAACTTCATCGAGGCCACGCGCGAGACCTGCTTCTTCCAGATCGGCGAGAGCAAGTACGGCAAGCCCATCCTCGACCGTGTGCTCACGCCCACCACCCCGCTGGAGGAGGCGGCCAAGTGCGCGCTGGTCTCCATGGATTCCACGCTCAAGTCCAACCTGTCGGTCGGGCTCCCGCTCGACCTGCTGGTGTACGAGGAAGGCCGGCTGCAGACCGACAAGATCGCGGTCATCGACCACGAGAACCCGTACTTCCGCATGATCCGCGGCACCTGGGGCCAGCGCCTGCGCGAGGTGTTCGAAGGCATCGACGACCCGCACTGGGTGGGCAGCAACGCCACCCACCCGCTGATGTGGCCGTCCGAGCGCTATGAGCCCATGGCGAAGATCCGCCACCCCGGTGAGAAGATCGTCTGACCCCATGGCCGTCACGTCCCGCCACCTCGTCTTTTCCCACGCCAACGGCTTTCCGGCCGGCACCTACCGCCTGCTGTTCGAGCACTGGCGTGCCGCCGGCTACACGGTGCATGCGCTGGAGCGCTTCGGGCACGACCCGCGTTATCCCGTCACCAGCAACTGGCGCTCGCTGCGCGACCAGCTCATCGATTTCATCGACGCCGAGGTGGGCGCGCCCGCCGTGCTGGTGGGCCATTCGCTGGGCGGCCTGCTCAGCCTGCTGGCGGCATCGAAGCGGCCCGACCTCGCCGCCGCGCTGGTGATGCTCGATTCCCCGGTGGTCACCGGCTGGCGCGCGCACAGCGTGGCGGTGGCCAAGCAGCTGGGTCTGATCGAGCGCATCTCGCCGGGCAAGATCTCGCGCCAGCGGCGCTTCCAGTGGCCCGACCGCGCCGCCGTGCTGGCGCATTTCCAGTCCAAGCCGGCCTTTGCCCGCTGGGACCCGCGGGTGCTGCAGGACTATGTGGCCGCCGGCTTCGAGGCGCGCGGCGGCCAGGTGGAGCTCGCGTTCCGCCGCGAGGTGGAAACACGCATCTACAACACCCTGCCGCACCACCTGGGTGGCCTCGTCAAGCGCCACCCGCCGCAGTGCCCGGTGGCCTTCATCGCGGGCACGCAGTCGGTGGAAGCACGCCAGGGCGGGCTGGCCGCGGCGCACGCGCTGGCGCACCAGCGCTTCCAGTGGATGGAAGGCAGCCACCTCTATCCCATGGAGCGGCCCGATGACACCGCCGCCGCCGTCCTGGCCCTGCTGGCCTGAGGGCCGGCGACGTCCCCCGCCCCTATAATCTCCCTTTACCACCACGGCACTCCTGAGCCTGCCCTGCCGCGTCGAGCGGGGCTGCCGGAGTGCTTTTTGACATGACCAAGTTCGTCTTCGTCACCGGCGGTGTGGTGTCCTCCCTCGGCAAGGGCATCGCGTCAGCATCCCTCGCGGCGATCCTCGAGTCGCGCGGCCTGAAGGTCACCCTCATCAAGCTGGACCCGTACCTCAACGTGGACCCGGGCACGATGAGCCCCTTCCAGCACGGTGAGGTGTTCGTCACGGACGACGGGGCAGAAACCGACCTCGACCTCGGCCACTACGAGCGCTTCATCACCACGCGGATGAAGCGCAGCAACAACTTCACCGCCGGCCAGATCTACAAGTCAGTGCTGGAGAAGGAGCGCCGGGGCGACTATCTCGGCAAGACGGTGCAGGTCATCCCGCACGTCACCAACGAGATCCAGGAGTACGTGCGCCGTGGCGCCGGTGTGGGCACGGCCGACGCGGTGGACGTGGCCATCGTCGAGATCGGCGGCACGGTGGGCGACATCGAATCGCTGCCCTTCCTGGAGGCCGTGCGCCAGATGAGCCTGAAGCTCGGGCCCGCGCACACCGCCTTCGTGCACCTGACCTACCTGCCGTGGATCGCCACCGCGGGCGAGCTCAAGACCAAGCCCACGCAGCACACCGTGCAGAAGCTGCGCGAGATCGGCATCCAGCCCGACGCGCTGCTGTGCCGCGCCGACCGCGCCATCCCCGACGACGAGCGCGAGAAGATCTCGCTGTTCACCAACGTGCCGCTGCACGGCGTGATCTCCATGTGGGACGTGGACACCATCTACAAGGTGCCGCGCATGCTGCACGAGCAGGGCCTGGACGAGATGATCTGCATGAAGCTGCAGTCGCTCACCCGCCCGGCCGACCTGCGCCGCTGGGACACGCTGGTCCACGAGGTGTCGCACCCCAAGGGCGAGGTCACCATCGGCATGTGCGGCAAGTACACCGACCTGTCGGACAGCTACAAGTCGCTCAACGAGGCGCTGCGCCACGCCGGCCTGCACAACCACGTGCGGGTGAAGATCGAGTACATCGACGCCGAGACGCTCACGCCCGAGCAGGCCGAATCCGACCTGGCCCGCCTGGACGCCGTGCTGGTGCCCGGCGGCTTCGGCAAGCGCGGCGTGGAAGGCAAGATCCTCGCGGCGCAATACGCCCGCACGCACGGCGTGCCCTACCTCGGCATCTGCCTGGGCATGCAGGTGGCCACCATCGAGTACGCACGCCACATGGCCGGCCTGGCCGGCGCCAACTCCACCGAGTTCGACCCGGCCACGCCGCACCCGGTCATCGCCCTCATCGACGAGTGGCAGGACCGCGACGGCAGCATCCAGAAGCGCGACGCCAACTCCGACCTGGGCGGCACCATGCGCCTGGGCGCGCAAAGCTCCGATGTGAAGGCCGGCACCCTGGCCCACGAGATCTACGGCCCGGTGGTCACCGAGCGGCACCGCCACCGCTACGAGGCCAACGAGCACTACCTCGAGCGCCTGCAGCAGGCCGGCCTGGTCATCTCGGCCATCACGCAGCGCGAGAAGCTCACCGAGATGGTCGAGCTGCCGCGTGACGTGCACCCGTGGTTCGTGGGCGTGCAGTTCCACCCGGAATTCAAGTCCACCCCGTGGGACGGCCACCCGCTGTTCATCAGCTACATCCAGGCGGCGCTGGCGCACCAGGCGGCGCGGCGCAACGACAAGGCGGCGGCATGAAGCTCTGCGGGTTCGACGTCGGCCTCGACCAGCCCTTCTTCCTGATCGCCGGCACCTGCTCCATCGAGGGCCTGCAGCTGTCGCTGGACGTGGCCGGCCAGCTCAAGGAAGCCTGCGACGCGCTGGGCGTGCCGCTCATCTACAAGGGCTCGTTCGACAAGGCCAACCGCTCGTCGGGCTCCACCCCGCGTGGCCTGGGCCTGGAGAAGGGCCTGCAGATCCTCGACGAGGTGCGTCGCCAGACCGGCCTGCCCGTGCTGACCGACGTGCACGACGAAGCCCAGGTGGCCGAGGTGGCCAGCGTGGTGGACGTGCTGCAGACGCCGGCCTTCCTGTGCCGCCAGACCGACTTCATCCGCGCGGTGGCCAAGTCCGGCAAGCCGGTGAACATCAAGAAGGGCCAGTTCCTCGCGCCCTGGGACATGAAGAACGTGATCGACAAGGCCCGTGCCGCCGCGCGCGAAGCCGGCCTGTCGGAAGACCGCTTCCTGGCCTGCGAGCGCGGCGTGAGCTTCGGCTACAACAACCTGGTGGCCGACATGACCAGCCTGGCCGAGATGCGCCAATCCGGCGCGCCGGTGGTCTTCGACGTCACCCACTCGGTGCAGAAGCCCGGCGGCCTGGGTGGCGCCAGCGGGGGTGCCCGCGAGATGGTGCCGGTGCTGGCGCGCGCGGGCGTGGCAGCCGGCGTGGCGGGCCTGTTCATGGAAACCCACCCCGACCCGGCCCAGGCCTGGAGCGACGGCCCCAACGCCGTGCCGCTGCGGCACATGCGCGCGCTGCTGGAGCAGCTGGTGGCCCTGGACCGCGTGGTCAAGAGCCGCCCGCTGCTCGAGAACGACTTCTCCGCCTGACTTCACCCTTCCTCGAGACACTGCCCATGGCCTACGGCTACCTGATCGTGGAGATGAACATCTCCGATCCCGAGCGCTACAAGCAATACATGGCCCAGGCGCCCGCCGCCGTGAAGGCCGCCGGTGGCGAGTACCTCGTGCGCGGTGGCCGCCACGAAACGCTCGAAGGCGACTGGCAGCCGCACCGTGTGGCGCTGCTGCGCTTTCCCAGCTACGCGCAGGCCAAGGCCTTCTACGACGGCCAGGCCTACACCCAGACCCGCCAGTTGCGCGGCGGCGCCACGGAGTACTTCAACATGGTGCTCGTCGAAGGCGTCGAGAACCCTGTCTGACCCGCGTCGTCGGCGCCCCGGGCGGCGCCGATTCGCCCGTCCCGTTTTCTGCATCACCGGAGTGAGACTGAATGAGTGCCATCGTTGACATCGTCGGCCGCGAGATCCTCGACAGCCGCGGCAACCCCACCGTGGAATGCGACGTGCTGCTGGAGTCGGGCACGCTGGGCCGTGCGGCCGTGCCCTCGGGCGCGTCCACCGGCTCGCGCGAGGCCATCGAGCTGCGCGACGGCGATAAGAGCCGCTACCTGGGCAAGGGCGTGCTCAAGGCGGTGCAGAACATCAACAACGACATCAGCGAGGCCGTGCTGGGCCTGGACGCCTCCGAGCAGGCCTTCCTGGACAAGACGCTGATCGACCTGGACGGCACCGACAACAAGAGCCGCCTGGGCGCCAACGCCATGCTGGCCGTGTCGATGGCCGTGGCCCGCGCCGCGGCGGAAGAAAGCGGCCTGCCCCTGTACCGCTACTTCGGCGGCATGGGGGGCGTGCAGCTGCCGGTGCCGATGATGAACGTCATCAACGGCGGTGCCCACGCCAATAACAACCTCGACCTGCAGGAGCTGATGATCATCCCCGTGGGGGCGCCCAGCTTCCGCGAGGCCGCCCGCTACGGCGCCGAGGTGTTCCATGCGCTCAAGAAGATCATCGACGCCAAGGGCATGAGCACCGCGGTCGGCGACGAGGGCGGCTTCGCGCCCAGCGTGGCGAGCCACGAGGCCGCCATCCAGCTCATCCTGGAAGCCATCGACAAGGCGGGCTACGAGGCCGGCAGCCAGATCGCCATCGGCCTGGATTGCGCCGCCAGCGAGTTCTACAAGGACGGCAAGTACCACCTCGAAGGCGAAGGCCTGGTGCTGTCGGCGCCCGAGTGAACCGACATCCTCGCCACCTGGTGCGACAAGTACCCGATCATCTCGATCGAGGACGGCATGCACGAGGGCGACTGGGACGGCTGGAAGCACCTGACCGAACGCCTGGGCCAGAAGGTGCAGCTGGTGGGCGACGACCTGTTCGTCACCAACACCAAGATCCTGAAGGAAGGCATCGAGAAGCGCATCGCCAACTCGATCCTCATCAAGATCAACCAGATCGGCACCCTCACTGAGACCTTCGCGGCCATCGAGATGGCCAAGCGCGCGGGCTACACCGCCGTGATCAGCCACCGCTCGGGCGAGACGGAAGACTCCACCATCGCCGACATCGCCGTGGGCACCAACGCCGGCCAGATCAAGACCGGCTCCATGAGCCGCAGCGACCGCATGGCCAAGTACAACCAGCTGCTGCGCATCGAGGAAGACCTGGGCGACGTGGCCGTGTACCCCGGCCGCGCCGCGTTCTACAACCTGCGCTGATTCGGCGGCCACCGTGCGCCTGCTGCCTGTCGTCCTGGCCGCCCTGCTGGGGCTCGTGCACCTCGAGCTCTGGTTCGGCAAGGGCGGCGTGCCGCACCGCATGGCGCTGCAGGCCGAGCTGGCATTGCAGCAGGCCGACAACGCGGCCGCGCGCGCCCGCAACGAGCAGCTGGCCGCCGAAGTGGCCGATCTGCGCGAGGGCACCGAGATGGTCGAAGAGAAGGCCCGGCGCGAGCTGGGCATGATCCGGCCCGACGAACTGCTGGTGGTGGTCAGCGCGGCGCGCTGACCCGCCCGCCTCTTTCCTGGCCCCCATGGACAGCCTGCTGCAGGCGGCCGAGCCGCTGTTCGCCGTCGCCTTCACCCTGTGGGGCAGCCCGGCCACCTGGCTGGAAGTGGCCGCCTTCGTGCTGGCCGTCTGGATGGTGGCCTGCAACCTGCGCGTGAACCCGCTCGCCTGGCCGCTGGCCATCCTGAGCTCCGTGCTGTACGGCCTGCTGTTCCTGCACAGCCGCCTCTACGGCGAGGCGGGCCTGCAGGTGATGTTCGTCGTGGCGGCGTGCTGGGGCTGGTGGCAATGGCTGCGCGGCCGGGCGCAGGACGGCGCCGCGCTGCGCGTGCACCGGCTCACCCGCCGTCAGCGCCTGATGACGCTGGCCTTCATCTTCGGCGCCTGGCCCATGCTGGCCGTGCTGCTGCAGCGGTTCACCGACAGCGACGTGGCCTACCTCGACGCGCTGCCCACGGTGGCCAGCCTCGCGGGCCAGGTGCTGCTGGGCCGCAAGGCCATCGAGAACTGGGCCGTGTGGCTTGCCGTGAACGTCTTCAGCGTGGGCCTGTTCGCCCTCAAGGGCCTGTGGCTCACCGTGGCCCTGTATGCACTGTTCGCCGTGCTGTCGGTCGTCGGCTGGCGCGCCTGGGCGGCCCTGGAGGGCCGGGTGGACGCCCGGCACGCGCACGGTGGCTGACCGGCGCGCCGGCCCGCCCTGGCGCATCGCCATCGTGGGCGCCGAGAGCACCGGCAAGAGCACGCTGGCCGCCGCCCTGGCGGAGCGGCTCGCCGCCGACACCGGCTGGCGCGCCACCTGGGTGCCCGAGGTGCTGCGCGAGTGGTGCGAGCGGGCCGGCCGCACGCCGCGCATCGACGAGCAGGCCGCCATCGCGCAGGCGCAGGCCGAGCGCATCGAGGCGGCCGCGGGCTCACACGACATCGTGGTGTGCGACACGACACCGCTCATGACCGCCGTCTACCACGCCCACGTGTTCGGCGACCACTCGCTGCACGCCATGGCCGCGGCCTGGCAGCGGCGCTGCCAGCTCACCCTGCTGACCGCGCTCGACCTGCCCTGGCAGGCCGATGGCCTGCAGCGCGACGGCCCCCATGTGCGCGAGCCCGTCGACGCAGCCATTCGCGGCCTGCTCATCGAGTCGGGGTTGCCGTTCGTGGTGGTGCGCGGCACCGGCCCGGCGCGGCTGGAACATGCGCTGGACGCCGTGACGCCGATGCTGGCGCGCGTGCCCCACCCACGTGCCGGCCTGTTCACCCGCCTCGCCGAACGCGAGGCGGCCCAGCCCGCCTGGGGCTGGGTGTGCGACAGCTGCGACAGCCCCGACTGCGAGCACGCAGCCTGGCTGCAGCGCCGCCGGGCCCGCTGAGCCCCCCCCCCCCCGCCCAGCGGGCGGGCGGTGCGTCAGTGCACCGCGGACGACGCGGGCGGTTGGTCCCGCCCGGGGGTGAACATCTCCCCCACGTCCACCGCGTCGAAGTGGTACTGCTGGCCGCAGAAGTCGCAGCCGATCTCGATCTGGCCGCGCTCGGCCAGGATGTCCTCCGACTCCTCGCGCCCCAGGCCGGCCAGCATGCCGCGCACGCGCTCGCGCGAGCACGAGCAGGCGAAGCGCGGCTGCAGCGGCTCGAAGCGGCGCACCGGCTCTTCCCAGAACAGCCGGCGCAGCACGGTCTCGGCATCCAGCGTCAGCAGTTCCTCCGGCGTCAGCGTGGCGGCCAGGTGCGCGATGCGGTTGAAGTCCTCGGTCTGGCCGATGGCGTCTTCGTTGGCCACGTTGATGCCCGAGAGGTTCTTCTCCCCCTGCACCGGCAGCCGCTGGATCAGCAGGCCGGCCGCCACCTGGTCGTTGGCCGCCAGCACCAGCCGGGTATCGAGCTGCTCGGACTGCAGCATGTAGTGCTCCAGCACCTGCGACAGTGCCTGCAGCGGCTCGCGCTGGTCGCCATGCAGCGGCACCACGCCCTGGTAGGGCTGCTGGCCGGGCAGGCGGTCCTGCGGGTCGAGCGTGATGGCACAGCGGCCCTGGCCATGCACGTTGAGCAGGGCTTCCACCCGTGCGCCGGGGGGCACTTCGCCGACCACCTTGGCGGTGGTACGAAAGCTCAGGTCCGAGCGGGCCTCGGCCACCGCCAGCTTGACCGGGCCATCGCCGAACACCTGCAGGATCAACGAGCCGTTGAACTTGATGTTGGCCTGCATCAGCGTCGCCGCCGCCGCCATCTCGCCCAGCAACGCGCGCACCGGCTCGGGGTAGCCGCCGGCCGCCTCGCGCCGCGCGAGCACCTCGCGCCAGCTGGTGGTCAGGCGCACGAGCATGCCGCGCACCGGCAGGCCGTCGAAGATGAACTTGTGCAATTCGTCCATGGAATCCTTCAGTGGCCCTGGTCGGGCAGGCGCACGAGCTCGGTGCGGTGGCGGCGGGCGTTGTCCACGTAGTGCGCGGCGCTCCAGCGCAGTCGCTCGATCTGCTCGGGCGTGAGCTCGCGCACCACCTTGGCGGGGCTGCCCATGATGAGCACGCCGTCGGGAAACTCCTTGCCTTCGGTGACGAGCGAGCCGGCCCCGACGATGCAGTGCCGGCCGATGCGCGCCCCGTTGAGCACCACCGACTGGATGCCGATGAGCGAACCATCGCCCACCGTGCAGCCGTGCAGCATGACCTGGTGGCCCACCGTCACGTCGGCCCCCAGCGTGAGCGGCACGCCGTGGTCGGTGTGCAGCACCGACAGATCCTGGATGTTGCTGCGCTCGCCGATCTGCATCAGCTCGTTGTCGCCGCGCAGCACGGCGCCGTACCAGACGCTGGCGTGCGCACCCAGCGCCACGCGCCCGATGACCTGCGCCGAATCGGCCACCCAGGCGGTGGCGTGCAGTTGCGGGGCGTGCTCGCCCAGCCGGTAGATGGCCATCGGTGCTCCCGGACAGTCCCAATGAGGCAAAGGGATAATTGTAGGAATGGAAGTTCGCACCCGGGCCCTGGAGGTCTTGTGCCTGGCCGACCCCGCGGCCAAGGCCGCTGCAGCGCTCGACCTGCTGGCCGCCGCGCGTGCCGGTGCGGCGCTGGATGCCGGGCGGGTGCTGGCGGCGCCGGTGGGGCTGCCTGGCCGCCCGCCGCGGCCGGTGCTCGTGCCGCCGGAGCAGGTGCCGCGCCGCACGCCGTTCACGCCCGAGGGCCGGGCCGCGCTGCTGCATGCCGTCTGCCACATCGAGTTCAACGCCATCAACCTGGCGCTGGACGCGGTGTGGCGCTTTGCAAGCCTGCCCGACGCCTTCTACCGCGACTGGCTGCAGGTGGCCGGCGAAGAGGCGCAGCACTTCAGCCTGCTGCGCGAGCACCTGCAAGGCATGGGCCACGACTACGGCGACTTCGAGGCGCACGACGGCCTGTGGGCCATGGCCGAGAAGACCCGTGACGACCTGGTGGCGCGCATGGCGCTCGTGCCGCGCACGCTGGAGGCGCGCGGCCTGGACGCCACGCCGCCCATGCAGGCCAAGCTGCGCCGCGCGGGCGACCTGCGGGCGGTGGAGATCCTCGACGTCATCCTGCGTGACGAGGTGGGCCACGTGGCCATCGGCAACCGGTGGTACCGCTGGGCCTGCGCGCGCGAGGGCCTGGACCCCATCGCGCACTACCCGGTGCTGGCCGCGCGCCACGGCGCGCCGCGGCTGAAAGGCCCGTTCAACCTGGACGCGCGCCGGGCGGCCGGGTTCGAGCCGGACGAGCTGGCCGCACTCGGCTGAGTGGGCACGGCGCGCGTGGGGCCTCAGCCGAAGAAGTAGCGCTTCAGGCCGGCCAGGATCATCTCCACGGCAATCGCCGTGAGCACCAGGCCCATCAGCTTCTCCAGCGCCGACACCATGGGTGTGCCCAGCAGCTTGCGGATGCGCTCGGCCGCCAGCAGCACCGCGCCACACACCACCATCGCCAGCGTGAGCGCGCCCACCCACTGGGTGATGAGGTCGGGCTGGCGCGACGCCAGCAGCAGCACCGTCGCCATCGCCGAGGGCCCGGCGAGCAACGGCACGGCCAGCGGAAAGATCATCGGCTCGCGCTGGCCGTCGGTCGCGTAGATCTCGCCGCCCGAGGCGAAGATCATGCGGATGGCGATGATCAGCAGGATGACCCCGCCAGCCACCTCCAGCGAGCGCTCGGACAGGTGCATGAGGTCGAGGAAGCCGCGGCCGGCGAACATGAAGGCCAGCAGCACACCGAAGGCGATGGACACCTCCCGCACCGCCACCCGCGTACGCCGCTCGCGTGGCACACCACGCAGCACCGAGATGAAGATCGGCAGGCTGCCGAACGGGTCGAGCACGAGCAGCAGCAGAACGAGGGCGGAACCGAAGGTGTGATCCATGCGGCCATTGTGCCGGGGGCGCTTGACCGCGCGGGTTGTGGCAGGCGCACCACAACGAACCGCCCGTTTCCACACAAAGTGCAGTTCGTGCACCAACTAGGGAGAGGACCCCGCGGCCGCGCCGAAACAAAATGCTTCCATCGTGCAGGAATGTGTCGCGGGCTCCGCGGCATGCGCCGGCACTCCCCGTCTATCTGGTTTGTGGAGAGGATCACTACATGAAGAAGCTCACCCTGGTCGCGCTGCTTGCCGCCGCCGCCGCCCCCGCCTTCGCCCAATCGTCGCTGCAGGTGTATGGCCGCCTGAACGTCACGGCCGAGAGCCAGCGCGTGCAGGACGGCGACCGTGAGTACGTCGTGGCCGACAACGCCTCGCGCATCGGCTTCAAGGGCACCGAAGACCTGGGCGGCGGCCTGAAGGCCGGCTTCCAGATCGAACACGGCTTCGACGCCACCACCGGCGCGCAAGCCGGTGGCGCTTTCTGGAACCGCCAGGCCGAAGTCAACCTGGGCAGCAGCCAGTTCGGCACCGTGCGCCTGGGCTCCTTCACGCCGGAGTCCTACTTCGCCACGGCCGACTACGTGAGCATGCACAACCACGACACCGGTTCGTCGGCGGATGCCTTCTACGTGTCGACCTTCACCAAGGCGAACAAGGTCGGCTACGTGTCGCCGAGCTGGGGCGGCTTCCAGCTGCACGCGTCCGTGGCCGAGGGCAGCACCGATGTGGAGCGCACCTATGACCTCGCCGCGAACTTCGACCAGGGCGCGCTGCACCTGGGCGCGGGCTTCGAGAAGCAGGGCGACTTCAAGCAGTTCGCCGTGCGCGGCCTGTACGAATTCGGCGCCTTCACCGTGGGCGGCTACGTGCAGCGCGTGAGCAACTACGTCAAGACGTACAGCGACGGCAGCTCGCTGGATCTGGGCAGCGGCACGGGCTTCCGCATCGCCACGGTGTACACCCTGCGCCAGCACGAGTTCCACGCCAACATCGGCTCGGCGCCCGAGTTCGACAACCTCGACAAGAGCGACGCCCTGCAGCTGACCCTGGCCTACAACTACAACCTCAGCAAGCGCACCAAGATCCACGCCTTCGTGACGCGCGTGGACCGCGACGACGTGCTCGAGGTGTACGGCGGCAACTTCGACTCGTTCGGCCTGGGCGTGCGCCACAACTTCTGACGCGTCCCCGCCTTCGAGCACCAGCCGGCCCATGTGGCCGGCTTTTTCTTTGCCGGCCCGTGTGGCCGGCTTCCTCTTGGCCCGCCCGCTCAGCCGCGCGGGTGGTGCCGGCTGTGCAGGGCCTTCAGCCGCTCGCGCGCCACATGGGTGTAGATGGTGGTGGTGGAGATGTCCGCGTGGCCCAGCAGCATCTGCACCGCGCGCAGGTCGGCGCCATGGTTGAGCAGGTGCGTGGCGAAGGCGTGGCGCAGCGTGTGCGGTGACAGCGGCGCATGCACACCCGCGCGCAACGCGTACTTCTTCACCAGCGTCCAGAACATCTGGCGCGTCATCGGCCCGCCGCGGGCCGTGACGAACAGCGCCGCGCTGGCCTGGCCGCCCAGGATGGCCGCCCTCGCCTGCGACAGGTAGCGCCCCAGCCATGCGGTCGCCTCCTCGCCGAAGGGCACCAGCCTCTCCTTGCTGCCCTTGCCGGTGACGCGCAGCACACCGTCCGACAGGCTCAGTTGCACCGTCGGCAGCCCTACCAGCTCGCTCACCCGCAGGCCGCTGGCGTACATCAGCTCCAGCATGCAACGGTCGCGCAGGCCCAGCGGGGTGTCCACGTCGGGCGCCGCCAGCAACGCGTCCACCTGCGCTTCGCTCAGGGTGCGCGGCACCCGCAGCGGCTGCCGCGCACTGTCCAGGCGCAGCGTGGGGTCGGCCGCCACATGGCGCTCGCGCAGGGCCCAGCGGTAAAAGCGGCGGAACACCGCCAGCCGGCGGTTGGCCGTGGTGGCCCGGGTGCCCGCATGGCGCGCCACGGCGTAGCGCAGCAAATGCTCCTCGCGCACGGTGACGAGCGTGGCGCCTTCGCCCTCGCCCGGCGCTGCACCCTCGTCCTGCTCGCGCAGCCAGCGCACGAACAGGCTCAGGTCACGCCGGTACGCGGCCAGCGTGTTGGCCGCGAGCCCGTCCTCCAGCCACAGCGCGCCGATGAACGCGTCGATCAACGGGTCGGGCGAGGGCACGCGGGGCGAGGCGACCGCACGCGGCGCGGGGCGGGTGGCAGGGCGGGACATGGGCAGCGCGCAAGCGTACACCGCACACGCTGGCACACTCGGACAGGCGATGTCCCAACTCCTGCTGCTGCTGCCCGACTTCCTGCTGATCGCCACCGGCTACGTGCTCTGCCGCCACACGGCGCTGGACCGCTCGATCTGGGACGGCGTGGAGAAGCTGGTCTATTACCTGCTCTTCCCGGTGCTGCTGTTCACCTCCATCGTGCGCCAGCCGCTGGAGCCCGGCGCCCTGGCCCCGTTCGCGGGCGCCGGCGTGGCGGTGGTGGCCACCGGCATCGTGCTGGCCTTCGCCCTGCGTCATGCGCCCGGGGTGGACCCGCTCACCCATGCCTCGGGCGCGCAGACCGCGTTCAGGTTCAACTCCTACGTCGGCCTGGCCCTGGCCGAGCGCCTGGCGGGCATGGATGGCGTGGCCTGGCAGGCGCTGCTGCTCGCCCTGTGCGTGCCGCTGTGCAACGTGGCCGCCGTGTGGCCCCTGGCCCGCCAATCCGGCCAGCCCTTCGGTGGCGAACTGCTGCGCAACCCGCTCATCGTGGCCACGGTGAGCGGCCTGCTGGCCAACCTGGCCGGCCTGCGCCTGCCGGAGGTGGCGGCCATCCCGCTGCAGCGCATCGGCGCCGCCGCCCTGCCCCTGGGCCTGATGGCCGTGGGCGCCGGCCTGCAGATGGGTGCGCTGCGCCAGGCGCCAGCGCTCGCGGGCGCCTTGCTGGGCATTCGCCACGCGGTGCTGCCCGCGGTGGGCATCGCGCTGGCGCTGGGTCTGGCCCTGCCCGTGGGCCAGCAGCTGGTGCTGGTGGCGTTTGCGTCTCTGCCCACCGCCTCCAGCGCCTATGTGCTGGCCACGCGCATGGGCGGCCACGGCGCCTTCGTCGCGGGGGTGGTGAGCCTGTCCACCCTGCTGGCCATGCCGGGGCTGCCGCTGGCGCTGGCGGCCCTGGCCGCCCTGCGTTAGGCCGTCGGGCGGGCGCCCTGCGCCAAGGCCCACTCGATGTGCTCGACCACCAACGGGTCGGCCGTCGGGCGTGACGCATGCAAGGTGGCGCGGATCTCGCCGGCCTGCGGCGCACCGGCCGCCAGCGCGTTGCCCATCGCCACGGCCAGATTGCGCCGCCACCGGGCATGGCCGATGCGGCGGATGGGGCTGCCCTCGGTGCGGCGCAGGAACTCCGCCTCGTCCCACTGCCACAGGCCCAGCAGCGTGGGGGCATCCAGCGGGGCGCGGGCATCGAAATCGGGCAGCACCGCGCGGCGCGCGTACTTGTTCCAGGGGCAGGCCAGCTGGCAGTCGTCGCAGCCGTAGATCCGGTTGCCCAGCAGCGGCCTCAGCTCGACGGGAATGGGCCCGGCGTGCTCGATGGTGAGGTAGGAGATGCAGCGGCGCGCATCCAGCCGGTACGGCGCCACGATGGCCCCCGTCGGGCAGGCCGCGAGGCAGGCGTCGCAGCTGCCGCAATGGGCGGACGTGGGCGCGGTCAGCGGCAGCGGCAGGTCCACGTAGATCTCGCCCAGGAAGAACAGCGAGCCGCCCTCGCGCGACAGCGTGAGCGTGTGCTTGCCGCGCCAGCCCAGGCCGCTGCGCGAGGCCAGCTCCACCTCGAGCACCGGCGCGGAATCGGTGAACACGCGGTGGCCGAAGGGGCCCACCGCCTCGGCGATGCGCCCGGCGAGTGCCTGCAGGCGCTGGCGCAACACCTTGTGGTAATCCCGCCCGCGGGCGTACACCGACACGACCGCCTCACCGGGCCGGCCCAGGCGCTGCTGTTCACGCGCCAGCCAGTCGTCCGGCGTGCCGCGCGGCAGGTAATCCATGCGGGCGGTGATCACCCGCACCGTGCCCGGCACCAGCTCGGCCGGCCGGGCACGCTTGACGCCATGCGCCGCCATGTAGCCCATCTCACCGTGGAAGCCCGCCGCAAGCCAGTCGAGCAGCCCCTGCTCGGCCTGGGTCAGGTCCACGTCGGCCACGCCGATCTGGGAGAATCCGAGCGCCTGCGCCCAACCCTCCAGTTGCCGCGCGACGATCGCGACGACGTCATCACCTTGACCCATCCGCCGATTCTAGAAACCCGCACGCTGCACTGGCCCGACGAGGCGGCCTGTGCCCACACTGCCGCCGCGCTGGCGGCCCCGTTTCTCGCGCAGCGGCCTCTGCCTGACGCCCGCATCGAGCTCGACGGACCGCTCGGCGCCGGCACGACCACCTTCGTGCGCCACCTGCTGCGCGCGCTGGGTGCCACGGGCCGCATCAAGAGCCCCACCTATGCGGTGGTGGAGCCCTATGCGCTGGCGTTGCCCTCGGGCGGCACGCTGGCCGTGTCGCACTTCGACTTCTACCGCTTCGACGACCCGCGTGAGTGGGACGACGCGGGCTTCCGCGACCTGTACGCCGCCCCCGGGCTGAAGCTGGCCGAGTGGGCGCAGAAGGCGGCCCCCGCCCTGCCCGCCCCCGACCTGCGCCTGAGCATCGAGCCCGGTGACGACGAGCGCCGCACCGTGCGCGCCGAGGCCTTCAGCCCGACGGGTGCGCAGCTGCTGGCCGCGCTCGGCACGGCGCACGACGAGGGGGAGCCCGCATGATGCGCCGCCGCGATTGCCTGGCCCTCGGTACCCTCGTGCTGGCGCTGGGGCGCGCCGAGCTGGCCTTCGGCGCCGCCATCGTGGCGGTGCGGGTGTGGCCGGCCGAGGACTACACCCGGGTCACGATCGAATCCAACCAGGCCCTGGCGGCGCGCCACTTCGTGGCCGACAACCCCTCGCGGCTGGTGGTGGACATCGAACAGCTGGAGCTGAGCCCCGCCCTGCGCGAGCTGGTGGGCAAGGTGCGCCCCGACGACCCCTACATCGCCGGCGTGCGGGTGGGCCAGAACCAGCCGCGCGTGGTGCGCCTGGTCATCGACCTGAAGCAGCCCGTCAAGCCGCAGCAGTTCGCGCTGACGCCCGTGGCCGCCTACCAGCACCGGCTGGTCTTCGACCTGCACCCGACGCAGGAGGCCGACCCGCTGCTGGCGCTGATCCAGGAAAAGGACGCCGCCGAGCGAGAGGCCGCGCAGGAGGTGCAGGACGCCCTGGGCGAGTTCATCGGCCGGGTGGACCGGCCGCTGGGTGCCCCGGCGCCAGCCCCCACCCCGCCGGTGGCCGCCGCACCCGCCGGGCCGGCACCGGAAACGCATGCGCCGCCTCCGCCGCCCACCGCCGCGCAGAAGCAGCGCATCAACCGCCTGGTGATCGTGGCCATCGACCCCGGCCACGGCGGCGAGGACCCGGGCGCCATCGGGCCCACCGGCCTGAAGGAAAAGGACGTGGTGCTGCAGATCGCGCGGCGGCTGCGGGACCGCCTCAACACCAAGCCGGGCATGCGCGCGATGCTGACGCGCGACGAGGATTTCTTCGTACCGCTGCACGAGCGGGTGAACAAGGCGCGCCGCGTGCAGGCCGACCTTTTCGTGTCCGTGCATGCGGATGCCTTCTTCACCCCGCAGGCGCGCGGCGCGAGCGTGTTCGCCCTGTCATCCAACGGCGCCAGCAGCGCTGCCGCCCGATGGATGGCGAAGAAGGAAAACGCCGCCGACGTGGTGGGCGGCGTCAACGCCGCCACGCGCGACAAGCAGGTGCTGCGGACGCTGCTGGACATGAGCACCGCCGCGCAGATCAAGGACAGCCTGCGCGTGGGCAGCGAGGTGCTCAGCCGCATCGGGCGGGTGGGCCGGCTGCACAAGGCACGTGTGGAGCAGGCCGGCTTCGCGGTGCTCAAGGCGCCCGACATCCCGTCCATCCTGGTGGAGACCGCCTTCATCTCCAACCCCGAGGAAGAAGCCAAGCTGCGCGACCCCGACTACCAGAATCGCCTGGTCGAGGCGCTGTTCTCGGGCATCGAGCGCTATTTCGCGAAGAACCCGCCCCTGGCGCGCAACCGCGCCACTTGAGAAAGCGCGCGCGTCTCAGGCCAGCCGGGCGCGCAGCACGCCGCGCAGGGCATTGCACACCACCACTGCCTCGGCGCGCTCCACATCGGCGCGCGTGAGCTGGCGCTCGGCCGCGGCCCAGGCCGGGTCGTCCAGCAGCACGCCGCGCATCACGCCGGGCAGCACACCATCGGCCAGCGGCGGCGTCCACCAGCGGCCGTCCAGGCGCACGAAGACATTGCTGCGCCCGCCTTCCAGCAGCACGCCGTCCTCGCGCAGCAGCAGGCTGTCGAAGGCGCCCTGCGCCGTGGCCGCCTGCACCGCGCGGTCGTAGGCCGCGCGGTCGGTGGTCTTGTGGCCCGCCAGGGGGCGCGCGCGCGGCAGGGGGTCGTCGGCCCAGCACAGGCGCACGGTGCCGTCGGGGTCGGTGGCCAGCGGGTCCAAGGGGGCATGCAGCCAGTCCAGGCGGCCATCGTGGCCCAGCGTCACGCGCAGGCGGGACGGCCCGTGCGCCGCCAAGGCGGACGCCAGCGCCGACAGGCCGGCGGCGAGCGCGGCCTCGTCGAACGGAAAGCCCAGCGCGGCCGCGCTGGCGCGCAGGCGGGCCACATGGCGCGGCCACCACCGCACGCCCTCGGCAGGCGTCCAGCACATCGTCTCGATGAGGCGCACGCCGGGGTCCATGGCGGTGAGGAAGCGCGCCTTCAGGCGGCACTCGCGCCGCTCGTCGTCGGCCACGCTGTCCAGCACGATGCCCGCGCCCACGCCGAATGCCGCCGGCCGCGTGCCATCGTCCGCCGGCGCGCCGAGCGTGAGCGTGCGGATCGCCACCGACAGGCAGCACGGCCCCAGCGACTCGCCGGGCCCCGGCGCATCGACCCAGCCGATGGCACCGCAGTACAGGCCGCGCGCCGTGCCCTCCAGGCCACGGATGATCTGCATCGTGCGGTGCTTGGGCGCCCCCGTGATGGACCCGCACGGGAAGGTGGCGCGCAGCAGCCCGGGCATGCCCAGGCCGGGCGCCGGCCGCGCCCGCACGGTGGACGTCATCTGCCACACGGTGGCGTAGCCCTCCGTCTCGAACAGCGCCGGCACCTGCACCGAACCAGGCTGCGCCACCCGGCCGAGGTCGTTGCGCAGCAGGTCCACGATCATCAGGTTCTCGGCGCGGTTCTTCGGGTCGCCACGCAGCCAGGCGGCGGCGGCCGCATCGGCCCCCGCGTCGCCGGGGTGCCGGGGCGCCGTGCCCTTCATCGGCCGCGCCTGCAGCCAGCCGCCGTCGTGGCGCAGGAACAGCTCGGGCGAGAGCGAGAGCACCCAGCGGGCCGTGTCCTCGCCCGGCAGCGCCGGCAGGGCCACCAGCGCCCCATAGGCCACCGGCTGACGCGCGCGCAGGCGGCGGTACAGCGCGACCGGCGGGCCGAAAGCCCGGCCATGCAGCCGATAGGTGTGGTTGACCTGGTAGGTCTCGCCACGCCGGATGGCCTCGTGGATGGCGGCGATCGCCTCGCCGAAGCGCTGCTCGTCGGTGTCCTCGGTCACGTCGAGCAGGCCGGCCGGCGCGGGGGCCGCGGCCTGCTCCGCCTCGGCGAGCCAGCCGGCAGTGGCGGCCGCGTCCAGGTGGCGCAGCTCGCGGAACATCAGCACACGCAGGCCACCCACGGCCGCCGCCCCGGCGGCCCGCCAGCCATCGGCCGGCCCCGCCTCGCCCACGGCCACGCCCCATTCGTAGTCGGCCAGCAGCACGGCGTGCAGACCCGCCTGCTGGTCGGCCTGCACGGCGCGCCAGGTGGCGTCGAGCGCCGCGGGCGTGGGCGCGCGGTGCTCACCGGCCAAGCCGGTGTACAGGCGGCTGTGGCGTGGCTGCCCGCCGGTGCCCAGGTCGTCCAGCAGGGCGAACGGGGCGTCGGGCGTGTCCGACCCCGCGCGAACCTCGGCCACGGCGTCGTCAGGCCACCGGGCCCGCCACCTGCCGCGCGGCGCGGCGGGCGCGCCAGGCGCCGGCGATCACGATGAGGCCGGGCACGAGGATCATGGCCCAGATGATCTTCTCGAGGTGCTCCTTCACCCACGGCACGTTGCCGAAGAGGTAGCCGGCGACCGTGATGCCCACGACCCACAGCGCCGCGCCGCCCACGTTGTAGGCGGTGAAGCGCGCCCGGCTCATCTCGGCCACGCCGGCCACGAAGGGCACGAAGGTGCGCAGGAAGGGCATGAAGCGCGCCAGCACCAGCGTGATGCCGCCGTACTGCTCGTAGAACGCGTGGGCGCGCAGGAAGGCCTCGCGGTTGAACCAGCGCGACTGCTCCCAGCCCCACACGCGCGGCCCGACGAAGCGCCCCACGCTGTAGTTGCACTGGTCGCCCAGCGCCGCGGCGGCGAAGAGCAGGCCGATGGTGGTGGGCAGGTCCATCAGCCCCACGCCGCACATGGCGCCGGCCACGAACAGCAGCGAGTCGCCCGGCAGGAAGGGCATGACCACCACGCCCGTCTCGACGAAGATGATGAGGAACAGCAGCGCGTAGACCCAGGCACCGTACTGGGCGACGAAGGCCGCGAGGTGCTGGTCGACATGCAGGATGAAGTCGATCAGGAAGGCGATGAGTTCCATGGCGAGGAATTATCCCCAGGGCCGTGCGACGGGGTTTCTACAATCCGCCAATGACCGACCTGGCCCTTTCTCCCGGCACTGCCGAGCCGGCCGCCGCCGCGCCGCGCCGTGCCATCCGCGAGCTGCCCGACGAGCTGGTGAGCCAGATCGCCGCGGGCGAGGTGGTGGAGCGCCCGGCCTCGGTGGTGCGCGAGCTGGTGGACAACGCGCTGGACGCCGGCGCGGGCCAGGTGACCGTGAAGCTCGTGTCCGGCGGCATCCGCGCCATCGTGGTGGAAGACGATGGCGGCGGCATCCCGGCCGACGAGCTGCCGCTGGCCGTGAAGCGCCATGCCACGAGCAAGATCCGCTCGCTGGCCGAGCTGGAAGGCGTGTCCACCATGGGGTTCCGCGGCGAGGCGCTGGCCGCCATCGCCTCGGTGAGCGAGATGGCCATCGTCAGCCGCACGCCCGAGGCGCCGCATGCCCACCGGCTCGACGCGCGCAGTGGCGAGCTGCAACCCGCGGCGCGCGCGGTGGGCACCAGCATCGAGGTGCGCGAGCTGTTCTTCAGCACGCCAGCGCGGCGCAAGTTCCTCAAAAGCGCCGCCACCGAGCTGGCGCATGCGCTGGAGGCCGTGCGCCGCCACGCCCTGGCGCGGCCCGACGTGGGCTTCGCGGTGTGGCACGACGGCAAGCTGGTGGCGCAATGGCGCCGCGCCTCGCACGAGCAGCGCATGGCCGACGTGCTGGGCGCCGAGTTCGTCGAGGCCAGCCGCGCGGTGGACCTGCCTGCGGGCCCCATGCGCGTGATCGGCCGCGCCGGCCTGCCCGAGGCCGCGCGGGCGCGCCCCGACCACCAGTACGCCTACGTGAACGGCCGCTATGTGCGCGACAAGCTGGTCGCGCATGCGCTGCGCAGCGCCTATGAAGACGTGCTGCACGGCCAGCGCCAGCCGGCTTACGTGCTGTTCATCGACATCGATCCCACGCGGGTGGACGTGAACGTGCACCCGACGAAGATCGAGGTGCGCTTCCGCGAGTCCGGCGAGGTGTACCAGGCGGTGCGACGCGCGGTGGAGGCCGTGCTGGCAGCCACCGGGGGCAGCCCGCTGGGCCGCGGCCTGGAGGTCGCCGCGCCTGCCGCCAGCGCCCTGCCCGGCCCCGCCGAGGGGGCAGATGCGTCGATGCCGCGCGCCACGGGCGCACCCGCCTGGGCGGTGCCACCCACCGCCTGGCAGCAGCGGCTGAGCCTGTCCAACCTCGGGCGGCTGCACGCCCCGCTGGAGCCCGCCGGCGCCACCGCCCTGCCCGCCGGTGAACCACCTGCCCCCTGGTCGCAGGCCTCCGGTGCGCCGGCCCGGCCGCCTGCGGCTGCCCCCGAGGTGGCGTCGGCGCCGGCCGCCGGCGCCTCGGCGGCGCCCGCGGCCGGGGACAGGCCCCGGGGCCGCGCCCGGGCGCAGGTGGGCGGGGTGT
>JACRBA010000035.1 GCA_016213265.1 Burkholderiales bacterium | reverse complement strand
CCGGTGCCATCGTCGGCATCATCGGGCCCAACGGCGCCGGCAAGTCGACGCTGTTCCGCATGATCCAGGGCACCGAGCAGCCCGATTCCGGCGAGGTGGTGATCGGCAAGACCGCCAAGCTGGCCTTCGTCGACCAGAGCCGCGAGAACCTGGCCAACGACAAGACCGTGTGGGAGGACGTCTCCGGCGGCCTGGACAACATCGTCGTGGGCAAGTTCGTCATGCCCAGCCGTGCCTACATCGGCCGCTTCAACTTCAAGGGCAACGACCAGCAGAAGCTGGTGGGCAGCCTGTCGGGTGGCGAGCGCGGCCGGCTGCACCTGGCCAAGACGCTGGCGCAGGGCGGCAATGTGCTCATGTTGGACGAGCCCTCGAACGACCTGGACGTGGAAACCCTGCGTGCGCTGGAGGAGGCGCTGCTGGAGTTCGCCGGCTCGGCCATGGTCATCTCGCACGACCGCTGGTTCCTCGACCGCATCTGCACGCACATCCTGGCCGTGGAAGACGACTCGCAGTGGTTCTTCTACGAGGGCAACTTCCACGAGTACGAGGAAGACAAGAAGAAGCGCCTCGGCGAAGAGGGCGCCCGCCCGCACCGCATGCGCTACAAGGCGCTGAAGTAAAAAAAAGGCCGCCCACCGGGCGGCCATTTTCTTCATGGGGTGTGCCTCACATCGCGGGCATCACGACCGTGTCGATCACGTGGATCACACCGTTGTCGGCGGCGATGTCGGTCTGCACCACTTTGGCGTTGTCCACCATGACGCCGCCGGTCGTGGCCACGGTGAGCTCCTTGCCCTGCACGGTCTTGACCTTGCCGGCCTTCACGTCCTTGGCCATCACCTTGCCCGGCACCACGTGGTAGGTGAGCACGGCCGTGAGCTTGGCCTTGTCGGCCAGCAGCGCGTCGAGTTGCGCCTTGGGGATCTTGGCGAAGGCGGCGTCGGTCGGCGCGAACACGGTGAACGGGCCGGGGCCCTTGAGGGTGTCCACCAGGCCGGCGGCCTGCAGGGCGGTGGCCAGGGTCTTGAACTGGCCGGCCGCCACGGCGGTGTCCACGATGTCCTTGGCCTGCGCGCCAAGGGCCGCCATGCCGAGGGCCACGGAGATGAGCAGTCGCTTCATGGAGTGAGTCCTTTCAGGGAGGGAAGGGTGGCGCTCACAGCGCCGGGAGGATGACGCGGTCGATGACGTGGATGACGCCGTTGCCGGCCAGCACGTCGGTCAGGGTGATGTTGGCGGTGCGCCCGGCGGTGTCGGTGATGACCAGCGAGCTGTCCACACTGAAGCTGCCGCCCTGCACCGTGGTGATGGGAGCGCCCACGGGCACATCGGCCGCGAGCACCAGTCCGGGTACGACGTGGTAGGTGAGCACGCTGCTCAGCAGGGCCGTGTCGGCGAAGAGCTCGTCCTTGGTCAGCTGCAGTTCGTCCAGCAGCTCGGCAAAGGCGGCGTCGGTAGGCGCGAACACGGTGAACGGCCCGGTGCCGGACAGCGTGGCGTCCAGGCCGGTCACCTGCAGCGCCTCCACCAGCAGCGTGAACTCGGGCGGGTCGCCCGCGGCCAGCGCAGCGGCGGTCTGCACCACGGTCTTGTCCGCCGGCAGCAGCACCTTGTCCACCACATGGATGACGCCGTTCTCCACCTCCTGGTCGGTGGCGGAGATGGGACTCACGCGGTTGCGACCGTCGGTGACGGCCAGCACGCCCGACGAGCTGTCGATCTTGAAGTAGCCGCCCTGCACGGTGGTGATGGGGCTGCCCACCGGGATGTCGGCCGCCATCACCTCGCCCGCCACCACGTGGTAGGTGAGCACGGCCGTGAGCAGCGCCTTGTCGGCGAACAGCTCTTCCTTCGTCAGGCCCAGCTCGGCCAGCAGCTCGGTGAAGGCGGCGTTGGTGGGCGCGAACAGCGTGAAGGGGCCGTCACCGCTGAGCGTGGTGGCCAGGTCGGCGGCCACGACGGCTTCCGCCAGCACGCTGAAGTCGGGGTCGGCCTGCACGGCTTCGACGAGGTTGGGCTTGTCGTTGTCGTCGTCATCCCAGCAGCCGGCGAGCAGGCTGCTGGCGACCACGGCGGCGACGACGCCGGTGCGTTGGATCCATGTCCACATGGCGGTTCTCCATCAAGTTGGCGAATCGGGGTGAAGAGAGCGATGTCGGGGCGAATTCGGTGTTCAGAACCGAACGGTGCGAAATGTGAACTGTGCAGTTCACTGAGTCAACTGTGTGGTCAATCGGAAAACTATTCGGTACAAATTTCGCCTGCTGAGTTCATCTCGGCGCACGCCGGGGTAACATGGCGCCATGGCACGGGTGTCGTTTCGCGAACAGGTTCTGCAGGCGCGCGAAGAGGCCATCGTCTCGTCGGTGAACCGGCTGCTGGCGCAGAAGGGCTACGACGGCATGACGGTGGACGAGGTCGCGGCCGACGTGGGCATCGCCAAGGCGGTGCTCTACAAGCACTTCCCCTCCAAGGAGGCGCTGGCAGCGGCGGCCATGGTGCGCGTGCTCGACCGCGCCCAGGCCCGGCTGGCCGAGCTGGCCGTCTCCGGCATGAGCGCGTTCGAGCGCCTGCAGGCCGTGGCCCGCTGGACGCTCGAGGTGCAGCTGGCCGGTGAAATGCCGTCGCTGCCCGCCCAGAATTCGGCGCTGCGTGCGGCGCTGGCCGCCGATGCCGGCTACATGGGCAAGCTGCTCGCGGTGAGCGAGCAACTCGGCGAATGGATCACCGAGGCGCAGGCCCGTGGCGACATCGACACGGCCATTCCCCCCGAGGTGGTGCTGTACACCCTGTTCGCGCGCGCCTGCGACCCGGTGCTGGGCGTGCTGAAGGCCAGCGGCGCCTACACCGACGAGCGCATCGTGGCGCTGCTGCTGGCCACCTGCTTCGGTGGCCTGCAGTCGCGTGCGACGGCCACCGCCGCCCGCCACCCCGGGCGAGCGACCCGGGCAGCCCCGGCCCGCTGAGCGGGGGCGGCGCGGCGGAGCACGATTTCAGTACCATTCGCGCCTTCGCGGCCAGGTGCCGCCCGGCTTTGAACAAGGGACACAGCAATGGCGATGGATGTCGTGGACTACGAGATCAAGGGCTCGGAGATGCAGTTCGTGGAGGTCGAGCTCGACCCCGGCGAGGCGGCCGTGGGTGAGGCCGGCAGCCTGTTCTTCATGGATGCGTCGATCGGCATGGACACCGTGTTCGGTGACGGCGGCAAGCAAGGCGGCGGCCTGTTCGGCAAGCTGCTCGGCGCGGGCAAGCGCCTGATCACCGGCGAGTCGCTGTTCACCACGGTCTACACCAACCAGGGCGCCGGCAAGGCGCGCGTGGCCTTCGCCGCGCCCTACCCGGGCAAGATCATCCCCATGGACCTGCGCCAGCTCGGCGGCATGCTGGTGTGCCAGAAGGACGCGTTCCTGTGCGCGGCGCGCGGCGTGTCCATCGGCCTGCACTTCCAGCAGAAGCTGTCGGTGGGCTTCTTCGGCGGCGAGGGCTTCATCATGCAGAAGCTCGAGGGCGACGGCCTGGCCTTCGTGCACGCCGGCGGCACGGTGGTCAAGCGCGAGCTGCAGCCCGGCCAGACACTGATGATCGACACCGGGTGCGTGGTGGCCTACACGCCCAACGTGAACTTCGAGATCCAGTACGTCGGCAAGATCAAGACCGCGCTGTTCGGCGGCGAGGGCCTGTTCTTCGCCAAGATGACGGGCCCGGGCACCGTGTGGCTGCAGAGCCTGCCGTTCTCCCGCCTGGCCAGCCGCGTGTTCGCCGCGGCCCCGCAGATGGGCGGCTCGCGTGAGGAAGGCTCGGTGCTGGGCGGCTTCGCCACCGGCGGCCTGCTCGGCGGCATCCTGGGCGGCGACGACGAGTGATCCGCCCGGCACGCGGCGGCGCCTGTCCGCCGCGCGCCGGCCCGCTATGCTGCGCCCGATGACCCTGTTGCTCGACTCCTTCTGGCGCGCGCTGGCCTACCTGCTGATGCCGCGGGTGATCGGCCTTTCCCTGCTGCCGCTGCTCATCGCCGGTGGGTTGACGATCGGCTGGGCGTACTGGTTCTGGGACGGCGCCTACGCGGCCGTGCGCCAGGCGCTGGAGGACTGGGCGCTGGTGGATGCGGCGCTGAAGTGGGTGGAGTCCATGATGGGCCCGCACTTCCGGGCCATGGTGGTCTCGCTGATCCTCATCGCCCTGGCGGCGCCGCTGGTCATCGTGGCCTCGCTGCTGCTGGTGGCCCTGCTCATGACGCCGGCCATCGTGAGCCTGGTCGCCGAGCGGCGGTTCCCCGCGCTCGAGAAGCGCCGCGGCGCGGCGTGGTGGCAGAGCCTCGGCTGGTCGCTGGGTGCCACCGTGCTGGCGCTGCTGGCCATCTTCGTCACCCTGCCGCTGTGGCTGATTCCCGGCGCGGTGCTGATCGTGCCGCCGCTGATCTGGGGCTGGCTGACGGCGCGTGTCATGAGCTTCGACGCGCTGGCCGAACATGCCAGTGCCGACGAGCGCCGCGCCCTCATGGCCGAGCACCGCTGGCAGCTGCTGCTGCTGGGCATCGTCAGCGGCTTTCTTGGCGCCGCGCCGACGCTCATCTGGGCGGTCAGCGCGCTCGCGCTGGTGCTGGCGCCGCTGATGGTGGCGGCCACGGTGTGGCTGTACACGCTGGTGTTCGCCTTTTCGTCCCTGTGGTTCACCCACTACCTGCTCGCCGCGCTGCACGCCCGTCGCGCGGCCGCCGTGGTGGTGGTCGAGCCGGTGGACCCGCCGCCGCCCGCCCCGGACGGCGCCCTGGCCAGCCGGGTCGACCTGCGCGGCCCGCTGGCCTGAACCCCCTGCCTCGGGACACTGCCCATGAGCCGCGAATTCGGTCTGATCATCATCGGTGACGAGATTCTCTCGGGCCGTCGGCAGGACAGGCACATGGCCCGGGTCATCGAGCTGCTCGGTGCGCGCGGCCATGCGCTCGCCTGGGTACGCTACCTGGGCGACGAGCGCGTGCGCCTCACCGCGGCCCTGCGCGAGGCCTTCGCCAGCGGCGACGTGGTCTTCAGCTGCGGCGGCATCGGCGCCACGCCGGACGACCACACGCGCCAGTGCGCCGCGGCGGCGCTCGGGCGCCCCCTCGTGCTGCACCCGGGCGCCCTGGCGCTGATCGAGGAGCGAATGCGCGACGTGGCGGCCGAGCAGGGCCAGGCCTACCTGCCCGACCGGCCCGACAACGTGCACCGGCTGAACATGGGCGTGTTTCCCGAGGGGGCCGAACTCATCCCCAACCCCTACAACAAGATCCCGGGCTTCAGTGTGGGGGACGTGCACTTCGTGCCGGGGTTCCCGGTGATGGCCCACCCGATGATCGAGTGGCTGCTCGACCAGCGCTACGCCGGCCTCGTGCCGCGCGCCCACCTGGAGCGCTCGGTCTACGTGCGCGGCAGCATGGAGGCCACGCTGACGCCTCTGATGGAAGCCCTCGAGGCGGGCCACCCGGGCGTGAAGGTGTTCAGCCTGCCCAGCGTGGACCATCCGCAGCGGGGGCGCCACATCGAGCTGGGCGTCAAGGGCGAGCCCGTGGCCACCCAGGCGGCCTTCCTGGCCCTGCAGGCTGGGCTGGCAGCGCTGCCCGGGGTGGAATTCAGCACCGAATAGGTGCGCGCCGGACGCCCTGCTCTGGGGCGTCGGCATGCACGGTGGTGGTGCGCGGCAGGCACTTGCGCCGGGTCAACCCCTGTCCACTCGGGTGACGAAAGGCGGGGCCGCGCTCCCGACGCAATCACCAGAAGTGGGCATGGTTTCTGCATAATCCCCGCGGCCTGCCCGCCCGAAGCGGTGCACCGCCCCGTGCGGGTCACCGGTCAGCCCGGTGCGGGCCTGACCCTTGTCCTTGAATACACCCAGCCGCCAGGAGCCTTTTTGATGGCCAAGACCGTCGCCGACGTGATGCAGATGGTGAAGGAGAACGAAGTCAAGTTCGTCGACTTCCGCTTCACCGATACCCGGGGCAAGGAGCAGCATGTCTCCGTGCCCGTGTCCCATTTCGACGAGGACAAGTTCTCGTCGGGCCATGCGTTCGACGGCTCCTCCATCGCCGGCTGGAAGGGCATCGAAGCGTCGGACATGCTGCTCATGCCCGACCCCAACACGGCCAACATCGACCCGTTCTTCGAAGAGCCCACGCTGATCCTGACCTGCGACGTCATCGATCCGCACGACGGCAAGCCCTACGAGCGCGACCCGCGTTCGCTGGCCAAGCGCGCCGAGGCCTACATGAAGAGCTCCGGCCTGGGCGACGCCGCCTTCTTCGGCCCCGAGCCCGAATTCTTCGTGTTCGACAGCGTGCGCTGGGGCAACGAGATGTCCGGCTCGTTCTTCAAGATCGAATCGGAAGAAGCCGCCTGGAACTCCGCCAAGGAGTACGAGCACGGCAACTCCGGCTACCGCCCCACCGTCAAGGGTGGCTACTTCCCGGTGCCGCCGGTCGACAGCGGCCAGGACATGCGCTCGGAGATGTGCCTGCTGCTGGAGCAGCTGGGCATCCCGGTCGAGGTGCACCACCACGAGGTGGCCAACGCCGGCCAGATGGAGATCGGCACCAAGTTCTCCACCATGGTCGAGCGCGCCGACTGGCTGCAGCTGCAGAAGTACGTGATCGTGAACGTGGCCCATGCCTACGGCAAGACGGCCACCTTCATGCCCAAGCCCATCGTCGGTGACAACGGCTCGGGCATGCACGTGCACCAGTCGGTCTGGAAGGACGGCAAGAACCTGTTCGCTGGCGACGGCTATGCGGGCCTGTCGGAGTTCGCGCTGTACTACATCGGCGGCATCATCAAGCACGCCCGCGCGCTCAACGCCATCACCAACCCCGGCACCAACAGCTACAAGCGCCTGGTGCCCGGCTTCGAGGCCCCGGTCAAGCTGGCCTACTCGGCCAAGAACCGCTCGGCGTCCATCCGCATCCCGTACGTGGCCAACCCCAAGGGCCGCCGCATCGAGGCACGTTTCCCGGACCCTTCAGCCAACCCGTACCTGTGCTTCGCCGCGCTGCTGATGGCCGGCCTGGACGGCGTGGAGAACAAGATCCACCCGGGCGAGGCCGCCACCAAGGACCTGTACCACCTGCCGCCGGAAGAAGACGCGAAGATCCCGACCGTCTGCCACAGCCTGGACCAGGCGCTGGAGTACCTGGACAAGGACCGCGCGTTCCTGACCAAGGGCGGCGTGTTCACCGACGCCTACATCGACGCCTACATCGAGCTGAAGATGCAGGAGGTGACCCGCTTCCGCATGGCCACGCACCCGGTCGAGTTCGACATGTACTACGCGCTGTGATGCCCCGCGCGGCGGCTCCGCTGGCCGGGGCCGCCGCACGGCGAGATGCGCACAGGGGCGGCCGAAGGCCGCCCTTTTTCATGGCCGCGGCCCGGTCGGCGGCGTGTGCGCGTGGGCCGTTGAAGGCCTTTGGCGCACAATCAATCGCATGATCACACCGGCTCCCCTTCTCGGCGCGTGGCGCGTGCCGGCGCTGTCCCTGGCCTGCCTGCTGGCGGCCGGGCCAGCCGCAGCGCAGGCGGGCAACGTCTACTACATCTGCCCGGGCAACGTGTTCACCAACACGATCACCGCCAAGGAAGCCGAGGCCCGCGGCTGCAAGGCGCGCGAGGCGCAGCAGCCCACGACGATCGCGGGGCCGAAGCCCAAGCCCGTGCAGAGCGCTTCGCCCTCGTCCAACCCCAAGACCGACCGGGTGGATTCGGCCGAGCAGCGCGCACGGGACACCGATGCCCGCCGCATCCTCGAAACCGAGCTCGCCCAGGCCGAGGAACGCCTGGAAGCCCTGCGCCGCGAGTACAACAACGGCGAGCCCGAGCGCCGCGGCGACGAGGTGCGCAACGCGCAGCGCTACCTCGACCGCGTGGCCGAGCTGAAGGCCGCCATCACCCGCCAGGAGGCCGATGTGGCGGCGCTGCGCCGGGAGCTGTCCAAGCTGCCATCGTGACCCCCGCCGGCCATTCCCCCCTCGCCCAGGCCGATACCACGGCCGGGCTGGAGGCGCTGGACCTGCTGGCCACGATGGTGGCCGTGGTGAGCCCGGGCGGCGAATGCCTGTTTGCCAATGCGCCGCTGGAGGCGGCGGTGGGCCTGTCGCGCCGCACGCTCACCCAGCGCCACCTGCACGAGTGGCTGCGTGAGCCGGCGGCGCTGCGCGAGGCGCTGGATGCGGTCAGCCGCAACGAGTTCTCCACCCGCCGCTTCGAAGGCGCGCTGCGCCGCGCGGTGGTGGGCGGAAGCGAGCCGGTGCCGGTGCACATCATCGTCAGCCAGACCGACCGTGCGGGCGGTGCCCTGCTGGTCGAGATGATCGAGATCGAGCAGCAGACCCGCCAGGAGCGCGAAGAGCGCGTGCACGGCCAGGCGGAGGTGACGAAGGAGCTCATCCGCAACCTGGCCCACGAGATCAAGAACCCGCTGGGCGGTATCCGGGGGGCGGCGCAGCTGCTCGCGCTGGAGCTGCCGTCGGCGGAGCTGACCGAGTACACCCAGGTCATCATCCACGAGGCCGACCGCCTGCAGACGCTGGTGGACCGCCTGCTGGCGCCGCACCGCAAGCCGCATGTGGTGGGCGACGTGAACATCCACGAGGTGTGCGAGCGCGTGCGCACGCTGGTGCTGCTGGAGCACCCGCGCGGCCTGAGCGTGAGGCGCGACTACGACGCGTCCATCCCCGAGTTCCGCGGCGACCGCGAGCAGCTCATCCAGGCCGTGCTCAACATCGTGCAGAACGCCGCCCAGGCGCTGGCCGAGCGCATCGAGCGCGAGGACGCCGAGATCATCCTGCGCACGCGGGTGGCCCGCCAGGTGACGATCGGCAAGCAGCGCTATCGACTGGCATTGGAATTGCATATTCAGGACAACGGACCGGGCGTCCCCGAGCACCTGAAGGACCGCATCTTCTACCCCTTGGTATCGGGGCGGGACGGCGGCTCAGGACTCGGGCTCACGCTGGCGCAGACCTTCGTCCAACAGCATCAGGGCACGATCGAATGCGACAGCGAGCCGGGACGCACGGTCTTCAAGATCGTGATTCCGTTGCCCTGACGCTGAAAGACAGCCCCCTCGATGAAACCCATCTGGATCGTCGACGACGACCAATCGATCCGCTTCGTGCTCGAAAAGGCCCTGGCCCGCGAGCAGTTGCCGGTGCGCAGCTTCGCCAACCCGCGCGAGGTGCTCACCGCCCTGGCGGACGACGAGCCCCAGGTGCTGGTGAGCGACATCCGCATGCCGGGCGGCTCGGGCCTGGACCTGCTGGCCCAGGTGAAGGAGCGGCTGCCGGGCTTGCCGGTCATCATCATGACCGCCTACTCCGACCTGGACAGCGCGGTGTCGGCCTTCCAGGGCGGGGCCTTCGAGTACCTGCCCAAGCCCTTCGACCTCACCAAGGCGGTGGAGCTCATCCGCCGCGCCGTCGACGAGAGCCTGCGCGAGGAGGTCAAGGACGAGCGGCAGCTG